>CBDUSE010000103.1:0-11831 GCA_965369835.1 uncultured bacterium
ACAGGAAGACCGCCTTGATCTGGTACTCGCCGGGCGGTTTGGCATACCCAGGGGCGAGCGGCAGCGCGAGGGCTGCCGCGGCGGCCAGCACGGCGACGATGAGGCGCGGCGCCGTAGCGCCGCGGCCGCGTCGCTTTACGGCTCGCCCAGTCGAGGACGTCTGTTCGGGGATGGACATCAGAATCGCCATGTGACCTTCGCATAGATGCTGCGTTCGACTTCGGTGGGGTTGATGCCTGAGCTCGGGCCGAATTCGAGATGGCGATCGTCGAGCGCGTTTTGCACGACGAGGCTCACGTCGAGGTTTCGGGTTGCGCGCCACGCAAGGCGCGCGTCGAGGCGGATGCAGCGTGGGATATCCGCGGTGAGACCGGCTCTCAAGAAGTCGAGGGCCTCCACGTAGTAGAGTGCCGTGTCGAACTGAAGATTACGCAAGAGATCGAGGTAGGACCGGACGTGGAATTGGTGGTGGGGGTTGTTGTTTTCGGCGTCGGTTGCCGTCCTGTCCCGGCTTGAGGCATCGGGGTGAAGCTCGATCTGAAGATAGGCGTAGCCGGCGGCGAGCTTCCAGTGATCTGTGACGTTGCAGTGAGCGGCGATCTCGACGCCGTAGGTTTCCCCGTCCATCCGATTGTCTACATACGACGGGAGAACAAGATGGGGCGGCGCCGGGCTCGTCTCGGGGAACGGTCTGCCCGGCTCGAAGGTACGGAGGTTATCGTACTCATTGAAGAACGCCGCGATGTCGAGGGCGAGCCGCTCCGACGGCTGCACGCGGTAGCCGAGTTCGTAGGCGAGGAGCTCTTCGGACTCGGCATCCTCATTGCCGAGCACGGCCAGAAGGTTGAGCGATCCGTCGGGATTGGGGAATACGGCGGCATCTGTTCGGAAATCGCTGTGGCAGCGGGAGGGCGTCTGCACAGCGCGCGACACCGACGCCCAGACCGCCTGGCGCTCCTTGGGTGTCCACAGTAGGCGCGCGCCCGGTTGAACCTCGAAGCCGGTGTAGTCGTTGTGCTCGAACTTGGAGCCGAGCGTGATCCAGACCCGGTCGTCAATGATGTTGATCTTGTCCTGGATGAAGGCGCTGTAGAGGTGGTCCTCGCGGCTCTCGGGGTCGAAGGAGACCCCGATGCCATTGTCAGTGTCGTCGGTAGTCAAGCGGTATCCGAGCCCCCAGACGAGCTCGTGCCGGGAGGCGAGGGGGAAACGGTGCTGGAAGTCCACGTCGAAGGTGTCGCGTCGTTCGGCGTGGGTGAGTTGCCGGCGCTCGGCGTGGTCGTAGTAGAGCTGGAGCGCCATATCGGAGGCGTCCGAGACGGTGTGCTGCCAGCGGGCCAGCACGTTGCCTCCGGCGAGATCCGCGGCGTCATCGTGCGTCTGCGAGAAGGGGGGAAAGAGGGAGGGCGAAGTCAACGTCTGGCTGATGTCGCCTTGATAGATATCTCCCTGGAAGGTGAGCGAATCGCTGACCGAGGTCTCCCAGTCAATGCGGAAGCCGCCGCGCAGGACGTCCCAGTCGTCGGCTGCATCGGATCCGTCGGCGCGTGCGAAGCTGTCACGGTCGAAGTAGTTTGTGTAGATTCTATAGGAGGCGTCGTCGCTCAGCTTGCCGCCGTATCGTATTGCGCCGAAGAGGCTCTCATGGGTGCCGGCGCCGGAGGTGACGAGCCAGCCCTGGGTGTCGTGTGCGGATTTGGTGATGATATTGATGACGCCGTTGACGGCGTTGGCGCCCCAGAGCGTGGCGCCGGGGCCGCGAATGACCTCGATGCGTTCGATGTCTTCGAGCAGCGTGTCCTGCACCTCCCAGTAGACGCCGGAGAACATTGGGGTGTAGACGCTTCGGCCGTCCATGAGGACGAGCAGTTTGTTTGCGAACACATCGTTGAAGCCGCGCGAGGAGATCGCCCATTTGTTGGCGTCAATCTGGGCGACCTGCAGACCCGGGACCATGCGCAGCGCTTCGGCGATGCTCGTGGCGCCTGAGCGACGCAGGTCTTCCTGAGTGATGACGTAGAGGGCGGCGGCTGCCTCGGAGAACTTCTCCTCCTTCTTGGAGACCGAGGTGACTTCAAGGTTCATGAGTTCCTCGATTGAGAGTGTTTTGAGGCGGGCCAGCGGCTCGTCGTCCAGTTCGGGCTCGCCGGCCCAGCAGAGCGTTGAGAGGGCGGCGAGCAGCGCCGCGCAGATGCGGGCGATGTGGTGTCGTTGAAACGTCCTCATCTTCTCGTGCTCCTGAGTCGCTTGCCGGCAGCTCCCAGGGGCCTGCCGGTCAAGACATGCGTGTCGTTTTTCAGAACGGATCACTCCTGTGTCGCGGCGATCTGTTCGTGGGTCACTCGATATTTCGGTTCGCGGCCGAGCTCGATGAGGAGCTCGTTGACCTCGCGTTTCATCTCGATGACGCGGTCCTCGCGGCCGGCGGCGGCGCGGTTGAAGCGCTCGAGGTCCTCGGCCTGTAGCGCGTTGGCGAGCGCCGGGCTGACCAAGTGGCCCACCTCGAGGAGCATCTCGCGCATTTCCGGGCCGACGGTGGGGCGAGTGTGGGACCCGAGGTTGAGACGACCCACGAGCGTGTCGCCGGCGAACAGCGGCACGCTCGCCACGGACTTGAGCCCTTCGGCCGCGCGTACAGCGTCGGATCCAACAGGCCCGTCGGTGTCATAGTTCTCGAGAAAGAGGGCGTCGCGGTTCGGCGCACCTGCAGGATCCAACTGGTCGGCCGGGACGCGCGACACGTGTTCGACGAAGGACGCGGACAGCCCCTGTGCGTGACGGAGCACGAGGTCGCCGCTGAGCGGATCTATGAGGTAGATGCCGCCGCCGTCGAAGTCGAGCTGCTCGATGCACGAGCCGAGGATGGAGTGCAGGGTCTCGTCGAGGTTCACTGTTCGGCCGGCGGCTTCGAGAATCGCGCCGTGGGCGGCGAGCTTCTGCTTGAGGGCGAGCAGCTCGTCGTAGGCGGCGCTGGTTTCGGCCACCTGCTGCTCAGCTGCCTCGCGGGCGAAGCGCGCCTCGTCGGAGGCTTCCTCCGCCTCGCGGATCGCCTCCTGCAGGTCATCAAGCGTGGCGGCTCGACGGATGGCGACGGTGGCGAGGCCCGCGAGTGTCGTGAAGATGTTCTCGTGCTCCTCGGTAAAACGTCGTGCCGGGTCGGTATGGCCGAGCGCAAACAGGCCGAAGACCCCCTTGTCGTCCTTGAGCGGCGCGCCGAGCAGTGCCCGCACCTTCGGGTGCCACTCCGGGTAGCCCACGAACGCCGGGTGCGCCATGACGTCGTCAAGGCGGATGACGCCGTCGGCTTTGGCCAGCGCCGCGAGCGCGCCGCGTCCCTTGACGACCACGTCGGGGGGGATCGCGTCGAGCGGGTAATTGGTCGGCGTGATGTTGCCGATGGTGCCGGTCTTGCGATCGAACAGGACGATGGCGCCGATCTCGGCGCCGGTGAGTTCGCGGGCGGAGTCGGCAAGGACCTGGAGGACCTTGTCAAGGTCCGGCTCACAGAGAACGGTGGTGAGCGTATCGCGCACCTGCTTTTCGCGCGCGGCCGCCTCGAACAGGGCGTCATGCTTGAGCTGGAGCATGTTCATCATGTTGTTGAAGTGCTCGCCGATCTCGTGGAGCGGGTCGGTGGTCGCGCGGCGGAAGACGTCGCAGTTTTCACATCCGGCCAGCTTTTCTGCGAGGGAGCAGGAGCGGCTGCCGCCGGTCAGGGTGCCGCAGATCTGCCAGCAGCGCACGCCCGGGAGACCGTAGAATGGGCAGTCGGTCTTGCCGCACTGGGCCACCTCCCAGCAGTTGGGGATGTTTGGATTGTCGAATCGCACGTCGAAGCTCTGGCGCTCCGCGATGGTCGCCATAAAGGAGCGGAGCTGGTCGAGTGCGTTGCCGAGGCGGGCGCTGTGCCTTTGGATCGCCAAGCGGGAAGCGGTGAGGTTGCGCAGGGTCCAGCGCAGAGCGACGAAGAACAGCGCGATTAGCCCGGCGGCGATAACCAGACCGGCGAGGATCTGCGATCGCATCGTGCGGCGGTAAGTGGCCAGCACATCCGTCACGTCGTAGAGCACGAGGATGTCGCCGATCTCGCGCCGGCTCGCATTGCGCAACGGGAGGTAGCCCAGGGCGTACGTGTTTTCACCTGTCCGCACATGCTTCCCGGTATAGCCATGCCCCTCGCACCTCTTGGAGCGCTGGCGCGAGACGTACCGGCGCAGCTCAGCGGGCAGGGGGCGCAACGTCGAATCAATGAGGACCACTTCCTCGAACTCGTCCCAACTTCCAGAACGGCCGTGGAGCTCGGCGACGCTTGCCCACTTGGCGCGGTCGAGGTACTTCTTGTCCACGAAAACCGCGATCTCCTTGACGCCTCCCTGCGCGATGATGGGCAGGATGCGATCAACCTGCTCGCCGAGCTCGACGTAGCCGATCAGCTCGTCGCCGTCGTAGTAGGGCCACACGACGCGCAGCGCAAACGCCGTCTTGCCGAGCTCAATCCCGCTGGCCACCTTCCCGGTGCGCATCGCCTCCTCGAGCGCGAAGCGGGTGATCTTGTCGTCGTACTTGTCGGGATTGTGGAGGCGCGTGAAGCACGTGCCGTCGCGACGGATGAACAAAAAATGCGTGATCCGGTAGTCCTTCTTGAGCCGCTGGAACAGCGGCTGGCCGTACTCGAAGAGCGCCTCGCGGTCGCCGGCACGGAAGAGCTGCTTGAACTCGTCGTCCTGGACGAACGTGTCGAGCACGGCGCGGAGGCGAATCGTGTCCTCGCGAAACAGGCGCTCCATCTGCTTGCCTGCCTCTTGCACCTCGTGCGAAACCGCGAGGCGCAGATTGTGCTTCTTCATTCGGTAGGTGCTGATCACGCTCCAGGCGGTGAGGCAGACGATGGCGATCGCGAGCGGGATGAGGAGCCGTGCGACGACGTGCTCCTTGCGGGGCAGCGCTTCACGCGTCTCCGATGTGCGAGAGCCGGGCTGTGCCTCCGCGGCTGCACGGTCTGGCTCAGTTCGGGCGGGGTCATGCCTCGCGTGCATGCGCCTCTCCTCCGCCTCGTGCCTGACGCGCGGTGCAGTCGTCCGTTCTCGGCTCCACCGCACCCCGGGCAGAGGCTTTCCCTGTGCTGCATCTGATGTGCGCGACCGGGCGCGCCGTCTCTGGGATGAGACGGCACACTCGGCCCTCCCAGCGGCACATCGGCACGTAGGCTCACAGCTTGAGGAAAAATCGGTGGGAACTGTGCGGGCGACAATGGCCCCGGCTGCCGGGCTTGTCGGAAGGCCTTGAATGCTGAACGTGAAGGCAGGTACCATTGCCCCACACTGTCTGGGGGGGATCATGCCGAGACGACGCAAAGCTGAGGGGCCGGTGTCTGAACCGAAGACGCAGAGGCGCCCGGGGGGCGGGATCCCGCTGCTGAGCGTGCGGGGGCGGACGCTGCCGGAGGCGTGGGAGCGTGCGGTCGTCGAGACCTGGCGGCGTGGGGCGGCGATCCGCACGCAGTACGACAAGCCGGGCGATCCGCCGAGCCGGGATGCCACCATGGTGGTCGAGGTGGCCGAGCCGCTCGGCGAGCCACGGTTGCACCGGAGCTTCCCGGCCGGGCTCGAAGAGCTGGAGATCTACGTGCAGGAGGTCGTCTGGGGCGTGCACGACTCCTGGATCCGGCCGGACGAGGGGAAGTGGTCCTACACCTACCACCAGCGCCTGTTCGCCTACGACGTGGCGGCACGGCGTGCCGACGACGATTTCAAGGACTCGCCCACCGGCGGGCCGTTCGAGGCCGTGGACCAGGTGGCGGCGATGGTCGAGGAGCTCGCCGCGTGCGGCTATACGCGCCGGGCGCAGGCGATCACGTGGATGCCGACGGTGGACCTCGGTCACGCCGAGCCGCCGTGCCTGCAGCGGGTCTGGTGTCGCGTTCTCGAGGCCGACGGGGCGGCGCCCCGTCTCGTGATGAACACGCACTGGCGCTCGCGCGACGGCTACAAGGCGGCGTTTATGAACATGGTAGCGCTCACGACGCTGCAGACGGAGATCGCGCGTCGCCTTGGCGAGCGGCTCGGTCGCGAGGTCGAGCTTGGCCGATACGTGGACATCTCGGATAGTTTTCATATCTACGGGAGCTATTTTGCAGAGATCGAAAGCAACTTCCTCGCGCTGATCGAGCAGCGCACGTTCGAGGAGCGGACCTGGAGGACGGAGGTCGTTGGCGACCTGCTGCTGATGGGGCGGGTCCAGCTCCTCAACGGCAAGCCCGGTGAGCCGCCGCTCGCCGAGGCGGACCTGGCCCGGCTCTATGCGAGCCTGCCCGAATCGCACCGACACTTGGTCGAGGGTTCCGTGCGCGAACGCTTCGCCTGAGGCCCGGCATTTGTTCTTCGAGCGAATGCGAGCCGCCCAACGTGCCGATACTGCAACAAGGAAGACCAACAACGGCAACGGCGGAGCGCAATGATGGCGAAGCGCGCAAACGTCCTGGTGATAGATCACGATGTGACGACGCTCGAGGCGCTTCGCGTTGGGCTGGCGAACAACGGCCTGGCAGTCGAGGCCCACGCGGACCTGTCCGAGGCAATCCGGGCGTTTGCCGGCAAGCGGTTCGATGTGGTGATTTGCGACGCGGCGATCCCGCGGGTCGAGGGGCTTGGCGTTCTCCAGCGCGTGCATCGGCACGACCCGACGATCCCGGTCATTCTCCTCGCGAGTCCCGCGTCGGTGCCGGCGGCGGTCGAGGCAGTCAAACGCGGCGCCTTCGACTATGTGGAGAAGCCGTTTCGGGCGGCGAAAGTGATGGCGCTGGTCAAGCGGGCGCTCGAGGTGCGCCGGCTGCGCGAGGAGGTGGCGCGGCTGCGGGCCGAGGTGCGCACCGGTGGAAGCTGCGACGAGATGATCGCGCAGAGCCCGGCGATGGCCGCCGCGCTCGAGGCGGTGCGCCGAGCAGCGGCGAGCGACTCGAGTGTGCTGATCACGGGCGCCCCCGGCACGGGCAAGGAGTTGGTGGCGCGGACGATCCACCGGATGAGCGCTCGGACGGGTAAGCCGTTCGTCGCGGCGGACTGCTCGGCGCTCGGCGAGGGATTGGTCGAGAGCGAGCTGTTCGGCCACGCGCGCGGGGCGTTTCCCGGCGCGGTGGCAGATCACCAGGGACTGTTCGAGGCGGCCGATGGCGGCACGCTTTTCCTCGATGCGATCGGCGAGCTCTCCAAGGCGGCACAAGTCAGGCTGCTCACAGCGGTCGAGGAGCGCGAGGTGCGCCCGCTCGGAAGCACGGCGGCGCGGCCGGTGGACGTGCGCCTCGTTGTGGCCGCGCCCACGAGCCTGGCCGCGGCGGTCAGGGCGCGCCGCTTCCGCAAGGACCTCTGCGTGCGCCTGAGCACGGTGCAGGTGGTACTGCCGGCGCTTCGCGAGCGTCCGGAGGACATCCCCCTGCTCGCCAACTACTTCGTCAAGAAGATGCGCGCGAGCATCGGGGGAGAGCCGCCGGCGATCTCGCCGGAAGCGATGAAGCAGCTTCTCGTGGTCCCCTGGCCGGGTAACGTGCGCCAGTTGCGCGACACGATGGAGCGCGCGGCGCTGCTGGCCGACGGCAATACGATCCGGCCCGAGCATCTCGACGATCCCGTGGCGGCGGCACAGCGCATTCCGGACGAGGGCATCGAGAAGGCTGGATCCGCAGCCCGGGCTTAGCGCGGGCGCGAGCGGTGCGTGCCGTCAATGGCGCGCGACCGGACGAATCGGCGCTACTCCCCTCCCCTGACCTCCCCGCTCGCCATCAACCGATTATCCTGGCAGACAGGCAAGGCATAGCAATTCATCCGGGCTGTCGCGGAACCAATAGAGCTCGACGCGGGCCCCATGTTCAGTTAATGACCGTCAGCAGCCTTGTCCTTGTTTCACAAGACGTTCGTGTCTTGAAATGAGGCCGTTTCAACGGCCTTGTTCTTCTCGCAGGCCAGTCCTTTAGGGCTGGTGTACCGGACGGCACTCCTCCCCACGTCGAGCCCGTTTCAACGGGCTTCTTCGCGATCGCGGCGCTTCAGCGCACTGGCGCACATGGGAAGCGCGTTGCTGGTCATCAACAAATCATGTGGGCAGGGTGTGGCCCATGGCGGACGCGCTTTGTAAGCGCGGGGCCGGGCGGGGCCGCCCTACACGCAGGCGTCAACGTATTTCGTTGATGACCGTAAGCCGGCTCATAATTGGTTTCGCGGGCTGCTCGCAAAAGCCGGAGCCATAAGAGCCAAGGCACCTTTGTCTTCGGCGAGCTCAGCCGAACCGTTTGCCCCCAAGGATCTTTCTTTACCAACTTACTGCGCAAGCCACGCAGCGGCGAGACATTGCAGGGCGGGCCGGCGCTCCGTCGCTTTCCTGTCCACTGTAGCTCAGCGGAGGGCCTTTGTATTTTTCTCGCGGAGGCGCGAAGCTCGCGGAGGGAACGGCTATTTGGAGGAGAGCCTTTTGACGCCCTTGCCGGTGATTTTCCAGGCGCCGTCGAAGTTGCCGAAGTACGCCTCGAACGTCTTCCACTTCTTGCCCGGGGCGCTCCGGGTCTTGAAAGTGACGACCTGGAAGCCGTCCCGCTCCTCGACGCCGAGGATCTCGTAGCTGAGTTCCTTGAACTCGTTCACCTTCGCGTCGCTGACCTTCCTCTTGGCCTTCTCGAGGGCGGCCTTGAAGTGCTCAAATGTAAACGTCCTGCGCATCGGCTCGGGGAAGCGTTCGTAGATTCCCCTCAGGTCGGCGTGAGCAAGGAAGGTGTCTACGTCGCCGTCTTTGAGGGCCTCGAGCATCACCTTCGCCGTCTCCTCGACGGTGAGCGCCGGGCCGATGGGCACGCCGTCGTCTAGAGGGTCTTCGCCCGATTGACCGCAGCCAAGGCCGATCGTGGCAACGGCTAGAGCGGCCGTAAGCAGCAGGTTTCTCATGAGCCAGGGTCTCCTCGCGGTGCAAGGGTGGTCATTCACAACGAGTATCGACGACAAGAGGAGGTCGCCTATTCTATAGCGGGTCCGGCGCTCGATTGGAACTTCCGATTGCGCCACGGAGCAGGGTCGCTGATACGGGCACAAGAAAGCGGGCGCCCCGCATTCGGGACGCCCGCGCTGATTCGCGTTGCCGGCCTCTACGAGGCGCCGACGGCCGTTTGGCAATTGGGCAAGCCGGGCGCTACTCGCCCATTTTCATGAGGCCTTCCATGGTGATTTTCCATTTGCCGTCAATCTTCTTGAAAGGAACCTCTCGCTCCTTCCACTCTGCTTCCTTGTTCTCCTTGGTCTTGACCTTCACGGTCGCCGTGTCGCCCTCTTCCTTCGAGCTGATGATCTCGTACTCGAACTCCTTGTTCGGCTTGATGTTCTCCTTCATTCCCTCGCGGGCTTCTTTCACCCAGTCCTCGTACTTCAGGGCCTCCCGAGCCGTCTCAGGGAGGGATTCGTACATCCCCTTGAAGTCCAGGTGATCGAGGATGACGTCGGCGTCACCGCTCTTGGCGGCCTCGAGCAGCTTCTTCGCCGTGCCCTCGGCGCCGCCGGGGCCGCAGCCGAAGGCGATGACGGTCACGCCCAGGACAGCTACTAACCAGACCTTTCTCATGACCCTCGTTCTCCTTTTTGAGTGTGACGTTTCGTCATTTGTGTGCTCAGTACTCGATATATGCCTTCTTCAGCAGGTTGGGGGTGAGAACCACCCGCCATGTTCTGCCGACTTTCCTGGTAGTCATCTCAAAGGTTTTCGACTTCTCGCTGCTGAGGTTGAGCTTGATCCGCAGCCGGGCACGGTCTTCGGTCTTCTTCAGCGTTTCAGTCTTGGTGACCTTCAAGAAGACGAAGTGGCTTTTCGCTTGCTTTTCGCCATAGTAGCGAATCTCGTATGCCGAGATGCACTCGGCCACATCGGTCAGGATCTCCCGGTGGCCACCTTCCAGCGGCCGGCCGAGGGCACGCTCGCTTGACGGCCAGTCCACGAGCGCTTCCATTTTGTCCCACTGCAGGCGCTTGACCGAGCCGATGAAGCGCTTTGCCACGTTCGTCGGCGTGTTCAGTAAGCACCCGCCGAGCACGAAAGGTGCCAGGACAAGCATGGCACCGGTCTGGAGGCGACGCCTGGTCACGGCCTCATTCCTTGCGCTCGTGCGCCGGCTGCAGAGTGCAGCTCGGGCGAATGGTGCCCCGCCCTGGCGCTCCTGTCAAGGGCGAGTTCCATCTGTCGGATGCTGTTCTCGACCGCACCCCTGCGGCTCAGCACCGCTTCGCGCGCGCGTCGGCCCATGCGCTCTGCGCGTTCGGGATCGAGCAAGAGATTAAGGATCTCGCGGCCAAGTTCCTCCACGTTCCGGACGACGAGGGCGCCGCCGGAGGCGATGAGCAGGTTGGCGGCTTCCTCGAAGTTGTCCATATATGGTCCGAAGATGATCGGCCGGGCGAACACGGCCGGTTCGATCGGGTTGTGACCGCCTTTCTGGGTGAGGCTCTTACCGATGAAGACGACCGAGGCGACCTTGTAGAACTTGACGAGCTCGCCGAGGGTGTCAATCACCACGATCGGGGCGAACGGTCTGTCGCCGTTGGACAGCGATGATTTGAGGTTATAGGCCAGCCCGTGCTTCTCGAGGTAAGCCTTGATCCGGGGGACGCGATCAGGATGCCGCGGCGCAAGGATGAGCACGAGGTCCTCGCATTGCTTGCGGATGCGTGTGTAGATGTCGGTCAGGACCTCTTCCTCGTAATAGTGCGTGCTGCCGGCGGTCAGGATGCGCGCCTTTTCGGGTACCCTGATCTCGGCGCGGATCGCTGTCTCATCCAGCCAGTCGGGGTCAATCTTGGTGGCGCCGTCGTATTTGAGCGAGTGGGTGACCCAGACCCGCTCGGGTGGCGCGCCGATCTCGATGATGCGGCGGGCATCGTCGGCCGTCTGCATGCCCATCGAGGCGAAGCAGCGCAGCACGTGGCGCATCAGGAAGCGGAAACGTTGGTAGCCGTGGTAAGAGTGGCGCGAGATGCGCCCGTTGATGAGGGTGACGGGGATGCCCATCCGCGTAGCGGTCCAGACGAAGTTGGGCCAGAGCTCGGTCTCGATCAGGCAGACCAGTGCCGGGCGGAAGAGCTTGAGGATGCGACGCACGATCCAGGAGTAGTCGAGCGGGAAGAAGATCAGGAGATCGTCCCCCTGCATCACCTTGCTCCGGCAGACCTCGTAGCCGGTCTTGGTCGTGGTGGAGATCAGGAGCTGATGGCCGGGAAAGACCTCGCGCATCCGTTCGAGCAGCGGCTTCGCGGCGAGCACCTCTCCCACAGAGACGGCCTGGATCCAGATGATCGGCTTGCCGTTGCGCCGGGCGAGCACGTCCTGGGGGATCCAGCCCAGTTTCTGGCAGAGGCCGAAGCGGTACTTCTCCCCCGTGAGCAGCCTGTAGGTCAGGAAACTCGAGAGGATAAAGGTCAGAATAAGGATCGCTATATTATAGAAAAAGGCCATGAAGCGCTCGCACTGGGTCGCGATGTTCCGTCTCGGTCCCGCATACGGCGTCCTCGTGCCGCGGCATGCCCTCGCGGGGTACGGGGCAGTCTAGCACGCGGGGGGTCGAAGTCAAGCCCTCGGGTGGGCGCGGCGGTACGCTTCGCGCATAGTGGCGTTCGAGACCTGGGTATAGAGGCTCGTGGTCGAGAGCGCGGCGTGGCCGAGCAGCTCCTGGATGTCGCGCAGCCCGGCGCCGGCCTCGAGCAGGTGGGTGGCGAAGGTGTGGCGCAGTGTGTGGGGCGAGACCCCGGTGGCGATAGCGACCTGCCGGACGTACTTGCGCACGATTCGCGCCACGCTCCGGGTCGTGAGCC
>CBDUSE010000104.1:0-11786 GCA_965369835.1 uncultured bacterium
ACGCGCGCCCAGTGCCGGAGCACTTCGAGGTCCACCGGGCCGAGCTCCTTGGAGCCGACCTTCACCTTCCATTCCGCCTGCGATTCTTGGCCGGCCATCTTTCAACCTCCGTAGCCGTGAGGAAAGCGCCACAATATCATTCTGCCCGGCGGAAGGGCGTGCGTCAACATGGAGAAACAAGGGATACCGAGAGTGTGCAATTTCTGTGGCGGGCAGGATGCCCGCCGGACAGCCGGTAACCCTTCTTCGCTGAAGCTACGAAGGGCAGGGATGCCGGCGCTACGAGGATGTAGCGCCGCTCCGCTGTCGGCGGCGACAAGCTCGGTCGTGATTTCCCAGGGCGGGCACGTTCCGTTTCCGGCGCGCACGGAATTGAATCAGCCATTGACGTGCGATCTCATTGGCGCCATAGATATAGATGATGGGCGGTGGACCACCGACTGACCTTCATCGGTCTGGACACTCAACCCTTCGGCAGGCTTGAAGAATGAAGCGGAAAGCAGTTGGTTGTCTTGGAGTCCTCCTTAGTATTCCTATAGTGCTTTTCCTTGTCTCTTACTTCTTGGTCCCAACCTCCTGTCACGACTACCTGGAATGCGACGGCCACATGCGGGCCATTTGGTCTGCACTGCGGAAGTACGCCGACGAGCATGACGGCAAGTACCCGGAACGGCTCGAGGAGTTGCATCCGGAATACATTGATCTGACGAAGGCGAAATGCACGATGTGCCGAGCCCGCCGCGATTCGCTCGAGACGGGCTACTACTACATTGCCGGCCTGGGGCCGGAAGACAATGAGAGGAAGCCGCTTCTTTTCTGCGAGCGGTACCACCTCAACGGCCACAGGCCAGGCACCTATCGCGCCCAATTCAGCATATTGCTGCAGGGCGGGAGCATCGTGCACGTTCGCGACGTTGATATCGGGAAGTACGACGGCCCCATGAGAAGATACCCGTA
Organism: uncultured bacterium; assembly: GCA_965369835.1. Classification (GTDB taxonomy): domain Bacteria; phylum Auribacterota; class JABMQX01; order JAFGEW01; family JAFGEW01; genus CBDUSE01. The sequence continues at coordinate 958 of CBDUSE010000104.1, forward strand.
CTTCCGGAAGTTCCCGTACGATGGCAGCAGGCCGACGCTCGAGCTTGTCCGGTCATTGGAAGACAAGTTCCCGGAGGGGACGCGCCCCGATGCCTGGATTGACATTGTAGGAAGATAGTGACAGCCACCTATTTTTCGTCGCTTTGGGCTCTCTCGGGCCATTCGAGATTCCACGGGGAAACAGGTGACTATACTTGTTTTCTAGGGCAGCTCAGCTCGGCAGGTTGAACTCGAACACCGAGCCTGCCGCGCATTGGACGCATCTATCTGCAAGCACGTCGTGGAACTGCGCGACGCCCTTTTTGCCGGTGCAATGGACCGGGCCGAGGCGCTTGACGTCGAATCGCTTGAACGCTTCGATTGTCCTGGCGATTCGCTCGTCGGACGCCGAGACGAGGTGCATCCCGCCCATGACGCAGTAGAAGCCGCCGGCGCCCGTGAGCTTGGCGACATAGCGCATCGTGTTGACCACGCCCGCGTGAGCGCATCCCAGGACCAGCACGGTCCCTTCGCTACATGTGAGGTAAAGCGCCTGGTCGTCGAGCATCCGGTCGGGAGCCGTGGCCGCCTCGTCGAGATAAAATGGCCCGCCGACGTCCTCATAGTCGGTCTCGCGCGGGACCTCGCCGGTCAGACAGATGCCTTTGGTGACTTCAGTCGGTCCCTTCGTCTCGATGAAACGGCCTTCATGCTGGGCCAGGGCCTTCGCCGACGCGGCGGGGATGCCGATATCGCGAGCCGGCAGAGCGGGAGCGCACGCGTATTTGGGCTCAAGGGCTGACGGATGGGCATAGACTGCTGCGTTTGGCGCAGCGCGTAACGCCGCGGTCAAGCCGCCGGTGTGATCGTAGTGGCCGTGGCTCAGCGCGATCGCATTCGCCGTCGAGAGATCAACGCCAAGCCGGTGGGCGTTCGGCGCAAGTGCGCTTCCCTGCCCCGTATCAAAGAGGATTCGGCCCGCATCGCTCTCGATCCAGACCGCCAGGCCGTGCTCGGCGCGAAGTCCCTCCTGGGAAACCATGTTCTCGACGAGAACAATGACGCGAACGGCATCGGCCACGGGAACACCTTGCGCTAATGGTCGCAGATGTTGGCGCCCGAGTCGAGGGTTCCGGCGAGATACGCCGCCACGAGCGCCTCCGGCTCCTCGGGGGGCGCGCCGACAATGACGCCGATGTTCTGTTCGGCGAACAGCCCCTGCGCGCGGGAGCCCATGCCGCTCGCGATAATGAGGTTCGCGCCCTGGTCATGAAGCCATTTCGGCAACAGGCCCGGCTGATGGTCCGGTGGCTCGACGAGTTTCTTTGCAGTGATCCGCTTCGTTTCCGGGTCAACGTCAATCAGCGCGAACTCGTCGCAGTGGCCGAAGTGCATGGTCAGCTTCCCGTTTGCGGTCGGAACAGCAATGCGCATCGTCGTATTCTCCCTCGAGAGTGCTGGCGGTTCTTCCTGGGGGTTGCCGGCAGCCGTGCTTGCCGGCACGGCGAGCAAGCGCACCATGGCCGCAAAGGCCTTTGCGGCCTCGGTGTCGGAGTGGAGTTGCATGAACGGCTGGCCGGAATCACCGGACTCGACCAGGCGCGGGTCGAATGGAATTGAGCCGAGGAAGGGCACGCGCATTTCGCTGGTCATGCGCTTGGCGCCGCCGCGGCCGAAGATATCGGTCCTGGCGCCGCACGTGGGGCAGACAAAGCCGCTCATGTTCTCGATCACGCCGAGCACGGGCAAGTTGAGGCTTCGGCAAAACGTGATCGCCTTGCGCACGTCGAGTACCGCCAGCTCCTGCGGCGTCGTGACGATCACGGCCCCCGTCGCGTTCTCGACGAGCTGCACGACCGACAGCGGCTCGTCGCCGGTCCCGGGCGGCGAGTCAATGACAAGGTAATCGAGGTCGCCCCACGCGACGTCCTTGAGGAACTGCTTAATCACGTTCGCCTTCATCGGCCCGCGCCAGATCGTTGCGGCATCGCTGTCCTGGAGCAGGAAGCCGATGGACATTGTCTTGATGCCGGCCACCGGCATCGGCACGATCGCGCCGTCGTGCACCGTGGGCCGTGCTCCCTCGATACCGAGGAGCTTCGGCACGCTCGGCCCGTGGATGTCCACATCGAGCAAGCCGACCTCATGGCCCATCGCGGCGAGCGAGAGCGCGAGGTTGACTGCCACCGTGCTCTTGCCGACGCCGCCCTTGCCCGAGAGCACGAGCAACTTGTGGCGCACGCGCCCCATGCGCAGGCGCACCTCGGCCATCTCGCGCGCCATTTGCTGCCTGGCCTGGTCCGGACCGGGTTGTGATTCGTTCACCATCGCTATTCCTTCCCTGAGGCTCCGCTTGCGAGCCGCCGTGCTCCGTTCACGAGCGTGTTCGCCACCTGCTGCCAGAGCGAGCGCACATCGTCCGCCGCTGCCGAGCGATCATACTCGACAACGCTCAGCCCTTCAATCTGCGCGTGTGTGAAAGATGGGTCGTAGCGGACCCGCCCAACCACCTTCGCGCCGAGTTGCTGCACTCTCGACTCGATCTGCGCAGAGATCTCCGGGTTGATATCGTACTTGTTGACGCACACGAGCGACGGTATGCCGAAATGTTTCACGAGCGCATGCACGCGTTCGAGGTCGTGCAGGCCCGAGAGTGTCGGCTCCGTCACGATCAGGACAAGGTCCGCGCCGGTGAGTGATGCGATCACGGGACAGCCGATCCCCGGGGCGCCGTCAACGAGGATGAGCTCAAGAACGTCCCGCTCGGCGATCCGCCGGGCTTCATTGCGCACGAGGGTGACGAGCTTGCCGGAGTTCTCGGCCGCGGGCCCGAGCCGGGCATGCACCATCGGCCCGTGCCGGGTCTCTGATACGTACCATTCGCCGTTGACGGCCGGCTCAAAGGCGATCGCCTCGGCCGGGCAGAACCGCACGCACACGCCGCAACCCTCGCACGCGATCGGGTCCACGCGATACGTTTTCTCGATCGTCTCACTCGGCGGCCCGTCGAAGCGTATCGCGTCGAACCGGCACAGCTCAGCGCACTCGCCGCAGGCGATGCACGCCCCCAAAAGAATTCGGGCCTCCTTGCCGCCCGTGAACACCTCGCGATGCTTGATGCTCGGCTCGAGCACGAGGTGCAGGTCGGCGGCGTCCACGTCGCAATCGGCGAGCACCTTGCTCTCGGCCAGCGCGGCAAACGACGCGACCAGGCTCGTCTTGCCCGTGCCGCCCTTGCCGCTGATGACGACAAGTTCCTTCATCGTCCGAGCGCCTCGTGGATGCGTGTCAGGATGGTTTCAAACAGCGGCCGCAGTTCCGGCAGTGCGTCCGAGACGATCTCGCCCCGCGAGTATGCTTGGGCGATGCGCAAATCGTGTGGGATCTCGGCGAGCACGGGGATGCGTTCGGCGCGGCAGTAGTCCTGCACCCGGTCGTCGCCGATGTCGGCCCGGTTGATAACCACGCCCACCGGAACGCCGATCTCGCGCACCGTCTCGACGGCGAGCTTCAGGTCGTGCAGGCCGAAAGGCGTCGGCTCGGTCACGAGGCACGCGAAGTCGCTGTCTTTGACGGCCGCCACCATTGGGCAGGCCGTTCCGGGAGGCGCGTCAATGATTGCGAGCTCGGCCGAATCGAGTTTCGCCTTGACCCGGTTCACAAGCGGCGGCGACGCGGCCGCCTCGCCGATCTCGACGCGTCCGTGGACGAATCGGTATCCCTTCGATCGGCCCTGCTCGATGACGCCGACTTCACGCTCCTTTTCGGTGATCGCCTTTGTCGGACAGACGAGCCAGCACCCGCCGCAGCCGTGGCAAAGCTCTGCAAAAAGCACGACCTTTTCGGCGAGGCAGGCGATCGCGTTGAACTGGCAGATTTCGCAGCATTCGCCGCAGCCGGTGCACAACTCGTTGTTGACCTCGGGCCGCGGCAGCATGACCCGCTGCACCTCGTCAATCTGCGGCTTGGCGAAGATGTGCGCGTTCGGCTCCTCGACGTCGCAATCGGCGAGCTGCACGTTCAAGCCGCGCGCCGATGCGACCACGGCGAGGTTCACGGCCACCGTCGTCTTGCCGGTGCCGCCCTTGCCGCTGGCGACCACCACAACGAGGGCGGGACGCCTCCTTGTATCGTTCATGCTCGCTGTTCCTTGCTTTGGGCTTCGGGGAGTGCCTCCTCGGAGGCCTGCGACGGTATCAGATAGCGCTTTCCGGCATGAGTGACGCGCGTGAGCTTGCCGGCCTTGACGAGTGATGCCACAAGCCCCGGCGCGCCGAGCGCCTGCGCGAGCTCCTCTGCCTGCTCTTCTCTGAGCGGGTGGCGCAGGCACGTTTCGATGATCGCCTGTTCCGGTTCGGCGGCCTCGGGCGTGCCGAACCTGCCGGACTCGTAGCCCGTGATCTCGCGGCCTTGTCCGAGGATTTCGCGGGCCGCGTGGACGCTCGCCGGCGGAGGCATCCGCACCCACTTCTCCGTCGGTGGCCTGATCGGCACGTTCAGGTCTATCTGGTCCGGTTGCATCCGATCCAGAACATGTTTCAAGTCCTTCAGGGACTCGGTTGGGTCATTCACGTCGCTGATCAGCATTACTTCGAGCCAAATAGGCCCGAGATATTCCTTCCGAAAGGCTACGAGCCCTTCGACAATCCTCTCGTAGCTGAGACTTGGGTGCGGCCTGTTGATCCGCCGAAACACCGCCGCTGAGCCTGCGTCGAGCGACGGCATCACCACGTCCGCCTCAAGTAGGTCTGCCCTCACCTCGGGACGTTCCAATAGCGCCCCGTTGGTGATGACGGCGACGGGTATCCTGGACTCAGCCTTGCACCGGCGGATCAGCCATCCGAGGTCCTTGCACAGCGTCGGCTCGCCGTCGCCTGCAAAGGTGATGTAGTCCGCCTTCGATTCCGGCAGAGCCGACGCGATTTCGCCAAAGATATCCTCCTTTGGGAAGAAGCTCTGCCGCGTCGTCGTAAGCCTGGTGGTTGGCCCGAGCTGGCAATAGACGCACGAATAGGTGCAGGCCTTGCGGGGGATCGGGCTGACCCCCAACGACCGGCCGAGCCGACGCGACGGAACCGGGCCATAGACGAACTTCAACTGGTCTGGTCCTTATAGTCTGTGATGATTGGTTCTGCGTCCCCGGCACATAATTGCGTTGAGCGGCGCATTACGTCGCTCGGGCCGTGCAGCGACACGCGTGCCCGGAAGGCCCGCGCTCCCGAAGCCGGGTGGCCTTATATCTCTCGCGTCATTGTCGCGCCGCACTTCGGGCACTGCATCTGTGTGCAGGGCGTCCCGCGCTGATGGGGCGCTGTCGCGCCGCATGCCGGGCAGACGCAGTTGCCGCCCGCACCGGCGCCGAAACCGCCCATACGCCCGCGGCCGCCGCCGCGCCCCATGCCTTGTCCGGAGCCGGGGCCCCCGCCGGCCGGGCCAGTTCCACGTCCCTTTTCCATGTCATCCTGTTCCTTTGCTAGTGGTAGGTTTCGTCAGGAGGGCTTTTCTCGGGCCGCGTCGAGGGCCATGCGCAGCGTCGTCGCCGCCAGCAGGGCGCAGTGCTCGAACGCCTCGGGCAAGCCGCCGAGGAAGTTGAGCACAAGGGCCTGGTCAATCAAGCAAGCCTCTTCGATGCGCATCCCCTTGGCCAGCATCGTTACCGCGCTGCCGCAAGCGAGAGCTGCGTCGCAGCCGTCGGTCTCGAACGTTGCGCTCGTGATCCGGTCGCCTTTCACCCTAAACCAGATTTCCATCGTGTCGCCGCACGGGCCAGTGTAGCGGGCATGCGCGTTGGACCTGCCGAGGCGCCAGCGGTTGCGTGGCAAGAAAGCGAGCCATCTTGCCTTCCCGGAAAGCTCCTCAACCTCCGGCGAGCTTCCGTCCGGTTTCGTTATGTCCGTCTCACCCGCGTTCCTCATGCGGGCCCCATTGCGAGGGCGTTGTTCGGGCACTCGGCCACGCACGCTCCGCACGCCGTGCAATCGTCGCTGATTGTCGCCACGTCGTTGAGCAGGACGATGGCATCCACGGGGCACACATCGAGGCAGACGCCGCATCCGGTGCAGAGCGATTCGTCCACGACGGCCTTGAGTTTCACCGGTCCCGCAACCTTGCCGGACTTGGCCCGGCTGATTTGTTGCTCGATCTCTTCCTTTTGCTGTTCAATCGAGCGCGCGAGCTCCTTGAGCCTCTCGACCTCGCTTTGCTCGGGTGTGCCCAGCGACGGAGGCCCTTGCGGCTGGACCGGATATCCAAGCACCTGTCCCGGGCCAGGTTCAATGCTCCCGCCAGGATCGGAACCCATGCCGGGGCCGGTGCCCATGCCGCGCCCCATGCCGCGTCCGGCGCCCGTACCACGCCCGAAGCGGCGCCCACGGCCCATGCCTCTGCCGCGACCTCCTCGGCCGCTGCCTCTCATTCCGCCGGGTGCCATTGAATCCTCCTCCAGACCGCGGATTGGGTTTCGGGGCAGGGGAGGGAACCGCGTGGCCCGCCCCTGCCCGTCTCGGTTTACGTGCCGCTTTCCTGCTGCTGGGACTCGAGCTCCTCGATGCGCTTCCTGATCTCGCCCAAGGAGTTCTCGAAGTACTCGGCCTGCGCCTTGAGCGTATCAAGCTCGATGCCACTTGTCGCCGCCGGCGTGGGCACAGGAGCAGGAACGCCGCCATAGCCGTAGCCTTCGCCCCAGGCTGGGTAGCCGTAGGAGCCGAAGCCCCAGCCGCGTCCGAAGCCGCGTCCGAAGCCGCGGCCGAAGCCGCGTCCAAAGCCGCGACCGAAGCCGCCGCCCCCAAAGCCTCTCCCGCCCATCGGGTTCATGAAACCCGGTGCGGGGTAGCCGGCGCAGTATCCTGCCGCCCGGCCCGTCATTGGTCCCATACCCATCGGGCCTGTCCGATCTCCACCTGGCATGTCACTTACCTCCGTCTTTAATGGTATCGCTTTGTTTCTGTTTGATCGCTACGTTCAGTAGCCATATGCGGGAGCCGTACTCCAACCGGGCCGGCCCCAGCCCGGGTAGCCAGCCGCGTAGTAGCCGCCCCGCCAGCCGCGACCCCGACCTCGTCCGAAGCCGCGGCCCCGACCCCGTCCGAAGCCGCGGCCCCGACCCATTCCGAAGCCAGGGCCCCAGCCGCCGCCCGCGAAGCCGCGCCAGCCATACGGATTCATGAAACCCGGCACCGGGTAGCCGGCGCAGTAGCCTGCCGCTCGGCCTGTCATTGGCCCCATACCCAAGGGACCTGTCCGATCTCCGCCTGGCATTGCTCATACCTCCTTGGGAATAGAAGTTGGTCGTGTCTGGTTTCGTGTGATTGCTACATCCAATGTCTCTGCACGTCTGCGCCCTCGGCCTCGGTAATCTCCCCGGCCTTGAATTGCTCGATCGCGTTCGCGACCGTGCCCTGTGCGCCGTTGTAGACCTTGATGCCGCCCGCGGTCAGCACCTGGAACGCTCTGGGCCCGCAATGGCCCGTGATGAGCGCTTCGACGCCTTGACCGGCGACCTGCTGCGCGGATTGGACTCCAGCCCCCTGGGCCGCATTGAGGTTCTGCTCGTTGTCCACCGCGTGGAACTCGCCGGTCTCGGTGTCCACGCTGCTGAAATACCTTGCCCGGCCGACGCGAAGGTCTACCTCGCTCTCGAGATCCGGACCGCGTGATGTGACTGCGATCTTCATAGTTGCCTGTCCTCCTTTCACCATGACCCATATCCACGGCCGCGTCCCATATCGCGACCGCCGCCGCCACGATGGTGACGCCTGTGCCTCCGCCCCGGTCCCGAACCGTAGCAGCCCGGCATCAGGAACTGGGGGCTGGGAAGTTTTTTGTCCAGGTAGGCGGCGAGCACTTCCTCACACTCGCCGCTTATAAAGGGCACCAAGGTGATGCCCGAGGCGGCGATCATCCCGGCCAGCGGCCGCGAGATCGCCCCGCAGACCAGCACGTCCACGCCGAGCTGCTTGAGGCGTGCGACGCACTGGGGCGGAAACCCCTGCGGGAGCTTCTCCTCAGAGCGTCTGATCTCCGCGCTGTCCGCGATCTCCACTATCAGCAGTTGCTGGGCGGAATCAAACACCGGTGAAACGTGTCCTTGCCATATCGGGATCGCTACTTTCATTTCGACCCTCGAGCGCCCATAACGCATCCTCCGTGCCGACCCGCGGCCCGGTAAACAGCGAGTGTCGTAACACGCTCCCCACAGGGCTGATAGGAAAGCGAAAACATCTATGGCCTGTGCTGGGGCCCAGACTAGAGTCGCACAAATGCGCTGCTAAGTCAAGGACTAAGGTTGCGATAATACGACTCTATTCGACTTTTGTGCGACCGTCTCGAGCGGGTAAGGCAATGCCGAGCGACTTGATCTTGCGGAACAGCGTGCTCTTGTGGATGCCGAGTTCCCTAGCGGTGGCGAGCCGGTTCCAGTTGTTCCGGGCGAGCGCGTCCCGGATGAAGCGCGCCTCGATCTCCTGAAGAGTCCTCGCGCCGCCGGCAAGTCCGGCCTCTGCGGCCCCGGCCGGCCTGAGCCGTTCCGGCAAGTGGCGCGGCTCGATCATCCCGCCCGGGCAAAGGACGAACACGTGCTCGAGGATGTTCTCGAGCTCGCGCACGTTGCCGGGGTAGTTGTGCTCCATCAGGATTGCAAGCACCTCCGGCGCGAGGCCGGTGACGTCCTTCTCCCGGAGCCTGTTGAACCGCGTGATGAAGTGCTCGATGAGCAGCGGGACGTCCTCTTTGCGCTCTCTGAGCGGCGGCAGCCCGAGCCGCACGACGTTGATCCGGTAGTAGAGGTCCGGGCGGAACGTGCCCGCCGCGACCAGCTCGTCCAGGTTCCGGTTCGTCGCCGTGACCACCCGCACGTCCGCCTTGATTGGTTCAGTGCCGCCAAGCGGCTCGTATGTTTTTTCCTGAAGGACGCGCAGCAGGCGCACCTGGAGCGCGGGTGAGACGTCGCCGATCTCGTCGAGGAAGATCGTGCCCCCTTCGGCAAGCGCGAACCGGCCCGGCCGGTCCTTCTTCGCGTCGGTGAACGCGCCCGCCTTGTGCCCAAATAGTTCCGATTCGAGCAGCGTGTCCGGCAGCGCGCCGCAGTTGACCGTCACCAGCTTCTTGCGCCGCCGCGTGCTCAGGTTGTGGATCGCGCGCGCGACGAGCTCCTTGCCCGTGCCGCTCTCGCCCTCGATGAGCACCGTGCTGTCGCTGCGCGCCACCTCGGGCAGGATGTCGAAGAGCTGCCCCATCCGGTGGTTGCGGCTGATGATGTCCTCAAAAACGTGGCGGCCGTCGAGTTCTTTGCGTAGCTCCTCGACGAGGCTCAGGTCCCGAAACGTCTCGACGCCGCCGATCACGCGCCCCGCATCGTCCTTGAGCAGCGCCGTCGAGATGCTGATCGGCACGCGGTTGCCGTCGGCGTCCACGATGTAGATCGCCTTGTTGACCACCGGCTTGCCGGTCTCCATCGTCCGGCGCAGCGCGCAGTCGGTCTCGCAGATGCTCGCGCGGAACACGTCGCAGCAGCGCTTGCCGACCGCCTCGGCTCGCCCGACGCCCGTGATCTCCTCCGCGGCCTGGTTGAACGACGTGATCCGCCACGCCTCGTCCACCGTAAAGACCCCGTCGGCAATCGAGTCGAGAATGGTGTCGCGTTGCCTGTCGTGCAGCCTGTCCGGCATAATCTTGCTCGATGGCGGTGGAATTGCAGACGCAGTCTAGCACATCCGAAACCCATCGTCGCGTGTGTGCCTTAGCGGCCCGGCGGGCCGAGGCCCCGAAGCTGCGACATGGCCTCTGACAGCGCCCCCGGTGGTGTTCTTGATTGAAGAAACGCGGCATGGGTGATAGAGAAAGCGTCATTGCATTCATTCCAAAGAGGGGACGGAGTCGCATGGAAACGAACGAGATCGGGCTTGTGCTGTATACGGTGCGGGATCGGGCGGAGGTGGATTTCGCCGGGACGGTGCGCGAGGTGGCGGCGATCGGTTATCGCTGCGCGCAGATCTGCGGCACGTTTGGCCTCGAGGCGACCGCGGTGCGCGACCTCGGCGAGGAGCTCGGCCTCCGGTTCGTTTCGGCGCACGTCGCGCTCGATGATCTGACCGATCGCGGCGACATGGCAGGTCGTTTTGACGAGACGGTGAAGTACTACCAAGAGGTGGGCGTCGAGGCGCTCGTTGTGCCGTGGCTGCCGGAGGATCGGCGGGGCTCGGTCGGGGCGTGGCGCAAGACGGCCAAGGAGCTTTCGGACATCGGAGCCCGCTTGAAGGAACAGGGGATAGCGTTTCTTTTTCACAACCACGCCGTCGAGTTCGAGCCGGTGGGCGGGACGTGCGGCTGGGACGTCCTGGTCGCCGAGAGCGACCCGGAGAACCTGGGCTTCGAGGTGGACGTCTATTGGGCCGCGTACGGCGGGCGCGATCCGATGGCGGCGCTCCGCGCGGTCAAGGGGCGTGTACCGTATTTCCACGCGAAGGACATGGGCCCAGATCGCGAGATGACCGAGGTCGGCAGCGGCACGCTCGATTTTGCCGCATTTGCGGCGGCAAGACGGGAACTCGGGATCGAGTGCTTTCTCGTCGAGCACGATGAGCCGACGCCCTCCTCGATCGAGAGCGCACGCATCAGCTTCGAGTACCTGCGTGGCCTGTAGGAACGCTGGGGACAGCGGGGCTGTCGAAGAAGCCCCCATTGTCTCATTTTCCTGTTCCGAGGGAATGCCCCCATTCGATAACGCTGTCTATGGCCCCGCTCTCCCCTCTGCTCCTCCCTCAGGGAGAAACCTGCGCGCTGGTCAAGAACTCCGAGGTTTTAGCCCGGATTTCTCACAGCGGATGCACGTGCGGTGTTCCCCGACGAGCCGC
>CBDUSE010000105.1:0-11543 GCA_965369835.1 uncultured bacterium
TTTCGACAAGCTAGTGCAAGGAGTGTTCCAAGTAAAGCTAAAAAAACGAAAATAATCGAGCGGGGGTTGATCTCGGGTTTTCGGATGGGGGCACGATGGCTGTCACGTGCGACGGCGGACAGAGAGACCCGTGAACCGGCATGGCATGAATGAGCCATCGCGCCATGACGCGATAGTCGGACTATCGGTACATGGCCCGATAGTCTAGGAAGTCGTGGATGACGGCCGGCTCGGGGCTCGACAGGAAGGTGTCGCCGACGATGGCGCCGTGCTTCTCGGCGATCTGGTCGCCCGGGCAGCTCATGACGACGGTGACCGAGCCGTCGGTGAAGTAGTGCTCCTCCTCGACGACGGCGCCGCGCACGACGCCCTGGACCGTGACGCGCACCTGCGCGTCGGCGACGTCGTTCAGCACCTGGCCGCCCTCGATGACGCTGCCGTAGATCTTCTCGGCGAGGCGGCGCTGGGCGTCCACCGTCGCGGCGCGCTTGGTCGTGATGGCCGGTCGGGCGCCGAATTTCGCCAAATAGTCGGCCTTCGGGATCTCCTCGACCGACGCGATGGTGGCAGCGAGCTCCTGCCCGATCGCCTCGCTGAGTGCTTCTATATCGGCCCGGACGGTAACGGTGCACGAATCGTCGTTGGCGAACGTCGTGTCAATGGCCGGCGCGGCGGCGATGATCTCGTAGACCTTCGCCGCGAGCGCTTCGTCCTCGGCTAGCAGGTCGGCCACGGAGGTGAACTCGTTGACAGCAAGCCGGAGCACAACGGCGGAAAGCGCCGAACGCGCGGCGTCGAGCGCGGCCGTCTTCGCCTCAGCGAGGCGCTCGTCCTTCTTCGTCACGTCCTCGGGTGCGGGCGCGGTGCCCGTAGCGACCACCTTGATGTCCTCGGGCTTCTGGCGGAACCGTGCGACGAACTCCTTGCCGAGCACCTTTTCGCTCAGCACGCCGCGGCCGGTAGCCGTGATCTTGCCGCCCTTCCACGGCGTCGCCTCGACCTGCTGCAGGGCGCCCACCTCGACGGCTTTGTCCGCCCGGTCGAGCGCCTCGACGAGCACGGTGCTCTCGATCACCTTGATCTTCGCCAGCTGCTTCGCCTTGCTGAAGCTGAGGGTGAAGCCGGTGCCCGAGGCGCCGGCCACCGCCGTCGGTGACGAGACCTTGACCCGCACGTCGTCCGGAAGCTGGTTGAGGCGGGCGTTCACCTCTCCGTCAATGACCTGCAGCTCGACGAGCCTGATCACCTTGCCGGACTCGTCCGTAGCGGCGTCGAAGATCTTCTCGACCTTGACCTGCGTGGTGCCCTTGATCCGGAAGCTGTTCTCCTCGTCGAGGCTGACCTCGATGTACGAACGCGTGTCGGTCTTGAGCTCCGTGCCGGACGTGTACGTGTGCCCGGTCTCCGTCTTGGTCCACTCCTCGGCGTTCAGAAGAAGCGCTTCGGTCTTACCGCGCTGGGCAGTGACGGTCGCCGAGGCGGCGTCGGCCGATGCGCCGTCGCCCTGTGCCGCGCCGTCGAACGCGATCCCAACGACGAGGCATGTCGCCCCGAAAACCACAAGGCACGTGACGAGCAATCGTGTCATTCTCCTCGTACCCGGGGTCGCCGGATACCCTCCATCGCGTGAGCTTCAAATGGATTGCGGTCTGTCGCACTTGCGGCTTGCCGCAAGCGCCGACGCCCGTCATTATAGGCACGGGTCCGACGCTGACAATCGTTTTCCAAGCAGCAGACCCGCAGGGCCTGCTGCCGTCCGCTCATGGTTTGACGCGCGGGGGCCCGTTCTCATTCAAGCCGGGTCCGGGAGGTTCCTTGCATGAAAACTCTCCGACGCCTCGCCGCTGCCGCGCTCATCGGCCTCGCCTGCTTCGGGGTCATGCTCGCGCTCTCCTTCTCCAGCAGCTTTCTCGACCGCTTCGAGTGGCGCACCTACGACCTGCGGTTCCAGGGCCGAAACAAGCGGCCATTGCCAACGCATCCCGACGTTGTGCTCATCGGTATTGACGACAGGACGCGCGAAATCCTCCCCTGGACGATGGGGCGCGTCTGGCACGCCGACATGATGCGGCACCTCAGCAACGTGCTCCCGATGGCGGTCGGCTACGACATCCTCTTCAAGGAGCGCACGCAGGACATCTTCGGCAAGGCCGGCGGCACGAGCGCCATCGTCGAGGAGGCGAAGGCCTGGGACAGCAAGTTCGCCAGGAACCTGCGCCTGTTCGAGCCGCCGCCGGTGCTGGCGTACAACTTCGTGCTGCCCGACGCCGATGCCGACGACGGAGAGGCCCGCAGCGTCGTCCGTCTGACCGAGGAGGACATCGCCCGGGCGTGCGTGCTGCTCAAGCAGTTCGAGATCGTGAAAGTCAGCGGCCCGGTCGAGGACCTTGTCGAGGGCCAGGACCCGTCCCTGCCCGACCCGATGTTCGCCGAGGTGAGCCAGCTCGGTTTCATCAACGCGCCGTGGGACTCGGATGGCGTCCGACGCCGCCTGCCAATGATTATGGCGTGGCGGGTCCACGACCCGGAGACCGACGCGGAACGCATCACCGTTCTCCCCTCGCTCACGCTCCTGATGGTCGCCAACTACCTCGAGATCGCGCCGAGAGACATCGAGGTCGAGATCGGCAAGGAGATTCGCCTCACCACGCCCGAGCAAACCTACGTCATCCCTGTAGACGAGGCGGGCATGCTGCTTGTGAACTTCGCCGGGCCCTCGACGAAGGCGTTTGAGGTTGTCCCGTTCTGGCAGGTGCTCAACTGGGGTCGAAAGGGCAAAATCGAGCAACTCGAGACGTTCGCGAACAAGATGGTCTTCGTCGGCGAGATGGGCACCGGCACCGTGGACACCAAGCCGACGCCCATCGGCGAGGAGACCGAGCTGGTCGGCATGCACCTGAACGCCGCGCGCAGCATCCTCATGCAGGAGTTCGTCCACGAGACCGTACCAGCGGCCAGGACGGCCATCCTGCTCGCCTGCTGTGTGCTGACGGCCGTGGCGAGCGCCGGCACATCGCCGCGCACGAGCCTGCTCGCGGCAGTGGCGCTTCTGCTCGGCTACGGGCTGATCGCGTGGCGGGCCTTCGGCCACGGCACGCTCGTCCTGCCGATGGTGGCGCCGATGGTGGGCATCGGGCTCTCGTTCGCGGTCGTGATCTTCTACCGCTACCTGACCGAGGAGCGGCAGAAGCTCTGGATTCGCAAGGCGCTCGGCCGCTACCTCTCGCCGAACATCATGCGCGAGGTCCTCGCCGACCCGAGCAAACTCCAACTCGGCGGCGAGCGCCGGCGCCTCACGGTGCTCTTCAGCGACATCCGCAGCTTCACCCCGTTCTGCGAGTCGCGCGAGCCCGAGGAGGTCGTCGGCATCCTCAACGAATACCTCGACTGCATGACCCAACAGATTTTCAAGCACTCCGGCACGCTCGACAAGTACGTCGGCGACGAGATCGTCGCCTTCTACGGCGCGCCCGGTGAGGCGCACGAAGCACACGCGCTCGACGCCGCCCGGACCGCCCTCGCCATGAAGGCGACCCTCGAAGAGCTCCAGGAGAAGTGGCGCCGCGAGGGCCGCGAGGTGCTCGACTCCGGCATCGGCATCAACACGGGCGAGGTGCTCGTGGGCAACATGGGCTCGACGGACATCTTCGACTACACCGTCATCGGCGACCAGGTCAACCTCGGCGCCCGTGTCGAGGCGCTCACCCGCGACTACGGCTGCCACATCATTATTACCGAGTCCACCTACAACGAAATCCGCGACCACGCCGACGTCCGCGAGCTGGGCGAAGAAATCGTCAAAGGCAAGACCAAGCCGATCAGAATCTACGAGCTCGTGGGCTTGAAGGAAGGCTAGCGAACGTCGACGCGATGTGGAACTACGGCTTCGGCTACAGCCCCAGCGTCTACGTCTTCCGCTGCGCCAAGTGCGGCGCCCTCCGCGCCAACTGGCACGCCGCCCCAGCCATCACCCGCGAACCACGACACATGTGAAACCAGGCACGACGCCGCCCGCAACCTGTCCTTCGTCCGCGACGCGGCCACTCTATAGGGTCTAGTGCCGAACTCCTCTGGCTGTCCATGGGGAAGGGAACCAACGCTGCGAGCGACATCGCTTGAGGCTCAGTTGCGGGAGGCGAAGCGTGATCTCGCGCGGCTGGAAGGGCAGAACCCAGGGGCAACGTTGCTGCGCATCGCTTACCCCGTCGCTGCGCGCGGACTAGCAGGGCACCTTCGCCCGATTGAGGAACGCAATACTTCCGTAGTGATGGAAAGAACGGCCTGTGGGGCAACGGGCCGACATGTCACAGACCATTTCCCGACACAGGCCAACTATGGCGGCGCACGTTCCCACGAACCGCTGAAGGTCACGCCCTTTTCCCGTCCACAGCGTCATCTGCATGGGGTCTTTCTTCCACGCAGCGGCGATCCCGAACAGGCTTTCGTAGTAGGAGCAGCACCGTTCGTAAGGGAACCAGACGCCGTATGCGTCTCGGTAGTTGGCCTCGTTGCGGGTGCGGGAGAGCCAATTCCCGCCCGACGCATGGGGACCCCAACCGAGGTTGTCACATATCTCGGCAAGCCGTGTTGACACGTTCTGGATCGTGACCGAAATGCCAGGCATCTTCAGCAGGGCGTTGCTTTTCGCCCTGAGCGCGTCGTGGAACGCGCGCCACATGATCTCATGTGTTCCCCTGCTCGACGCATCCGCTTTCGTGCAGAGCAAGGCTCCGGTCTTCGGTTCGTAGGAGCACCTGTAGAACCCCTTGTTCGGGATCGGGCCCCCTTCGAAACCGAACAGGTCTGCAATCTGCTGGACCTTCGCCACTTCCGGCAATCCCAGGAAAGTGCAGCTGATCCCGAGCATGCGAAGAACCGCATGTGCGGCGAAGAAACCGCCGAAGTACGCGCGAAGGATCAACCACGCCGTGGCCTTGGGGAACCCGGGATGCCTCTGAATCCCGTCCATGCTCTCGAAGGCTGCAATGGCCATCCTGCTGCAGTCGTACGCGAACGCTCTGCATACTTCCCTCTGCGGATGTGGCTGCAGCTCAAAGGCATCGCTCTGAAGTGCCGTGTAGATCACGAACTGGCCCGAGGCCAACCAACCCGCGAGTCTCTTCTCCACCTTGCCAGAAACCTCGTGGAGGCCGGGCATCCAGAAGAGCCTCATAGCATCACTGATGATCGACATGGGTCTGCAGGCGCGCGGTCGCTTACAACATGAAGTTGGTCCTCAATGCGCTGGATAGCTGCCCCGAGAGTTCCTTGATGGAGGCACCAGGCTTGAGGAGCGTGTTTCTCGTGATCCTGGCGAACAAAGGCCGTAGCACTTCCTGGAAGTTGTCTGCGTTGTAGTCCGCTCCGTGCCTGTCCTTCACGCGTTGGGCCACGTCAACGAATAGCCGGAGAACACTGCGGAAGACTGTCGGGTTTGTGATCGACTCTTCTGCGTGAATCTCTCTCGCGCCATCCAGGAAAGCGCAGAGATAAGATCTGAGCGCTGCGTACACAGTAGGTGGCTCAGCGTCTGCGAACACGGACAGAAGAGGCTTCAAGCCTGTGTTGAACGTCACACGGCTTATCTTGCCGGTCCGTCGCGCGATGGGACTGAGGAGCCCGATCAGCGGGCTGTCGTTCTCCGAGTTAAAAAGATCGAACACCTGACTCATCAGGTGCTCTGTGTCAGTCTCATACTCAGCCAGCTTCTTGATATCGAGGAGAAGCTCGTTGGGCACCGGGCGTTGCTTGGTGTTTATGTCGATGAAAAGCCTAGACTCGTCCTTCCTGCTCAGCCCGTTGTAGACGACGACGGGGACTCGGAGCTCTGTCTCCGCCTTTGAGAACCCGAAAACCCGGTGCTGACCGTCGAGTATGAGAAAGGCGCGGGGAGATGAGACGAACTCCATGGTCTTGCCACGCCCAACGATCTTGAGGTTCGCTTCGGCTTGTGCGGAAAGCACTATGGAGCTCGGAATAGTCCCAAAGCCGGTGTCTATGTAGTTGGCGATGTCCCGAGCTCGTGCAGGATCCAGAAAGCGTTGGAAGCCTTTCTGAGGATCCTCATCGCGCCTCGAGACAAAGCACGTGTGGGCAAGCACGGTGCTTGGCATCGTCAGCGTGTAGAACTTATGCCCTCTCTGGGTCACAAGGCTCACGGAGTACCTCTGCGTCTTGGGGGCCATGGCATCGCTCCTCAGTTGGATCGCAACACGACAAGGCTCGCGTCTCGCGCACGCCGCACATGAGCATCGTATGCAGCATGAGCTCGTGAGGTCAAGTGCAGACGCACCGAGAGCCACTTAGGGAGGGGGGTACGAAGGCGGGGAAGGGCGTCCTTCCCCGCCTTGGTCATGCTCGATAACGAGCGTTTCGTTCAGCCGGTTTTTCTCTTCTTGAGGAGCAGCAGGACACTCGCGCCGACGAGCAGCAGCACGCTCGGCTCGGGGATCCACGCGAAGTGGTCGTTTTGGATCCAGGGCGCCGCGGTCGAGGTGGCCGGGTCGCCTGTCCAAAACGTCCACAGGGGCACGGCGACGTTGGTCTTCGTGGTGGACCAGTTGTCGTGGACCACGAACAGCTCGCCGCCGTCCATCACGCCCGGAGTCGGGTCAATGTAGCCGACACCGGTGACCGTGTGCGCCATGCCGCTACCGGAGAAGTCGTACTTGTAGACATTATCGCCGATGTCCTGCTCCGTGGCGACCATGACCCAGCAGTCGAACGTCACGAGCAGCGGGATGCTGCCGTCAATGTCGGCGATGTAGTCGGCCCACACCGTCGCGGCCGTCACCCCCGCGCCCCAGCCGTAGAGGCGGGTGCTGAATGGGTGGCTGACCTTCGCCAGGCCGGTCGTCGCATCGTTCCACGCGGCGCCGGCGTAGGCAACCGCGCCCAGTCCGATCGCGCCGAACTGCGTTCCAGTGCCCTTGTTCGCCCAGCCGCCGGGGCCGGGGTTGGACGCCCACTGGTTCGTGTCCATGTGCCAGCCGATCTCGACCGTCCCGTCGTGCCACAGCCCCTGCTGCCAGAACGGCGCAACGGCGTTGTTGGCGTACGCGGGACTGAGCGGGAAGGCCTGGCGATCGGTCAGGCCCGTCAGGTTCAGACCCGTGACCCCAGGGTTGTCCTCCCACCAACCGAACAGGTTGGCCGCCGCAGTCGGCGAGCACCAGCAGTCGTACGGGTCGGTGTTCACACCCGGGTTCGGGTCGCCCCCCGGTGGCACGTAGGCGTACGGCTGGTTCCAGTCAGGGACCGCCCCGGGGACCCAGGTCACCGCGAGCGCGGCGGTCGTGATGACCATTGCTGCGAGAAAAACCGGCAGCCATAAGAATCTCTTCATGTTCGATCCCCCTTTACAACTCCCATGAAATAATTCACTCAAGCAAGCCTACTGCAGCAGCAACTTGCTCATTTCGTGCAAGATCCGAACTTCGGCGCCGCACCGGGACGGCAGCCGGGCTGCGCAACCGGTGGACACAGTGTCCGCACCGATTAACAGAGAAAACTCCCGGAACTCCCTCGCCCGAGCGATACCTACGGCAGAATACGATGAAGCCCGGGTGATTATAGAATCCCTCACTCTAACCGTAAAAGTATACCACACGACTCAAGCCTTTGTCAATATGAATTGCAGTCCCGCATCAGGTGTGCTATACTGTTATTGTATTGAGGAGGTTGTGGGCGCACCAACGCTCCGAAAATCCATCCAAAGGGGGATCTTTCCATGAAGCGCGGCTTTCCCGTAGTCGTTTGTATCGCGGTGCTTGCGTGGGCAGCAGCCTGCGCGGCACAAGTTCAGGTCATTCAGCAAAGCGCGAACCGGATACGGCTCACCTGCCCGTCGAGGGCGCCGCAGCCCGGTCCTGTTAGGGCGGGCAAGGCGCGACCTGACCCGCTCGCGCTTCCGGGCGCAGCGCCGATCTGGCAGATCGGCAGGCCGCAGGTGCCCGTGTACCGGATCTGTCTCGCCGTGCCGCGCGGCGCCGAGGTGACGCTCATCGCGAGCTGTGCCGCCGAGCAGACGATCATCCTCAAGCGCGAGCTCGCGCCGATGCAGCCGCTCCCCCCGACGACGGGCCGCAAGGGCAACGTCACGAAGCTCATCAAGGACGAGGCGCTTTACGCCTCGGACGATCCGTACCCGGCCACGCGCGCCCGGATCGTCAACCGCGGCTTCTTGCGGGACCTCGAGGTGGTCACCGTCGAGATCGCGCCCGTGCAATACCGGCCGAAGAGCCGGGCGCTTGTCGTGGCCGAGGGCTTCGAGGTCGTCGTCGAGTGCCAGGGTGGCGGCCGGCTCCTGTCCAGGACGCTCGAGCCGCACCAACTGGCCGTGTACCGGGCCCTCGTGGCCAACTGCGCGGCCGTCGAGGCCGAGGCCCTCGCGGAGGCGGAGGCATCACCGGCCGCGCCTGAGCCGGCGCCGGCCTCAAGCCCAGGCGCCGACCTTCTCATGATCGCCCACGACAGCTTCATCGCCAGTCTGGCGCCACTCGTCACGTACCGGCAAGACCAGGGCTACGACGTCGAGGTGGTCGCGGTCAACGCCGACGTCTACACGCCGGCCGGCGCCACGACCGACGCGCAGAAGGTTGCCGCCCTCTACGACTACATCGAGGATGCGTATGCCACGTGGAGCCCCCGCCCGAGCTTCGTGCTGCTCGTCGGCGACAAGGCGGAGATCGTTCCCCACGAGTTCGTAGGCACATACGCCGACACCGGCTACACGGACCACTACTTCGCCTGTGTCTCGCCTCCCCTGCCTCCAGGGAGCGGGGGCGACTGGTACGCCGATCTGGCGATCGGCCGCTTCTCCGCCTCGACGACGGCCGACGTCACCAACCAGGTCACCAAGACGCTCTTCTACGAGCAGAACCCGCAGGCGCACACGGGCGTCGGCGGCGCCTCGGGCGCCGTCGGCGGCGACTTCGAGAACTGCGAGGACTGCAAGATCCAGTTGCTCATGGAGGCGGGCGGCCTGTTCTGCCAGACCAACTACAACGGGCGCGACGGCTCGGACTACAACACCTTCGTCCACGCCTTCAACGGGACCGTTGACCCGACGACCGGCAAGGACTTCGCCCCCGGCATCGGCGTCATCACCGTGGACACGCACGGCAACTCGAGCGTCTGGGGCGGCCTCCTCTCGATTAGCTCGGTCAACGACGCCACTATGACCAACCGCCACTACTTCCCGCTCGCGTTCATCAGCGCGTGCTGGTGCGGCTCCTTCCAGAACGAAGACTGCATCATGGAGAAGCTCCAGACGATCCAGGGCGGCACCGTGGCCAACAGCGGCTCGGCCACCCTTGCCTGTGGCGGTACAAGCGACCAGTTGCTCAACATCGCCGTGCAGGGGCTCCTCGGCGTGGACCCGCCGTACCATCCCACGCTGTTCGAGTACATGATCTCGCCCGACATCGGCTATGTGCCCCTCGTCGGGCAGGCGATGATGATCGCCCGCAACGAGTACCTGACCTACTTCGGCAATCCCGACGGCTGGAACGTCAAGGAGTGCATGATGCAGTACAACCTCTTCGGCGATCCGGCCCTAATGACTGGCTTCCGCTCGCCGCCCGAGATCACCGCGTTCAGTTCCCAGGGCTCAGCCATCTCACTCGAGTGGACGCCCATCTACCCCCGCTACACCGTTCAGTACCGGAACTACGGCGAGACGACATGGCAGCCCGCGCCCGGCACGAGCTGGCCGATCAAGCCCAACACGTGGACCGGCGACGACACCTCGGGCCTTCTCAAGCGCTTCTACCGCGTGATCGGCAACACGGCGCAGTAGAAGCGAACAAGGTAACCGGGGAACCACCGGGTATGCCCGCGGCCCGGCTTCTCCCGGTTTGGGCGACAATTGTGTTTCCTTTTGCCGGTTTTCAGCAGCGCGGCTTTCTGTTAGCGTGTGGCCCTGCGACGACCGAAACCGGACGACTCGATAGAGGAGGCGGAGCGATGAAGCTCGGGGTGATTACGGTTCTCTTTTCGGACCTCTCGTTCGACGACATGCTCGACACGGTCGAGGAAGCGGGGCTTGACTGCATCGAGCTCGGCACGGGCGCCTATCCGGGCGATGCGCACTGCAAGCCGGCGGAACTCCTGACCGACGACAAGAAGCTCGAGGCGTTCAAGCAGGCAATCGCGGAACACCACCTCGAGATCAGCGCGCTCTCGTGCCACGGCAACCCGCTTCACCCCAACGAAGCGATCGCCCGAGCACATGACGAGGTGTTCCGCCAAACGTGCGAGCTCGCCGGCAAGCTCGACCTCGAGCGCGTCAACACCTTCAGCGGTTGCCCCGGCGGCAGCGACACCGACACACGCCCGAACTGGGTCACCTGCCCGTGGCCCGACGACTTTTCCGAGGTCGTCAAGTGGCAGTGGGGCGAGAAGGTCATCCCGTACTGGAAGGAAGCCGCCGCCTTCGCCGCCAAGCATAAGGTCACCAAGATTTCTTTGGAGATGCATCCCGGCTTCGTCGTCTACAACCCGGAGACGCTGCTCAAGCTGCGCAAGGCGGTCGGACCGGCGATCGGCGCGAACTTCGATCCCTCGCACCTCTTCTGGCAGGGCATTGACCCGCTACGGGCGCTGCGCGCACTCAAGGGCGCCGTCTATCACGTGCACGCCAAGGATACGAAGATCTATCCTGAGAACAGCGAAGTGAACGGCGTCCTCGACCTAAAGCACTACGGCGAGGCGCCGAAGCGGAGCTGGATGTTTCGCACCGTCGGCTACGGCCACGGTTTCTCATGGTGGAAGGACTTCGTGAGCACGCTGCGCCTCATCGGCTACGACGACGTGCTCAGCATCGAGCACGAGGACGGCCTCATGAGCACCGGCGAGGGCTTCCGCAAAGCGGTCGAGTTCCTCCACCAGGTCGTCCTCACCGAGTCGCCCGGCGAGATGTGGTGGGCGTGATTTGTGATCCAGACCGACGCCAGACACGGCGCGCAATGGGGAACAGGTCCGTACTGAGCTGCGTGACGAGAGGCAGTAGGCAGTGCTGTGGTGGATCTCAGGAGGAGTCTTGGCGGCCTTGGTGCTTTGGTACGCTTTGTACCGGATCGGAAGGCCCAGGTTCTGGAGGGTGGCCTCGAAGCACCCGGACGAGGCGTACGATTGGTTCGTGAGGGAGCAGTGCTGGATAGTAGTCGACCCGGACGACGCAGATCCGGACAAGCCGGAGCCGCGGAGCGACTATTCAGGCCCGTTCATGCTGTGGGTTCCAAAGCTCGGGTGGAAGCGAGTCATCATCTACGGCAAGCACGACGAGATAGAAGACTCAGAAAGGCGTTTCCTCGACCAGCTTCCTGCTCACTAGACCCTCGGCGCGAGGAGGGCGGGGCGGATACCCGAAAGCGAGTGGGCGAGAGGGACACGAATCCCCTCTACCGCGTCTTCAACGCTTCAGTGACGTAGCCCAAGATTAGCCTCGACCGCCCGATGAGGGCTCGCTCGCGTGTCGGATAGAGGAGCGTCAGCCCCGTCAGGGGCGTCTGGGAATAGCCACGGGCGCAAGCCCGTGGGAC
>CBDUSE010000106.1:0-11371 GCA_965369835.1 uncultured bacterium
TGCTGTTTAAACTCGATATACAAATAATTAATTATTCTTTCTTTGCGACCTTTGCGCCTTTGCGTGAGGCAAGAAAAAGGCCGCGACGGGTGGTGTGCCCGTCGCGGCCTTCGTCTTTCGTGGTCTGCCGTCTGAAAAGGTGCGGTGTTCTCCGTTACCGGTTTCCGTTAGTGGTGCCGCCGGATGTGCTCGGGGCACTGCCGGAGCCGGACGAGGCCGTGCTTGGCCCTGAACCTGAGCCCGGTCTCGAGCGCCCGCGGCCGCCCCTGCGGCGACCACCTCTGCGGCCGCGTTTGGCCGGGAGATCGCTTGTGTCCGGCGCGCCGCCGCTCGAGCGCGTGCTCGAGAGCGTCGGCGCGGGGGCGCGACTTGAAGGGGCCGGGGCGCCGTACGAGCGGCGTCCGGGCAACGATGAGCCGCAGAAGCGGCACTTGGTTGCCGCATCGAGGATAGTCATGCCGCATGCGGGACAGGTCCTCGTCCGCTCGCGCACGTAGCCGCGCGGCTTGGCGAGGACAGTCCGGAGTGCCAGTGTGGCCAGGCCGATCATGCACGCGGCATAGAGCAGATACGCGATGAACCGGCCAAGCGCCAGGCTCGAGGCGCCGACCTGGACCGTTTCGAGCCCGGGGACGCCGGCGTAGACGAGGCGCATGACGATGTGCGCCACGAACGACCACACCACAAAGTGGATCGCGACGGCGATGACGGCGGCGGCGACCATCAACAATAGGATGGGCACGCCGTAGATGCGCAGCGCTTCGATGAACTCGTTGCGCTTGCGGCGCCGTTCTTCGCCTGAAGCGGCGAGCGCGTTGGCCTCGTCACGCACGTTGAAGAGCGTTTCGATAGCAGACCGTAGTCTTTCAGCCATAGTGTCTCCTGCCCTTGGTGAAGGGGTGCTTGGCAGGCCACGCTCCCGCGCTGCGCGCTCGCTTGGGGCCGCGCCCCGGGGTGCCGCGTCATCGAACGACGTGAGGATCGAATGCCCGGTAGGCGGGCATAGAACAGTCGGTGCGCGGGCGTGAACCGGCAGTGGCCGGTTCGGCGTGGCGGCACACGGCTCTCGTCTCGGCGCGTGCGGGGGGCCTGCCGATGGTTAACGTGACTGACGAACAATGGAGAGGAAGTTACGCAGGAGCCGCATGCCCGGCCGGGTCAGGATGGACTCCGGATGGAACTGCACGCCGAAGGTCGGGTGCTCGCGGTGGCGGAGACCCATCACTTCGTCCTGGTCAGTCCAGGCGGTCACGACGAGCTCGGCCGGCACGGTCTCCTTGCGCACGATGAGTGAGTGATAGCGGGTCGCCTCGAAGGGGTTTTCGATCCCCATAAAAAGACCGTCGCCCGTGTGCGAGATGGGCGACACTTTGCCGTGCATCAACCGGTCAGCACGGTCCACGACCCCGCCGAAGACCTCTCCAATGCATTGATGGCCTAAACAAACTCCTAGGAGGGGAATCCTCCCTGAGAAAGAGCGAACGACATCCTTCGAGATGCCGGCGTCCTTGGGCGTGCCCGGGCCCGGCGAGATCACAATCGCCTCGGGCGCGAGCTGCTCGATCTCGGCGACCGTGGTCCTGTCGTTGCGCCGGACATCGAGCGTTTGCTTGCTCTCGCGAGCAAGTTCGAGCTCGCCCAGGTACTGGACCAGGTTATAGGTAAACGAGTCGTAGTTGTCAATCACGAGCAACATGCGTGCCGTTCCCCGTAGTGCAGGCGCGCCTGCCACGTTTCTGTCGCACCTTCGGTGCTCGCATTCGTTTCTTTGCTGTCTCTGCCCTGGGGTTAGGCCCCAGGCTACCGGCTGTCGCGCCTCCGGCGCTGCGGCGGGGCCGGGAGGCCCCACCCTGGGAAATTGGGACAGTCAGCTATTTCTTGCGATCTCGCCGTCGTTTCGAACCTTATGCGACTGAAAAACAACTGTCCCTGGTTCCTTGTTGTCTCTCTGTGTTGATCTGTGGAATCTGTGGCTGACTCTCCTAGTAGCTCTCCGCGAGGGTGATGGCCTTGAGCATGCCGCGTGCCTTGCTCCGGGTCTCCTCGTACTCGCGCTCGGGCACCGAGTCGGCCACGATGCCCGCGCCGGCCTGGATGTAGCAGACGCCGTCGGTGATGACGATGGTGCGGATCGTGATGCAGCAGTCGAGGTTACCGCTGAAGCTGAAGTAGCCGACGGCGCCCGCGTACGGCCCGCGCCGGGTCTTTTCGAGCTCCTCGATGATCTGCATCGCCCGGATCTTCGGCGCACCGCTGACGGTGCCGGCAGGGAAGCTCGCCTTGAACACATCGAAGGCGCTCCGCCCCTTCTCGAGTGCGCCGACGACGCCGCTGACGATGTGCATGACATGGCTGTAGCGCTCGATCACCATCAGCTCGGGCACGCTGACGGTGCCGAACCGGCTCACGCGGCCGACATCGTTGCGACCGAGGTCCACGAGCATGATGTGCTCGGCGCGCTCCTTGGGGTCGGCCAGGAGTTCCTTCTCGAGCGCGAGGTCCTCCTCGGGCGTCGCGCCGCGTGGCCGGGTGCCGGCGATGGGGCGCACCTCGACGCGGCCGTCCTCGCAGCGCACGAGGATCTCGGGGCTGGCACCGACGATCGCGAGGTCGCCTAACTTCAGATAGTACATGTAGGGCGACGGGTTGACGCTGCGGAGCGCGCGGTAGATGTCAAACGGCGCCGAGCGCGTCTCGACCTCGAAGCGCTGGCTCAGGACGACCTGGAAGATATCGCCGGCGCGTATGTATTCCTTGCTCTGCTCGACGATCGCCTCGAACTCGGCCTTCTCGAAGGTCGAGCGCACGCGCGCGGGCTCGGGCGTTTCGATCCGCTCGACCACGGTGTGGCGCGCGGGCTGCACGAGCCTGTTGACGATTGTATCTATCTTGCGGCACGCCTCGTCGTAGGCGGCTGCGGGTTCGTCTTCGACGTGCGCGTTCGAGACCACGCGGATGGTGTGGTTGATATGGTCGAAGATGCAAATCGTGTCGGTGATCATGAAGGCGAGCTCGGGCAGCTCGAGGTCGTCCGGGTTTTCCTGGGGGACGTTCTCGATGTACTGGATCACGTCGTAGGCGAAGTAGCCGACCCCGCCGCCGAAAAATCTCGGCAGCTCGGGCAGCTCGACGACCCGGTAGCGGTCGAGCAGCCGCTCGAGCTCGTCGAGCGGGCTGGCGTCGCAGGTGTAGGTGGTGGCTCGGCCGTGCTCGATGAGGGTCACCTCGCGGCCGCGCGAGCGGAAGATCACGCTCGGGCCCGAGCCGAGGAAGCTGTAGCGGGCGATCTTCTCGCCGCCCTCGACGCTCTCGAGCAGGAACGCATGGTCGGCCCGGTCAATCTTGGCGAACGCCGAGACGGGGGTCTCCATGTCGGCCATGAACTCGCGGTAAACGGGGACGAGGTTGCCCTGCTTGGCAAGCTCGATGAAGCGCTCTTTGTCCGGCGTGTACATCGGCGGGCCGGCGTTACTCAGTGTCCGCCGGCTTGACCAAGCCGGTCGGCGCGTCGGCCTCGTCGGGCGGCGCCTCTTCTTCGATCAGGCCTGAGACGGGTGTCTCCTCGAGCGTGACCGGCTTGAACGCGCTGAACTCAGCGGGGAAACCGTCAATCGCCTCGGGCGTGCCGATCACGAGGATCGTAGCGCGCTCGGGATGGATGAGCCGCTTAGCGACCCGCACGAGGTCCTCCTTGGTGATGGCGCGGATGATGTCGAGGTAGCGTTCGAGGTAGTCCATCGGCAGGCCGATGTATTCGATCTCGACCTTCTGTCGCACGATGCGCTCGGCGGTCTGGAAGCGGAAGACGAACTGGTTTTCGATCGCGTTCCTGGCGCGGGAGAACTCCTCGTCGGTGACCTGCTCGCGGCGGACGCGCTCGAGCTCGTCGAGGATCATGAGGATCGCTTGCTCGGTGGACTCCGTCTTGGTGAAGCAGTACGCGAAGAAGAAGCCCCGGTAGCGCGGCGCGAAGACGTAGCTACCGACGCTGTAGGCGAGGCCCGCCTTGGTGCGTACGTTCTCAGTGAGCCGCGAGTTGAAGCCCGAGCCGCCGAGGATGTAGTTCAGGACGTAGGCGGCATAGTAGTCCGGATCGAGCCGGTCAATGCCGAGGTGGCCGATGACGATGTTCGACTGGACGATCTCCTTCTCGACGAAGTTGAGCGAGCGGGTGAAGTCCGCCGGGATTGCGGGCGGCTCGGGGATATCGAGCTCGGCCCGGGGCCAGTCGCCGAAGACGGCGTTGAGCTTGGCGAGCATCTCGTCGCGCTCAAAGTCGCCCGAGACGCCCATGATGATGTTGTTCGGGTGGAAGAAGCGCCGGTGGAACCGGGCGAGGTCGTCACGCGTGATCCGGGCGACGGTCTCGGGGTAGCCGATCACGCGCCGGGCGTACGCATGGTCGCCGTAGAGCAGCTCGCGAAACTCGCGGAAGAGCGTCTCCTCGGGGTCGTCGTTCTCGCGGCGGAACTCCTCTGCGAGCTCGGCCTTTCGGAGCGCGATTTTACTCTCGTCGAAGCGTGGCCGGCGGAGGATGTCGGCAAAAAGTCGGAGGCCCGTGTCGAGGTCCTTCTTCAGCACGTCGAGCGTGGCGATGCCGCGTTCGCGCTCGATGCTTACGCCGATCTCGGCGGCGACGAACTCGAGCGTCTCGTTCACCTCGTCCGGCGTCATCGCGTCCGTGCCGCCGGTGCGCATCACGGCCCCGGTGAGCGAGGCGAGGCCCGCTTTCTCGGCCGGCTCGTAGAGCTCGCCCGTGCGGATGACCGCATAGGCCTTGACCAGCGGGAGCATGTGGTTCTCCATGAGGTAGACCACCATCCCGTTGGCGAGGACAACGCGCTCGATTGCGGGGACCTTGAACTCGAGCGGCTCTGCCTCGAGCATGCGCGGGTCAACCACCTTCGACCAGTCAGTACCGGCCGGCGCAGCGTCCCGGTCGGTCACCGGTGTGGGAGTCCTCGCAGTTGCTCTCGGCCCCGCCTTGGTTGGGCTCGGCGGCGCCTCGACGCTCCGGCGTACCTCTCCACATCCAAGCACAAAGAGCAGACAGACTGCGGAAAGCGCTGCGACGCTTCGGGCGCCCTTGATCGTCATTGCGAACCTCGTGCGCTCCTCGTTTCCTTTGGCGCACGATCATCGAGGAGCACCCAACACGTGTCAAGCCGGAACTTGGCGCAAACAAGCCGGGCCGCACGACACCCCTCGGTGGGGGGTCGAGAAATCTGCGTGGGTTGCGAGAAAAGGTTTGACTTCGGGGGGCGGCAGGCCATATTATTCCTTGTTGTCTTGGCCGCCTGCGCGGGCGCACCCGCGCATTTCATGGGGTATGCGTGAGGTTCGCGCAGGTTGGGGGAGGATCACTCTTGGAGGAGGGGTCCCACCGGCGTTGCGAGGCGTTTAGTCGCGCCGGAGCTCCAGTTTCTTTCACGCTGTAATATTTTGCCGTTGGGAGAGTTGCGAGCACAGCGCCACGGCTTTGAGGGCCGTCCGCTCGAGGTAGGGGGTTCTGTGGCACACTCCTTGCAAATATCCCTGTTGGCTATGAGTGTTCCGCCGCTAGGTGGAAGGCATTGTTCAATTCTATAAACAAATTCTAACACAAAGGAGAGGGCATTATGCTAAAATGCAGGAGTTCACGTGCCGGCTTCACGCTGATCGAGCTCCTCGTAGTGATCGCCATCATCGCGATCCTGGCGGGGATGCTGCTGCCGGCGCTGGCACGGGCGCGCGAGCAGGCTCGCCGGACCTCGTGTCTCAACAACATGAAGCAGATCGGGCTTGCGCTGAAGCAGTACGCCCAGGACTTCAGGGACGTCTATCCGTGGAGCGGGCACGACAGCAACCAGGAAGCCCAGGACAACGCTTGGAGAGACCTCGCAATGTTGTTCCCCAACTACGACACTGCCTGGAAAAGCTTCCTGTGCCCGAGCGCGAGGGACCGCCAATTCAAGCCGAAGGCGGAAAGCCACTCCAGCGAGGACAAGGAGAAGTACCCCTTCGACCCGCTCTACGACAACCCCAACAAGAAGGAGCGGATCAGCTACAGCTATGCCATTGACGGTACGGACCAACCGAACACCGAGGCCTGGACCGAGAACGCCAAGTCCACCGTCCGGATCTCCGCCGACAAGAAGGCCGCCATCAAGATCCCGACGGACGCAGATCTTTACAAGGACTACAACCACAAGAGGGACGGCCGCAACCTGCTGTATCACGACGGCCACGTGAAGTGGAAGGCCGGCGGCGACAAAGGCATCGATCCTGACGAGGATGATGATGACGTCGGCGACCCGGGCTGGGACAAATTCAGGCCGTTCTGGAGCGATCCGTTGTTCTACAACGAGTAAGCCTCGTCAGGAGCAGGCCTGCCTGCCATAGGCAGGCCAGAACTAACGTGAATTAAGGGGCGGCGTGACGCCGCCCCCTTTTTGTGCCGTTATCTACTTGGCCCGTGCCGCGGAAGTGACGCAAGGCCTCGCGCCTCTGGCGTGAAGGGGCCGATTGCGGTATCCTTCTGTCTCCCGCTGCTCTGCAGCGACCGCTGTCCTATAGCGACGACTGCCGTGCAGCCACCGCTGCTGTGTAGCGGGCGCGGCGGGGCGCCGTGGCGATCGCCTTTCACTCAGCCGGCATTGGAGGGAACGATGACGGAGGCGCAATCAACGAGGCTTGCCGACCGGGTGCTCGCGTTCGACTCGTCGGGCATCCGCAAGGTGTTCGACTTGGCGCAGCAGCTCGAGGCGCCGATCAACCTGAGCATCGGCCAGCCGGACTTCGATGTCCCGGAGGCGCTCAAGGACGAGGCGAAACGCTGGCTCGACGCCGGCTTCAACAAGTACACAGTCACCCAGGGGATCCCCGAGCTGCGTGAGCGCGTGCGCGCTAAGTACGAAGCGCAGGGGATCGAGGTGGGCGACGTGCTGATTACCTCGGGCGTCTCCGGCGGCATCATGCTGGCGCTGCTCGCGCTGGTGAACCCGGGCGAGGAGGCGCTCGTGCCCGATCCGTACTTCGTCATGTACAAGCACCTGACGAACCTGATCGGCGGCGTGGCGCGGATGGTGGATACCTACCCGGACTTCGCGCTCACGGCCGAGGCGGTCGAGGCGGCCGCGGGGCCGGGGACGCGCGTGCTCTTCGTCAATACGCCGGCGAACCCGACCGGCGTGACGCTTGACGAGGCGGACGCGCGCGCCATCGCGGCAGTGGCCGAGCGGCACGACCTGGTGATCATCTTCGACGAGATCTACGAGCAGTTCCAGTACGACTCGGCGCCGGTGAGCATCGCCCGGTTCTGGCCGAAGACCGTGATTCTCAACGGCCTGTCGAAGTCGCACGCCATGACCGGGTGGCGGCTCGGCTGGGCGGCGGGTCCGGCGGCCATCATCCGCGAGATGATCAAGGTACAGCAGTACTCGTTCGTCTGCGCACCGTCGTTCGCCCAGAAAGCGGCCGTCAAGGCACTCGACGAGCCGCTTGCCGCCGAGACGCGGGAGGCGTACCGTCGGAAGCGCGACCTCGTGTACGAGGGTCTCAGGGACCGCTTCAAGGTGGTGCGCCCAAGCGGCGCGTTCTACATCTTCCCCGAAGCGCCGGGTACTACTCTGCAAAGTAGTCCGCTACGTAGCACGAGCGGCGACGGGGCCGCGTTTGCCGAGCTGGCGGTCAGGAACAATGTGCTCGTCGTGCCGGGCAACGTCTTCAGCGAGCGCAACACGCACTTCCGCATCTCGTTCGCCGCGCCCGACGAGACGCTGCGACGCGGAATCGAGGTCCTCAACTCGCTCGCATAGGCGGGCTTGATGCGCCCGGAGCCTCGCCATGACGAGCAAGAAGGCCGAGTCACTGACGCGCACGAAGCGGCGATGGTGCGCCGACGGGCTGCGGTTCGACTGCACCGGGTGCGGCCATTGCTGCCGCTGGGGCGAGGGCTACGTGTGGGTGGACGATCGGGAGATCCACGCGATGGCCGAGCACCTCGGGATGGATGTCCTCGAGTTCGTCCGCCAGTACGTGCGCCGCGTCGGCAGTTGCTATAGCCTCAAGGAGCTGCCCGATTACCGCTGCGTCCTCCTCGGTGCGGACGAGCGCTGCCGCGTCTATCGAGTCCGCCCGGTGCAGTGCCGGACCTACCCGTTCTGGCCCGAGCACATCAAGAGCCCTGAAGCGTGGCGGGCGCTGAAAAAAGACTGCCCAGGCATCAACCGTGGCCGTCTCTACACAACCGAGGAGATCGCCGCCCTCGCCCACCAGACCGAGGAGGGCGCGCTATAGGGCTGGTCCTCCGATGTTCGCCCAGGGGGACACGCCGCAAGTCCGTTTGAGACGATCCAGGCTCAATTGCCTCGGCATTTCGCGGCTATGCCAAAACGGACGCGAGCGCCTTTGCGCTTCCCATCACCAGTTGAGGTGGAGAAACGCCCAGCGGGAGCGGGTGATCGGCAGAGTGACTTTTTCTGTCACTTCTCCACGTGTGGCGCATAAAAGTTTTCGCTGGGAGCGGAGACCGATTCGGCTGGCCCGAGACTTGCGTACGAGCGCGCACGGGATGGTAGATGCATTGCCCAGATCGCGCAGCAGCAAAACCGAGTTCTTCTGGTAGGGCCCATACAACTCTGTTATGTGACAGCGTGGGTCAGTGAAGTACTATGGCCGTGGCTGAATCTATTGACGTCAAGTACATCAACCCCTTCATTTTGAGCGCGATGAACGCGGTCGAGACCCTGGCCAAGGTCAAGGCGGAGCGGGGCCAGCCCTTTGTCAAGAGGCTGGGCGAAGACAGGTTGTACGACGTTTCGGGCGCGATCTGGGTCAGCGGCCGGATCACTGGGCTGATCACAATCAACTTCACGCGTGGCGTTGTTTGCCCGCTGGTCGGCAAAATGCTCGGGCAGGACGTCACCTCGATCAACGGCGCCGTGTGCGACGCGGTGGGCGAGATGGTCAACATCACGGCCGGCAGCGCCAAGGAGAAGATGGATGAGCTCAAGGTCACCTTCAAAATATCGCTCCCGATGGTGGTGACGGGCAGGTTCCAGTCGCACAACTTCCCGGTTGGCGTTCCCTGCATCGTTGTGCCCTTCGAGACCCAATACGGCCAGTTCACGATCGAGGTCGCTATCAAGGTTGAAGACTAAACGGCTGCTCCGGCCGTTCGGTGAGCCATCGCCTCTGATTGCCAAGTCCGGCCTCTCTCTGTGTGTTGCCCAAGGCGCGGGTGGCGTCCCCCTGCGCGCTGTGGTATAAGGCGCACGCCTTTCGAGACGAGGATCGAGGGAGACGCATGGCGCTGGGACCGCCGAAAGGGACGCGCGACTTCTACCCGCAAGAGTGCCGCCGGCGCAACTGGCTCTTCGGCCTGTGGCGCGAGGCCGCGCTCCGCTTCGGCTTCGAGGAGTACGACGGGCCGGTGCTCGAGACCGAGGAGCTGCTGACGCGCAAGTCGGGCGACGAGATCGTCGAGCAGCTCTACGCCTTCGAGGACCGCGGCGGGCGGCGCGTGGCGCTCCGGCCCGAGATGACGCCGACGCTCGCGCGCATGATTATCGCCAAGGGCCCGGCGCTCGCCAAGCCGATCAAGTGGTTCTCGATCCCCCAGTGCTGGCGCTACGAGCGGATGCAGCGCGGCCGGGGGCGCGAGCACTACCAGTTCAACCTCGACATCGTCGGCGTGCCCGGCGTGCAGGCCGAGTGCGAGGTGCTTGCCTGCTGCGTGGCGGCGCTCGAGGCGATGGGCCTGACGCACGAGCACGTGCAGATCCGCTACTCGAACCGTCAGCTGTTGGGCGAGTTGATGGAGCAGGCGGGCATCAGTGGCGAGGCGGTGGCGCCCGCGTGCCTCGCGCTCGACAAACGCGGCAAGGTCTCGGACGACGTTGTTGGCGAGATGCTCGGCGAGGCGGGTCTGAGCAAGGCGCAGACCGAGGCGATCTTCGACATCATGCAGATCGGCTCGCTGGCGGATGCGCGCACGACGCTCGGTGGGGCGGAGTCGAAGGGGCTCGAAGAAATCGAGGCTTTGGAAGGGCTGACCGAAGCGTACGGCATTGCAGACTGGCTCACGTTCGACATCGGCGTCGTCCGTGGGCTGGCGTACTACACGGGGATCGTGTTCGAGTGTTACGATCGCCCCAAAAGATTCCGTGCGATCTTCGGCGGTGGCCGCTACGACAATCTCCTGAAGAACCTTGGCGGCGAGGATGTGACCGCCGTCGGCTGCGGCTTCGGCGACATCGTGATCATGGAGGTGCTGGCCGACGCCGGCCTCCTGCCCGACTTCCCCAGAGAGCTCGACGTGATGGTCCTGCCGCTCAGCGAGGCCGAGCGCGGCGCCGCGATCGAGGTGGCAGCCAGGCTGCGCGCGAAAGGGCAGCGCGTGGAGATCGCCCTCCTGCCGCGCAAGCTCAAGAAGGCCCTCGCCGACGCCGCGCGCGCTGGGGCAGCGCGCGTCATCATCGTCGCGCCCGACGAGCTCTCCAACAACCTCGTCGTCGAGCGCGACATGAGGACGGGCGAGGAGCGAAAGGTCAAGATCACCAGCCTCTGATTCCCTGAAGAAGCCACAGATTACACAGATAACCACAGATTCTTTCTGATCTGTCTGATCTGTGCAATCTGTGGCTATTTCCTACTTCGGCGGGAGGGCGGTGACCCAGTAGCTGGTCGGCGGCGGGAGGGTCGCCTTGGTGATCTCGACCTCGTTCGGCTTCTGCACGACGGGCGATTTGCCGCGCGTGAAGTCGGTGGCCGGCGCGATGGGGAAGCCGCACATCTCGGTCTTGTAGTGCATGGGGATGCAGACGTTCGGCTTGAGGCGGCCCACGATAGCGGTCGCCGTCTTCGCGTCAATGGTGAAGAAGCCGCCGACGGGGATGAGCGCGACGTTCGTGCCCTCGAGCGCGGCGTACTGCTCGTCCGAAAGGTTGTGGCCGAGGTCGCCGAAGTGGGTGACCTTGATGCCGTCCACCTCGACGGTGAAGATGACGTTCTTGCCGCGCTCGCGCCCCTTGCTTTCATCGTGGAACGTGTCGAGGCCGGTGATGGCGATGCCCTTCGCGGTGTGCGAGCCGCTGACGGTGAAGGTCTCGGGCGAGCCGCTCACGGCGGCGGCGCAGTTGTGGTCAGGGTGCTGCGTGTGGCTCATGAGCACGATGTCGGCCGTCTCCTTGATAGGCGGATAGCCGATCCCGCCGTCGTAGCAGCCGGCCTCAAAGGGATCGAAGATGATCTTCGTGCCGTCGTCGGCCGTCAGAATCCAGGCCGAATGTCCGAGCCATCTTAGCTTCATCGTTCAACCTCATTGCCGCATTCAGCACGCTTCTCGGTCTTCTATAGACCACGCGGCTGCTCTTGTCCACAGCGCGCGAGT
>CBDUSE010000107.1:0-11238 GCA_965369835.1 uncultured bacterium
CGGGGGGGGGGGCGCCCGCCCGCGCCCGGGGGGGGGTTGTGTGTTGGGGGGGCCCCCCCCCCCCCCGCCCCCCCCCCCCCCGGCTACTCGCACACGCCGCTAGCGCGGCTTCGGCGAGCGGCTCACCGTCGGTGAGCTTGGTCGAGCCGTTCGCACCACCAACGCCATCGAGCACGTGTTTGTCGAGCGGCAGCATCGGCCCTTCGACAGGCTCAGGACAGGCATGCGACCGATGGGGTGTTTACCCAACGCCGTCTCGGCCCGGTGCCTCAGCTACACCGCGCACCGCACCCGGCGCTTGACTTGCGGCCCGAGCCTGTTACTATGCGTGCTCCCTGGAGGGGAAGGCGCGTGTTTTCGTCTATATGGGCCCGGCATCAGGAAGCGCAACAACAGTGCAGAGCAAACGATGAGTCTGATCGTACATAAATACGGCGGGACGTCGCTCGGCGATCTTGATAAAATCCGCCACGTGGCGCGGCGCGTCGCCGCCGCCAAGGACCAGGGCCATGACGTTGCGGTCGTCGTCTCGGCCATGGCCGGCGAGACCGACCGCCTGATCAACCTCGCCTACGAGATCAACCCCGATCCCCCGCCACGCGAGGTGGACATGCTCGTGAGCACCGGCGAACAGGTCTCGGCCGCGCTGCTCGCAATGGCGCTCAGCTCGATGGGCTACCCGGCGATCTCGTTCACTGGCGGCCAGGTCGGCGTGCTCACCGTCGGCGTGCACCGCAAAGCGAAGATCCGCGAGATCAGCACCGAGCGAATCTTCGACAGGCTGCGCAAGGGCCTGATCGTCATCATCACCGGCTTTCAGGGGGTGGACATTCACGGCAACATCACGACGCTGGGCCGCGGCGGATCCGACACCTCGGCGGTGGCGATCGCAGCCGTCCTCAACGCCGACCTGTGTGAGATCTACACCGATGTGGACGGCGTTTACACGGCCGACCCCCGCGTCGTGCCCACGGCCCGCAAGCGCCGGAAAATCTCGCACGACGAGATGCTCGATATGGCCACGCTCGGCGCGAAGGTGCTCCAGAGCCGCTCGGTCGAGTTCGCCAAGAAGTACCACGTGCCCCTCAGGGTGCGGTCAACGTTTTCCGACGACGTCGGAACACTGATTGTCGAGGAGACCGACAAGATGGAACAGACTGTGATCACGGGCGTCACCTTGTTGTGCGACCAGGCACGGATCAATGTGCTCGACCTACCCAACGTGCCGGGCATCGCCGCGAAGATTTTCAAGGCCGTCTCTGAGCAAAGCATCAACGTGGACATGATCGTGCTGACCGAGAACAACTACGGCGGTACGGACATCTCGTTTACCTGCGGCGTCGGCGACCTCAAGGGCGCGCAAGAGACCGCGCAGCGCATCTGCGACGACGTCTCGGCCAAGGGCGTCACCGTCGAGGACGACGTCGCGAAGGTCTCGGTCGTCGGCATCGGCATGCAGAGCCAGCCGGGCGTCGCAGCCGACGTGTTCGACGCCATCGGCTCGAACGGGATCAACATCGAGATGATCAGCACCTCCGAAATCAAGATCTCGTGCCTGATCAAATCGAAGGACGTCGAGCTCGCCATGCGCGTGATCCACGACCGCTTCAACCTCGGCGAGGAAGCAGTTGCGACCGAAGAAAAGGCCGGCGCCTAGCGGCGCCCCCGACGGCGCGCGCTCCACATTAGCCTCTATGGATATCCCGAAGCAATACACCGCAGCCGATGTCGAGGACCGGATCGCCCGGTTCTGGGACGAGCACAACGCCTTCGCCGCCGACGCGGCCCGAGGTGGCGAGAGCTACTGCATCGTCATCCCCCCGCCGAACGTCACGAACGTGCTGCACATGGGCCAGGCGCTCAACAACGCGCTGCAGGACGTGCTCGTCCGGCACCATCGCATGCGCGGCGCCAACGTGCGCTGGGTCTACGGCACCGACCACGCCGGCATCGCCACCCAGAACGTCGTCGAGCGCGCCCTCGCCGACGAGGGCATCGAGCGCGACGATCTCGGGCGCGAGGAATTCCTCGAGCGGATGTGGCAGTGGTGCAACGAGAAGGGCGGCGCGATCACCGAGCAGCTCAAGCGGCTCGGCTGCTCGCTCGATTTCGCGCGCGAGCGCTTCACGATGGACGACGGCCTCTCGAACGCCGTGCAGGAAGTCTTCATGCGGCTGTTCGACAAGGGCCTGATCTACCGCGGCAACTACATCGTCAACTGGTGCCCTCGCTGCTGCACGGCGCTCTCGGACGAAGAGGCCGAGCACCGCGACCACGACGGCAAGCTCTGGTACATCCGCTACCCGATCGCAGGATCGGGCGCGATCAAGGGCGCCGACGAGTCCATCGTCGTCGCAACGACGCGGCCCGAGACGATGCTCGGCGACGTCGCCGTCGCCCTCAACCCCGCCGACAAGCGGCTCGCCGACCTCCAGTCAAAGACCGTCGTCCTGCCGATCCTGGGCCGGAAGCTCCAGGTCATCGCCGACGAGTTCGTGGACCCCAAGTTCGGCACCGGCATCGTCAAAGTCACCCCGGCGCACGACCCCAACGACTTCGTGATGGGCCAGCGCCACGGCCTCGAGCCCGTCAACGTCATGACCGATACCGGCGTGATGAATGAGAACGCCGGCCCGTACGCCGGCATGGACCGCTTCGTCTGTCGCTCGCAGCTCCTCGACGACCTCGATGCCCAGGGGCTGATCGAAAAGGTCGAGCGCCACACGCTGAGCATCGGCGAGTGCTACCGGTGCCACACAATCGTCGAGCCGCGGCTCTCCAAGCAGTGGTTCGTCAAGATGAAGCCGCTCGCCGCGCCGGCGATCAAGCCCGTCGAGGACGGCGAAATCCGCTTCCACCCGAAGCGCTGGACGAAGGTTTACCTCGAGTGGATGTACAACATCCGCGACTGGTGCATCTCGCGCCAAATCTGGTGGGGCCACCGCATCCCCATCTTTTATGTGGACAGCTCCGACGAGCCGATCGCGGCGCGCACCGAGGCCGAGGCCCGCGAAAAGGCCGGCGGCGCGCCCGTGCGACAGGATCCCGACGTCCTCGACACATGGTTCTCGTCGTGGCTCTGGCCGTTCTCGACGCTCGGCTGGCCCGAAAAAACCGAGGACCTCGCGTTCTACTACCCGACCGATACGCTCGTGACTGCGCCCGAGATCATCTTCTTCTGGGTCGCGCGCATGATCATGGCCGGATACGAGTTCGCCGGCGGCCTGCCGTTCACCGACGTGCTCATCCACGGCACCGTGCGCGACGAGTACGGCCGTAAGCAGAGCAAGTCGTTCGGCAACGGCATTGACCCGCTCGACATCATCGAGGAGCTCGGCGCCGACGCGCTTCGCTTCAGCCTCGTCAGCCTCGCCTCACCCGGCCAGGACATGCCGATGCAGACCGGCTGCGACAGCCCGTCCGGCTACGCGCCCGTGCACCTCGGCGAGGAGGAACGCGCAAAGAGGCAGCTCGAGACCTTCCTGCCGGGCCGCAACTTCTGCAACAAACTGTGGAACGCCTCCCGGTTCCTTCTCCAGAACCTCGAGGGCGCCGACACAGACTATGATCTCGCCGCTGCCGATCTCACAGAAGCCGACACGTACATCCTCGGCAAGCTCAATGAGGTGATCGCAGCAACGGACGACGCGCTCGCGCGCTTCCGCCTGAACGACGCCGCCCTGGGCCTGCACGATTTCTTCTGGCACCACTACTGCGACCGCTACATCGAGTACGCCAAAGGCCCGCTCTACGGCTCGCCCAGAGACCAGCGCCGGACGCAGGCCGTCCTCCGCACCGTGCTCGAGAACGTCCTGAAGCTCTTGCATCCGATCATCCCGTACATCACCGAGGAGATCTGGCGCCTGCTCCAAGGCGATGACCGTACGCCCCTCATGCTGTCGCCATGGCCGAAAGCGCTCGAGCTCAATCTCGACGTACAGACAGTCGAGCTGATGGACCAGAACTACGAGCTCATCCGCGCAGGCCGCAACCTGTGCAAGGAGTACAAGGTCGCGCAAGGAGAGGCCCACCGCTTTATCGCGACTGGATCAACTGATGAAGCAGTACAGTTCCTCACGACCACTGCGCCAATGACGCAGGCAATGCTGGGGGCTTCCGAGTACCAGGTCTACGGGTCCGACTACCGCCCGGACAAGCCGATGCCGAGCGGCGTCACACCGATCGGGTCAATCTATATCGATCTCGGCGCCGACGCCGCCAAGGAAGTGGCCCGCATCAAAAAGGAGCTCGAGAAGCTCGACGAAGTAATCGCCAGAATCAAGGCGAAGCTGCGCAACGATGGGTTCCGTTCCAAAGCACCCGAAGCCGTCATCGCCAAGGAACGCGAAAAACTCGAGCAATTTTCCGAGAAAGCAGAACGGCTCCGCCGCAGCCTCTCGGTCCTCGAACAGTAAGCCCGGCTTGCACGATGAGAACCCGACCGATGCCGACAAAGGAAAAGCTTCCACGCGACCGACTGCTTCCCATCGTGCGCCGCGCGATCGAGGAGGACATCGGCATCGGCGACATCACGACGACCGCCGTCGTGCCCGAAAAGGCGACGGCCGAGGGCCGGCTCGTCGCAGCCGAGCCCTGCATCGTCGCCGGCCTCCCTGCGACCGAGGCGGTCTTTGGCGAGATTGACGAGGAGATCGAGTTCACCCCCATCGTCGAGGACGGCGACACCGTCAAGGCCGAAACGGCGGTCGCCGTCGTCAAAGGTCCGGCGCGCAGCATCCTCAGCGGCGAGCGCGCCGCGCTCAACTTCCTCGAGTGGCTCTCGGGCGTTGCGACGCTCACGGCGCAGTTCGTCGCGAAGGTCGCCAAGCGCAAGGCGCGCATCATGGACACGCGCAAGACGAGCCCCGGCCTGCGTTTCTTGGAGAAGTACGCAGTCCGCATCGGCGGCGGCACGACCCACCGCATGGGCCTGCACGACCAGTTCTTCGTCAAGAACAGTCACCTCGCCGCGCTCAAGGGCCCGCGCACCGAGCGCATCCGCAAGTGCATCGGCGCCGCCCGCGCGCTCAACCCCAACATCCAGGTCGAGATCGAGGCCTCGACGCTCGACGACGTGAGCACCGCCGTCGAGGCCGGCGCCGACATCATCATGCTCGACCGGATGTCGCCGACCGACCTCAAGCAGGCGGTCAAGCTCGCCTCGGGCAAGGCCGTCATCGCCGCCTCGGGCGGCGTCACGCTCGACAACGCCGCCGAGGTCGCCGCCACGGGCGTGGACTACATCACCGTCGGCGCGCTCACTACGACGGCCCGGCGCATCCGCATGCGGCTGGAGCTTTCCGCGTGACACACGACGAACGACTCCTCGCCATGCTCCGCGAGCGGCCGGAGGGCAACGTCTCCGGCGCCGAGCTCGCCGAGCGCCTCGGCGTCTCGCGCACCACCATCTGGAACCACGTCGAGGCCCTGCGCCAGGAAGGTTACGTCATCGAGGCCGCTACTCACCGCGGCTACCGCCTCGTCTCGTCGCCCGACCGCATGATTCCCGACGAGATCCGCCGTACGCTGCGCACCGCGTGGCTCGGCCACACGCTCTGGTCCTACAGCGAAACCGGCTCGACCAACGACATCGCACTCGCCCGCGCAGCCGAAGGCGCGCCCGAGGGCGCCGTCGTCCTCGCCGAGGCCCAGCGCCGTGGCCGCGGTCGGTTCCACCGCAAGTGGTTCTCGCCGCCGGGCGCCAACATCCTCGCCTCAGTCATCCTCAGGCCGGAGCTTCATCCCAGCCTCGTCTCGCAGCTCGTCATCGCCGCCGCCGTCGCCGTTGCCGAAACGCTCCGCTCGCTGCACGGGCTCGACGCCCACATCAAGTGGCCGAACGACGTCTGTGTGTGCGGCCGAAAGATCGCCGGCGTCCTCGCCGAGCTGAGCGCCGAGGCGGAGCAGATCAACCACGTCGTCATCGGCATCGGCCTCAACGTCAACATGGCGCCATCGCAACTCCCGAAGGCCGTCCGCTCGACGGCCTCCTCGGTGCAGATCGAACTCGGCCACGCCATCTCCCGGCTCGACGTGCTCGGCGAGCTCCTCGTGCATCTCGAACGCTGGTACGAGCGATGGCGCCGTGACGGCTTTGCGCCGGTCAAGGCCCGGTGGGCCGAGCTCTCGTCCTCGCTCGGCCGGCGTGTCGAAGTCGTCTCGGGCAAGGCGAAGATTACCGGCCTCGTCGCCGACCTCGACGACGACGGCGCCCTCACCCTCCGTCTCGACTCCGGCCTCGTCAGGAAGATCGCATCGGGCGACATGACCGTCGTCGGATAAGACAGGAATGAGCCACAGATTTCACAGATCAAACAGATAAGAGGAAATTTGAATCTGTGTTGATCTGTGAAATCTGTGGCTAAAAAATGTTTTTTTAGGCATAATTATGTTTAGCTCCGCACGGAGAGCGTCATAGCCACGCAGAGGACGAAGCCATGAAATGCATGACCGAGTACATGACGTTCAATACGAAGAAGCATCGGGAGTACATCAACATCACCGACGAGGTCGCGCAGCTTGTCGCCAGGAGCGGTATCCGCGAGGGTATGGTCCTCGTCTCGGCGATGCACATCACGGCCGGCGTCTACGTCAACGACGCCGAGAGCGGCCTGATTGCCGACATTGACGAGTGGCTTGAGGGCCTCGCGCCGTACCGCGACGACTACCGCCACCACCGCACCGGCGAGACCAACGGCGACGCGCACCTCAAGAACCTGCTGATCCATCACGAGGTGATCGTCCCGATCACGGGCGGCGCGCTCGACCTCGGGCCCTGGCAGCAGATCTACTACGCCGAGTTCGATGGCCAGCGCCGCAAGCGACTCGTCATCAAAGCGATGGGAGAGTAGAGAGGTCACGATGTCGCCCGAGCCGTCCGCAACACTCCGCGAAGCGATCAAGACCGTCATCGAGGGACGCGACCTGACCCGCAAACAGGCCACCGACACGATGAATGCCATCATGTCGGGCGAGGCTACCGACGCGCAGATCGGCTGCCTGCTGACCGCGCTGCGGCTCAAAGGGGAGACGGTCGAGGAAATCACCGGCTTCGCCGTCGTCATGCGCGAGAAGGTCACCCCCATCCGCTTGCGGCGAGCTGAGTCGAGCCGCCGTGCGCCCGTCGTCGTGGACACCTGCGGCACCGGCGGCGACGGCCTGCACACGTTCAATATCTCGACGATCGCCGCCTTCGTCGCCGCGGGCGCCGGCGCCGTCGTCGCCAAGCACGGCAACCGCTCCGTCTCGAGCGCCTGCGGCAGCGCCGACGTGCTCAAGGCGCTCGGCGTCAACATCGAGGCGCCCGTCGAGACAGTCGAGCGTTCTTTGCACGAGATCGGCATCGGCTTCCTCTACGCGCCGCTGCTGCACAAGGCAATGAAGTACGCCATCGGTCCGCGCCGCGAGATCGGCATCCGCACCGTCTTCAACATCCTCGGCCCGCTCACCAACCCCGCCGGCGCCACCGCCCAGCTCCTTGGCGTCTATGACGGTTCTTTGGGCGAAACCCTCGCCAACGTCCTCAAGGCGCTCGGCACGACGCGCGCCTTCGTCGTCCACGGCAAGGACGGCCAGGACGAGATCTCGCTCACCGGCCCGACAAAGGTCTCCGAGCTGCGCGACGGCAAGGTCACCACGTACACGATCACGCCCGAGCTGTTCGGCATGTCGCGCGCCACGATCGAGCAGCTCGTCGGCGGCGATCCCGAACAGAACGCCGGGATCGCCCAGAAAATCCTCGCCGGCGAGAAAGGCCCGCACCGCGACGCCGTCCTCCTCAACGCCGGTGCGGCAATCGCCGCCGCGGGCCTCGCTGACGACATCGCCACGGGCACCACGGCCGCCGCCGCCGCCATTGATTCCGGCGCCGCCGCCGCCAAACTCGCCGCCCTCGTCAAGCTCACAAACGCCTAGCCCACGAGCGAAGCGATGGATAAGAAGCAAGTCCGGCTCTACGTTGACCGCTGGAAGGCCGTCGAGGAAATCGAGATTCGCGAGCTGCGCAAGCTGACCGACGCCGAGCGCTACCGCCAGCTTGTCGAGCTTTTTGAAGCGGCCCGGCACTTCCCTGAGCATCCGGCCGTCCGCGCCCGACGCGAAAAGCAGATCGAGGAAGTCCGCGCGCGATGGAACCGCCTCAAGAAAGGAGCCTGAAAGGGATGCCGCATCCGGAACCGCTCGAAAGCCTTTCGGGCACCATCATCGCCCTCCGGGATACTTTTTATGAGCTAGCCCCCACGTCTTCATTGGCGGCGTCGCGGTCGCCGCGACTGGACGGCCACGCATGACGCGCGCCGTGGACGCCCTTGTCCTGCTCGGGGAAATGCCCCTGAGCAGCTTGCTTGACGAGCTCAAGGGCCGGGGCATCGTGCCACGTATCAAGGACGCCGAGGATTTCGCGGCCAAGCACTGCGTACTCCTGCTCGTACACAAGGACTCCGGAATCCCCATCGAAGTCTCGCTGGGCATGCTCCCCTTCGAGAAGGAAGCAATCGCCCGCTCGCGAGAAAGGAAAATCGAGGGCGTGCATTTCCGGACGCCATCCCCCGAGGACCTGATTGTCATGAAAGCGGTTGCCCATCGCCCGCAGGACATGGAGGACATTCGCGGCATTGCAGCGGCCAATCCCGGCCTCGATCGCGAGCAGGTCATGCGCCGACTCAAGGACTTTGCCGAGGCGCTCGACTCTCCCGACCTCCTCGCCGATGTCGAGCGTATCCTGGCTGAAAGGTAGTTGCAGGCAAGAAGCGCGGCGCATACAGACAGAAGCACCTCGGCGCCTCAGCTTGCAAAGGCCTTTGGAGCAGCAGGAGCGTTTCGCTACTTCGGCGCCTTGTAAAGGACGATGATACCGTAGTCGGTGATGATCTTCTCGGTCGCGATGTCAATGTGCTCGTAGTTCAGCGGCAACACGTTCAGGATATTCTCGGCGCCGATGGCGCTGAGCGCCTCGGACACCTTCTGGTCGAACAGGTCGCGGCCGATCTCGATGAACTCGGTGCGCTTGAATGATCTGATCCGGACAGACGTCGCCATGAATCCTCCTCCGCTCAATCGTTCGTCATCGCCCCCACCAATCTACCACATCCCCCGCCCCCGCTCAACCGTGGATCTCGGTCGGGCTCCAAATCCCCAGGCGCACTCTGTGAGGCCAAGGGACGATTGCGGGAACACCATCCCTTTCCCTTGACCTCAATGGCGCGCCGCGTCATGCTTTGACACGGCGAGACGGAGATGAACCGTGGAACCTGGGGTTGCATACCACGTCAATCAACGCGCCTACAACCGTGCTGGGGAGGAGGCCACTTCATGAGTAGGGTGGCCGTCAACAAGAGCATCTTTCGTTGGGCGCTGGACCGCTCTCAGCGTACGGTGGACGACCTTCAGTCCAGGTTCCCGAAGATCCGGGATTGGATTGCCGGTCAGCGCCAACCCACACTGCGCCAGTTGGAGGACCTGGCGACAGCGACCCGGACGCCGCTCGGGTTCTTCTTCCTACAGGAGCCGCCAGAAGAGCGCCTGCCTGTGCCGTACTTCCGGACCCTTGGGGATGAGGGCATGAGCAGGCCCAGCCCTGATCTCCTCGAGACCATCCACACGATGCAGCGACGCCAGTCTTGGATGCGCGAGTACCTCATTGAGGAAGGTCAGGAGCCACTTTCGTTCGTCAGATCCGCGCGAACTGACGAGCACCCAACATCGGTGACCAAGCGGATGCGCGACACGCTCGGCCTCGTTGACGGATGGGCCGCACAGCACGGCACCTGGGAAGCTGCCTTGAAGGCTCTCCGCGAGGCGATGGAACGGGCCGGGATGCTCGTTGTCGTCAACGGGGTTGTCGGGAACAACACCCACCGCAAGCTGGATGTTGAGGAGTTCCGCGGCTTCGTCTTGGTTGACGAGTATGCTCCACTCGTCTTCGTCAATGGCGCTGACTTCAAGTCGCCTCAGATGTTCACGCTCGGCCACGAGCTCGCGCACGTCTTCTTCGGCAGCAGTGCCGCATTTGATCTACGTCAGATGCAGCCAGCAGATGACCCGACCGAGAAAGCATGCAACCGCGTAGCTGCCGAGTTCCTCGTTCCTGAACGCGAGTTGCGGCAGTTCTGGCCTTCTGTTCAGGATACACCCGAACGCTTCCAGGCTGTTGCCCGCCGGTTCAAGGTGAGTGAGCTCGTCGGGGCAATCAGGGCGTTGAATCTGCATTTGATCCGAAAGGATGTCTTCCTGGCCTTCTACCATGAACGTCAGAAGCGTGAGCGGGCCAAGGCCGGTGATCAGCCGGGTGGCGGTGACTTCTACCTCAACCAGAATCTCCGTGTGGGTCGGCGATTCGCCTCGGCAGTGTTTCGGGCGGCGAAGGAAGGCAAGCTCCTCTACTCCGAAGCCTACGGCCTGACCGGCCTTTACGGGAAGACGTTCGATCACTACGCATCCTCTCTCAACATCGGGGGGGCTTGGTGATGGCCGGCCCTGTGTTCGTGCTCGATGCCAATGTGTTCTTCGAAGCCAAGAACCGCTACTATGCATTCGATCTGGGCACGAGTTTCTGGGATAGCCTTGTGAATCTCGCGGCGAATGGACGAGTTGAGAGCATCGACCGAATCAAGAAGGAGTTGCTGAGAGGAAGAGACAACCCCAAAGAAGGGGAAGACCCGGACGAACTCGCAGTGTGGGTAAAAGGAGACTTTGCCCAGGCATTCGTCTCCACGGACGAAAAGGATGTCATCAGGTCCTACGCAGACGTCATGAACTGGGTGGATCAGCAGACGCGGTTCACCGATGCAGCTAAGGCAAAATTTGCCGGTGGTGCGGACGGGTTGCTGGTGGCCTACGCGATGGCCAGAGGGCGCGTCGTTGTAACCCACGAGCAGCCCGCGCCCGAATCAAAGAACGAGGTCAAGATCCCGGATGTCTGTCTGGCGTTCAACGTGAGACCCGTGGACACCTTCCAGATGCTGCGAGAGCTGCGGCAGCTTGGGGAGCCATGGAAGCTCTGAGCCGGGGCAATAGTGAAGCAGTATCTCCATCCGGTGCGGCGCGATGTCCGGGAAGTCACTCCTGGGCAGATCAGAGTCCTGAGGTCATTGCGCCCGATATCGTGCCTTGATCCGCGCTAGGCCGCGCTGATCTGTGCAGAGCCGCGGCTCATTCCTCCTCCTCGACGTCCACCTCTTCCTCCGCCTGCTCCGTGCCGATGCGTAGCGCGTCGGTGCCGAACCGGTCGCGCACCTAGAC
>CBDUSE010000108.1:0-11149 GCA_965369835.1 uncultured bacterium
TCCTTGTC
The DNA here is from genome assembly GCA_965369835.1 of uncultured bacterium. GTDB lineage: Bacteria > Auribacterota > JABMQX01 > JAFGEW01 > JAFGEW01 > CBDUSE01. Next base: position 9 of record CBDUSE010000108.1, read on the forward strand.
TCAACCTTGTATCAGGGCCTCGGCCCCGCCGACGATCTCGGAGATCGCCGCCGGCGTGGTGAGGATCGTCTCGATCGTGCCGCGTTCCTTCTCGCCTGCCGTCGTGTCAATCGCGGGGTACATCGAGCCGGCGATCGTCATGAGCACGAGCATCATGGGGATGGCGTATGCAAGCACCCGGCGCCCGACGTCTTCGGGCGTGCCGACTGATTCGCGCTTGATCACAAGCGGGTAGGCGTAGACTTCGCCCTCCTCGAGCGCCGCAAAGCGGCCCGTCACCGCCTCGCGTGAGTAGGCGTTCAGCAGGTCGCTGATCCGGTCGAAAGCGAGCGCTGACCGTTCGTCCGCTTCGTTGTAGATCACCACGACGCGCGCGAGCTCCTGTGCAGTCTGCCCGGCCGAGTCGGTGGGCGCGGCGACGTCGCGGCTGACGACGACGGCCGCGTGCATCTTACCCGAGCGCACCATCTCCTTCGGGTCCTCGACGGCGTCGGGCGTGTGGAGCTCGAGGTGCTCGTCCGCGAAAAGGCGTTCGGTCAGCTCCGGAGGGGCCTCCTCTCCGATAAGGACAACGCGCGAGGCTTCCCGTTCGAGCTTGCCCTGCTGTGCGCGCGTCATCGTGACAAGGACGAGGATCAGCACGGGGTAGATCAGCACGGGGCCGAGAATCATTACCATCAGCGTGCGCTTGTCGCGCAGCGTCTCGAGCATCTCCTTGAGGAAGACGGTCCTCGCCTGCCGCAGCCTCATGGCCCGACCTCCTTATTCGGAAGCGCCACTTCCGCTCCGGCGGCCTCGAGGTGCTGGAGGAACGCCTCGTTGAGGCTCGTCGTGCCGGTGCGCTCGACGAGCCCCTCGAGCGTGTCCACGGCGAGGAACAGCCCCTCGTGGATGAGCGCCACGCGGTCACACAGCTCCTCGGCCTCGGTCATGTAGTGCGTCGAGAGGAGCACCGTCTTGTGCTGCGCCTTCGCCTCGCGGATAAGTGAGATGATGGCGCGCGAGGCGATCACATCGAGCCCGGCGGTCGGCTCGTCGAGCACGAGCACCTCGGGGTCGTGGATGAGCGCGCGCGCGATCGAGACTTTCTGCTTCTGGCCCGTCGAGAGTTTCTCGAAGCAGCGGTCGCGAATGTCCTCCATGCCGAGCGAGGCGAAGATGCGGTCGGTGCGCTCGCGTATCGTCCCGTCGTCGAGCCCCGTGAGGCGGCCGAAGTAGCGGACGGTCTCGGCGGCGGTCAGGCGCGCGTAGAGCTTCGTGTTGCCCGAGAGGAAACCGATGCGGCACTTCACCTCGTCCGGCTCCGCTACGACGTCGAAGCCGCAGACGCTCGCGGTCCCTTCCGTGGGGCGGATGATGGCGGCGAGCATTCGGAGCAACGTCGTCTTGCCGGCGCCGTTCGGGCCGAGGATGCCGAGGATCTCGCCCCGGCGGGCCTCGAAGCTCACGCCGCGTACGGCACGCACTTCCTCGCCGCGGGCGTCAACGAAGGTCTTGTGCAGCCCCTTGGCCCTGACGACGGTTCCGTTCTCGGTCACGTGGCGTTCTCTCCGATCGTGGCGCTCAAACGCTCAGGCCGGCAAAGGGCTGCGTCGGGCGCACTCGCAGGCTGCCGAAAAAAGCGGGAGCCCCGAGAGTCGAGATACCTCTGCCTTTGACGAGCTCGGCCGAGCCGTTTGCCTCGAACGATCCCTTTTCGCAGTCTGTTTCCCGAGCCGCGCAGCGGCGACTGGCAGTAGCCTCGGGCGCGAGCCCGTGGTATCGGGTGTCCCAGGAAAGCCCAAGCCCCAGAAGGGGCGATTGAGGTTGGTTTTTCATGGTACTGAGTCGCCCCTCAAGGGGCTCATTTGCTACGTCGTGCGCTCTTCCACGGGCTTGCGCCCGTGGCTACTCTCACTCGCCGCTGCGCGGCTCGAGCGCTCGGCATGGGTGATGGCCTACTCGTGACGGACGGCCCAGCCTGTCTGATCCAAAACCGACCGCTGCCGGTGTTCTGCCCTTTGTTAGTAGCCCGTCTCAGGCGCCGAACTTGTCAATGCGGCCGGCATTGGCGAGCAGGACGGGCATCAGCTCGACCATCGGGAAGATACCGAGGCTGCCTGAGTTGCACTGCTTCTCGGTGAAGCGCTCGAGCCGATCCGCGCCGCAGACCTTCGAGCGCACCATCACCGGCACCGGGTGCCAACTGTGTGCCTTGTTCGTCACCGGCGTCGAGTGGTCGCCCGTGACGCACAGCACGTCGGGCTCGCGCTTGAGCAGTGTCGGGATCGCAGCGTCCGTCTCCTCGATGGCGGCCACCTTGGCGTCGAAGTTGCCGTCCTCGCCGGCGGCGTCGGTCGGCTTGACGTGGACAAACACGTAGTCGTAATTTGCCGCATCGTTCACGTACGTGTTGGCTTCGTCCGCGACCGTCTCACCCGTGGCGAGCACGTTGAGGCCGAGCAGCTTCGTGATGCCCCGGTACATTGGGTAGCTGGCGATCGCGGCGCTCGTGATCTTCCACTTCTCGGGGAAGGGCCGGATGTCGGGTATCTTCGAGAAGCCGCGCATCATGATGCCGTTCGCTGGACGCTCGTCCTTGAGCAGGTCGTTCGCGCGCGCGATGAACTCGTTGGCGATCCGCGCGGTCTTCTGCCCCTGGGGCTTGTTCGCCCTCACGTCGAGGATCGGCGAGCCCTCGTGGTGCGGGTCCGCGTCGGTCAGATCGCCGTCGAGGCCGTCGCCGCGCATGATGGCGACGAACCGGTGCCCCCTGCCCGCCTCGATGATGAACTCCACGTCCTCGATGCACGGGATCTCGCGGGCAAGCCGGGCGGCAAGCTCCCGGCATTTCTCCGTCGGGATCCGACCGGCGCGCCGGTCGGTAATGATGCCGTTCGCGTCGTAGGTGCCGAAGTTGGCGCGCGCGCAGACGTCGCGCGGCGTGATCTCCATGTCGAGCCCCACTGCTTCGAGCACGCCACGGCCGATCTCGTGCTCGATCGGGTCGTAACCGAACAGCGCGAGGTGGCCCGGCCCGCTGCCGGGCGTGATGCCGTGCGAGACCGGGATGGCCCGGCCGCAGGCGGCTTCCTTGACCAGCTCGTCGAGGTTGGGCGTTCTGGCCGCCTCGAGCGGTGTGCGCCAGTTGGTCTCGGGGGTCGCCGTATCACCGAGGCCGTCCATAATCAGCAGCACGATCGAGCCTCCCTCGTCGAGGAGCAGGCTATCGAGGATTTTGGGGGGGATCATCGGGAGTTCCTCCATTGCCCGTCACGCGTGCGGCTGCCTATAGCACAGCCCTCGACGGGCCGCAAGGCAAATCGGGGGCCAGGACCGGCCCTGGCGAAGTTCGCTGTCGCGCCGTCCAGGCCCTGGGACGCTACGGACGGCCGGAGTCCTCAGCGCCGTCGCCTTCGCGCGCGGGCTCCTCGACGTTGTCCCCGGGTGCCTCGTCGAGGCCGCCGATCTGCTCGGCGAGCGCGAGCGCCTTCTCGTGCTTCGGATTCATGGCGAGGGCAAGCCGCAGGTACGCTTTCACCTCGACCTTCTTGTACGTGCTCGTGGCGGCGAGGTAAGCCACGTCGGCGCCGATCGTACGGGTCCGGGCTGCGAGCTCGTCGGCGTCGCGCTCGGAGTACGCTCGCCCGAGCAGTTCGTAGGCGTGCGGGTCGTAGAGGTTGAACTCGAGCGCCCGCTCGATCACGCGAATGACGTTTTTCCAGTCCTTCTTCTCCTCGTAGAGACCGCCGAGCTTGGTGAGCGCGGCGTAGGGGTGGCGCTCGATGCGGGCGACGTTCTCGAGCTCCGCGATCGCCATCTCGCGCTGCCCGCGGTCCTCGTAGATCTTGGCGAGCTTGTAGCCGATCTGCGCCTGGCGCGGGGAGGCGCGCCGAGCGGCAACATAGTGCTTGATCGCCTCGTCCTGACGACCCGCCTGGGCCGCGATATTGCCGAGGTAGACGTTGGCTGCGAAGTTGTCCTTGTCGCGCGTGAGCGCCTCGTGGCAGTGGCGCGTCGCGTCGGCCGGCTTGTTCGCGCGTAGCTCGAGGAACGCGAGCACCGTGTACGGCTCGGGCATCGAGGTGCCGAGCTTGATCGCCTTTTCGGCATGCATGCGGGCCTCGTGGCCGAGCTTGGACGCCGCCGGACCGCGCGCGCCGGCGAACTGCTGGGCCATCGCCTGGGCGTATCGCGCGTGGGCCTCGGCATCGTTGGGCGAGGTCTCGAGCCGCGCCTTGAACCGCTCGGCGTCGTCGAGAATGAAGAGCGGCGGCACGCCCAGCGCGCGGCCTCTCCCGATGATGTAGGACTTGACGCGCTGCTCGAGCTCGGCCTGCGGCATGCCGCAGACCTTCTCGATGACCTCGCGCGTCGGCTTGCCGTCGCGGTACATCTCGAGCATGGCGACGATCTTGTCGCGGCCGAACTCGTTGTAGAAGTACTCGGTCGTGAGCATGGACTGCGCGTACGCCCACTGGCGCTGGTGCTGGCTGCGTGCGCGGGTGAACCAACTGCTCAGATCGTCGAGCGGCACGACCTCATCGAGCACGGCTGCGCGCACCATCATCCGGTCCCACTCGACCGGCTGCGGCCCTTTCTCCCAGCAGACGGCGAGCCCCTCGGTAAACCAGAATGGGATCTTCATCTTCGTCTGCTGGAGCGTGACCACGTGCGTAAACTCGTGCTCGAAGACGCGGCGCCAGTTGAAGCCGCCCTGGCGCGGTGAGTCCATGGCGAAGACCTTACCGAAGCACGCGCCGACGGTGGCGATGAACGGCATCCCCGAGATGCGCGCGGCGAACCGGTCGTGCGTGGGGAACACCTCGATGAGCGTCTTCTTCGGCGGCTCGAACTCGAAGTGCGCACACACGTCCGCGTAGACCTGCTCGCAGAACTCCGGCAGGAAATGCTCGAGCACGAAGTCCTTGTCACCATGCCACTTCATAATGAAGTGCTCGGTCTCGTGGACGACGTAGCCTTTCCGGATTTCCTTGAGGACCTTGCTGAAGTTCAGCGTCCGGTGGTTATAGCTGTCGAGCTTGAAGGCGGTGTTGAGCGCGGCCTCGGCCTCGTCCTCGCGCCCCTCGCGCATGAGGATGACGCCGAGGCTTGTCCAGACGGGCGCGTACCGGTCGTCGAGCTCGATCCCTTTGCGGAGCAGCGCGAGCGCCTCTTCGTTCTGGCGGCGGTACTCGCACGCGGCGGCCACAATCTCGTAGCCGCGGGCGTAGTTCGGATTGATAGCGAGCACGCGCCGCATCGTTTGCTCGAAGGCCTTCGTGTCGCCGACCTGGTAGTGGTAGGAGGCGAAGTGCGAAAGCGTCTCGATGCAGTTCGGGTTGACGGCGAGCGACGTGTCGAGCGCGTCCTTGGCGGCGGCGTATTGCTCGTCGAGGATGCGCATGCGGGCAAGCACGTTCAGCGTCTCGACGTGGCGGGCGTTGACCGCCAGGGCCGCCTCACAGCGCTGCTGCACCTCGCTGAACTGCGAGCGGTCGAGCGCCACCTGGGCCAGCCCGACGAGCGCGCCCGTGTGCCTCGGGTTGAGTGCGAGGATCTCGGCAAACTTTTTTGCGGCGTCGCGCGGCTGGTGGCGTTCGAGGAAGAGCCGTCCGAGCCAGAGACGCGCGGGGATGTACGTGGCGTCCTTCTTGCTCGCCTCGACGAAGCAGTGCAGGGCGTCCTTGGGGTTGTCGGTGTAGCGGCACGCGATGCCCACGTGCGTGAGCACGCGTGCGGTGAGCTCCCGCTCGCTCGTGGCCGACTCGTACACGTCGTAGAGCCTGTAGAAGGCGCGCTCGGCCTCGCGGGCTTTGCCGCTGTCGGCGAGCGCGCGGGCTGCGCTGATCATCGCCTCGAGGTTGGTCGGGTCGGCTTCGAGCGCCCGGCCGTACTCCTCGGCGGCCCTCTCGTATCGGCCGGTGTAGAAGTAGAGGTCGGCAAGCAGCGCACGCGCCGGGGCCGCATCGCGCTCAAGCCTGAGCGCCTTGAGGCAAGCCGAGGTGCCGTCCTCGTACCGGCCGACGGCGAAGGCGGCGCGTGCCTCGCCGAGGTACGCCTCGAGGTGCCCGCCCTCTTCCTTGGAGAGCTTGCGGAACTCGGCGAGCGCTTCCTCGTAACCGCCCCGGCGCAGCTTCACCTCGGCGAGCAGCAGGCGCGACTCGAGATGCTCGTAATCGAGCTTGATGTTGGCACGGGCATGCTTCTCGGCCTCATCGAGCTTGCCCCAGCGGAGGTTGACGCGCGCGAGCCGGAGCCGCGCCTCGAGGTTCTCGTCGTCCACCTCGAGGATCCTTTCGTAGAGCCACGCCGCCTCCTCGAACCGCAGATGTGCCTCGCACATCGCCGCCATGCGGAGCGCGATGTCGGGTCGAGGCGTCTCGCCGATCAGCTTCTCGATCTCGGCGCGGACCTCCTCGGGCTTCGCCTTGCTCGCCAGCATCAGCTCGAGGATCTTCGCGGGGTACTCGGTGTTGTCCGGGTCCTTTTGCAGCAGCATCCGGTAGATGTCGGCCGCCTCGCCCTCGAAGCCCCACTCGGTGCAGATCCCGATGATGACGGTCCACTGCGCATCGGAGAAGACATCGGCCTCGAGCGCATCGCGTATCGCCTTGCTGCACCGCTTCTCCTTGCGGGCGACCTGGGCGAGCATGTTGATCAGCTCGAGGCGGGGCGTAGGGTTCTTCGGGTCGGCCTCGATCGCTCTGTCGTACAGGTCGGCGGCTTTGGAGTAGTGGCCCGCGCCCTTTTCGGCGGCGGCCTGCTCGAGGAGGTCTTCGACAGAAAGGCTGTTGGCCTCCTCGACGCAGAAAGCCGCCGGAATAGCGGCGAGAAGAAGGGCGACAAGAAACGCGACTCGCAACGCGTTCATACTCGCATCACCTGCATCGCGGTGGTTTTGTTCAGTGGTCCGGGCACCGTCGCCGTGCGGGATGTCGGCCGGCGTGTCAGTCCACCTCGACAACCACCGGCTGGGGCGCGAGTTGCCTCAGGAGTTCGACGCAGTTTGCCTGCTCAAGGATCCGGCCGAATTCCGCGTTGAAGCGGAGCCATTCCTTGTTGATCCGGTTGCCGTAGCTGCGCAGGAAGGCGCCGAAGAAGTCGAAGCGGAGGTAGCGCATGGCGATCTCCCTCGGGGAGTAGAACCTGGCGAGCGCGTTCCACGTCTCGAGGTGGAGCTGAAGCGGCGACATGTTTTTCGGCTTGAACACCACGTGCTGCGCGTCGTAGAGGCTCCAGTCGCGCACGAGGATGCGGCCCTCGCTCTCGAGCTGGTGATGCGTTTCCGTGTCGGGCAGCGGGGTCAGGATCATGAACTGCACGGTGTCTATCCCCATCCTCCGGGCGAAGCGGCCGGTGTCGCGCAGGGTCTGCACCGTGTCGGTATCGGCGCCGAAGACGAACATGCCGTGGATGCGGATCTTGTACGCGTGCAGTTTGCGGATGCAGCGCTCGATGTCTTCGAGGCTCTGGTGCTTGTTGTAGAGCTTGAGCGTCTCGGGGTTGATGGACTCGAGCCCGACGTAGACGAACTTGCAGTTCGAGCGCCGCATCAGCTCGAGCATCTCGTCGTCCCGGGCCACCTCGACGCGCACCTGGGCCGACCAGCGGGGCGTGACCTTGCGCTCGATCATCAGCCGCATCAGCTCCTTGGCCCGCTTGCGGTTGGCGATGAAGTTGTCGTCAACGAAGAAAGTAAAGTACCACTTCTTGAGCGCCATCGCCTGCTCGAGCTCGTCAACAATCTTCTCCGGGCTGCGGAACCGGTAGCGCCGGCCGAACATCTTGGTGACCGAGCAGAAGGCACAGTCGTATGGGCAGCCGCGCGAGGTCATCACCGGCAGAATCCGCATCCGCTCCCAGCCCTCAATCAGCGTGAGGTCCGGGATCGGCAGCGCGTCGAGATCCACGGGCCGCGTGGACCGCGGGTTGTGCACGCAGCCGAGATCGGTCCGGTACGAGAGACCCTCGATCTCGGTGAGCTCAACGCCCGCCTCGAACTTCTCGAGGAACTCGAAGAAGGTTTCATCCGCTTCGCCGCGCAGTACCCAGTCGGCGTGCTCGAGCGCTTCCTCGGCTCTTGCCGTCGGGTGCGGGCCGCCCATCAGGACCGGCATGCCGCGCTGGCGGAACTTGTCGGCAAAGGCGTACGCCCTCGGCGCGGTGGAACTGATCGTCGTGACGCACACGAGGTCCGAGTCGCAGGCGGCGCGAAAGTCCACCTTGCCGACGTCCTCGATATACACCCGCACTGTGTGCCCGAGATCGCGCGCGGCGGTCGCCATGGTCGGCAAGCCCATCCGGGGCATCCTGAAGCGGCTGTAAACGTGAATGCCGGTGGCCCGCGGTTCGATGAACGTGATCTTGAGCATGCCAACCTCGCCTTTTCGGATTCGCATTCTGCCTGGCAGGGGGTGCTGAGGCGCCCTCTTTATATAGGGAGAAGCGCCCTGCGCGCAAGGGAAATGTTTCCGGGCTCAGACCGCAGCGTCTCAGCCTTGTTTGCGCGGGTTCGGCCGGGGGGCGGGACACCCCCGGCGCAGCCGCTGGGACGGTGGCGCCACACTCGGCGCTGGTCCGTAGCGCCGGCATCTTACCAGCTATCCAGCCGGCATCCTGCCGGCTGTCCGGTGGGCATCTTGCCCGCCGAATGCCCGCCCTGTTACCGCATGTGCGTCGCTACGAAGTTGCAATCGCGCAGCGAGTGTGGTTGACTGTGGCCCACATGCAAACCGATCGGGGAGGGAGACGTGGCCGGCAACGTTCACAAGGCACGACTGAAACGGCTGTTTCGACGACTCGACGGCGTGGCGGACGCCGTGCTGCTGCAGGGCGACGCGCAACTGCTGCGCTGGCTCACCGGCACCGCCGAGGGGATGGCGGTCGCTACAAAGAGGGGCGTCACGATGGTGGCGCACCCGATGTTCGCCGAGGCGTGCGCCGAGACGCCCTGGCCCGTAGTGGTGCTTTCCAAAAAGACTAAAGCGCCCAGAGCCGTCCGCGACGCGCTCGGCGGGGCCCGCAAGATCGGTGTGCGGTTCCAGGCGGTTCCGCACGCGCTGTTCGTGCAGATGAAGAAGGAGCTCCGCGGGCGCAAGCTCGTGGACATCACCAAGCGGGTTGACGAGGTGGCGCGCAAGAGAGATGAGGCCGAGCTTGCCGACCAGCGGCGCGCTTGCCTGATCAGCGCCCGGGCGGCCCGGGCGGTCCCTACCATGTGCAGCGAGGGGATGACCGAGATAGACCTCATGGCCGAGATCTGTTTCCACATGGCCGGGGCCGGCGCCATCGGCCACGGCATGACGAGCTTCGGCCCGCACACCTCGCACCCGCACGTGGTGACCGGCCACCGCAGGCTCAAGAAGGGCGATCTGGTCATGGTGGACTTCGGCTGCGCGGTGGGTGGGGTCGGCTCCGACATCACGCGCACCTTCGTCTTCGGAAAGGCCACGGCCGAGCAGCGCACGCTCTACAACGAGGTGTATAGGGCGATGCAGTTGAGCTTCGAGCTCGTCGAGAAGAAGAAGGACGTGCGCGCGATCAACACGGCGGTCTCGGCGATTTTCCAGAAAGACGGTTACGGGCCGTTCATTCACTCGATCGGCCACGGGCTCGGCATCTTCGGCGGCCCCTTCCACAACGTGACCGGCGCGGTCAACACGATCGAGCCGGGGATTTACTTGCCCGGCTTCGGCGGGGTCCGCATCGAGGACGACATCCTGATGGCTGGGCCGGGCCGGTACGAGCTGCTCACCGGGGCGAGCCCGAGATCAAAGCTGATTGAGATCTAGGGTCCGTGCTCGCGGCCGTCCTGCCGGCAAGGCCGCAAGCGCAAAGGCGTGAACAAAGGGCGCCCGGCGGCGTATAATGGTGACAGATGGCGGCGCATGCCGCCGCTTATCATTGGCCAGAGAGCTCAATAAGGACGGATCAGATGAAGTTGAGACTCCCGTGGGCGCCAACCCTCATGGTGGCTGCACTCGCGTTCTTGTTCTGCGTGGGCGGCTGCAACACCGATGAAACCGACGATACCACAACCGATGCGCCGCCCGGGGTGGACGTGACCGGCTCGTGGACCGGCACGTTTACGACCGCCGCCTCCGCCGGGGATTTCAACTTCGTGATGACCATGGACGCTAACGGCGAGGTCGAGGGAATCAACACGCGCCTCGGCCGCTTCACCGGCGACGTCACGGGCAACCGCTTCACGATCGACTCGACCGATTTCTTCGCCGTGGTCTCGAGCAACAGCCGCACGATGACCGGCACCTACACGGACAGCGAGACCGGCGACCCCGCCACCGTCAACTGCACGAAGGACTGAGCGGCCTGATTCGGTGGGCGTGAGGAGCCACCGCTGTGGGCGGCTCGCTGCGGCGTGCGGCTCGCTATCGCAAGCTCAGAACTCCTCGGGGAGGACGGGCCTTTCGCCGATCTTCGTGGCTGCGCGGGCCAGTTCGTACGCGGCATTGTACTGGCCCGTGACCACCTCCCAGCTCACGACCTCGTCGAGGTAGCGCTTCAGGTTCTCGCCGAGCCGCATGCGGAGCTGCTCGTCGCACGCGAGCTGGATCACTCGCTCCTTGAGCATCTCTTTAGTGGTAAACAGCAGCCCGCCCTTGCACTCGAGCGTCTGGGCGGTCAGGCCTTCCATCGGCGCGGTGGTCACGAACGGCTTGTTGAGCGAGATGATCCGGGCGAGCGTGCCCGACTGGGTCTCGTCAACGCTTGGGAGCACAACGAAGTCGCACACCGCCATCATCTTGTAGTAGATGTCGCCGCGTGGGATGAACTCGTAGTAGTGAGCTATGCCCTTGTGCTCGAGCGTGAGCGCCTGGGCCTTCCAGGTCTCGTAGTCGGCCTTGTGGTTCGGGTCGCGCATCGCCCCGGCGGCGAGCAAGTCCCATTCCTGGCCGGTGTCGCGCAGGACCTCGTCGTGGATCTCCTCCCACATCGAGAGCAGGATGTCCCAGCGCTTGTTGGACTGGATCCAGCCGACCATGCCGACGATGCGGTCCGAGAGTGTGGGAACGTTGTTGAGGCCGAGCTCCTCGCGCAGTTCCCGGACCTCGTGCAGGCCCCAGCGCTTGTCGCTGCGGGCGCCATGGGGCACCACCATGATGTTGGTCGGCACCCGCCAGCCCCTGCCGTTGAAGGTC
>CBDUSE010000109.1:0-11038 GCA_965369835.1 uncultured bacterium
TGGGCGACCCGCCCTACAACGCTGCCGCGTCGGACGTGCTCTTGGTTGTAGGGCGGGTCGCCCTCGGCCCGCCGTCCTCAAATCGGCAACGCACAGGCGACAACCCCCCTGCCAGCTTGACCACAGACCGTGTTTCCACTTTACCTGCGCAAACGTTCCTGTAGGATGCACGACCAGGTCGTGCACTGACTCGGAGGAGGACTCGTATGGCGAAGCTGAGGATCACAGCACCGGAAGCGCCCATCGAGATCTCGCCCTTGATCTACGGCGATTTTCTGGAGTTCATCGGGCGGATGACGGCCGTGATGTGGGGCGAGCGGCTCGACGACCGCAAGTTCGCCGGCCACCTGCCGCCGAGGGCCGAGTTCTTCTTCCTGACCGAGGAGGAGGCGCAGTTCCAGCGCCCGTGGCGCGAGACGGTGTGGCAGGCGGAAGGGCGCGCCGTTCTCGACGAGGCCGACCCGTTCTGCGGCGACAGGTGCATGCGCATCGAGGCGCGGGAGATCGCGTCGAACGGTCGGACCGTTAGCTCACCGTCGAACGGCTGGGTCGGCATCCGACAAAAGGTGTGGGTGCGGAAAGGGGAAGCGCTTCGGTTCTCCGGCCACTTCCGTTCGAGCGAGCCGGTTCGGATCAAGGTTGCCGTCGGGCGGTTCATGGGGTGCTTTGTCCAGCCGTACGGGGAGGCCGCGGAATTCGAGGTCACCGGCGACCGGTGGCACAGGATTGAGGCGGGCCTTGTCTCGCAGGTCGCCGACGACGAGGCCGATTTTGTCCTCTTGCTTCAGTCAGAGGGAAAGCTCTGGGCCGACTCGCTCAGCCTGATGGCCGAGGAGGACTTGCAGAAATACCGAGGCTGGCGGGGCGACGTCGTCGAGGCGGTCAGGGCGCTGAAGCCGGGCGTGATGCGTTTCGGCGGCTCGGAGCTGAACCACTACGGGTGGCGATGGGGCGTCGGCGACCGCGACAGCCGGGCGCCGTTCCAGAAGTTCTACTGGGGCGGGATGGAGTGGAACGACGTCGGCATTGACGAGTTCCTCGACTTCTGCGCGCTGACCGAGAGCGAACCGCTGCTCTGTGTCAACGCCAACACCGAGGGGCCCGACGACGCACTCGCGCTGATGGAGCACTGCGCCAGGCGGCCCTCCGGGCCGCACGTACGCCTCTGGCAGATCGGAAACGAGCTGTCCGGCCCGGAATATGAGAAGGCACTGCCCGAGTTCTGCAAAGCGATGAAGGAGGCTCATCCCGACGCGACGCTGCTGACTGCCTACCCGCCGACGGACGAGACGCTCAAGAAGATCGGCCACCTCATCGAGTACGTGGCGCCCCACTACTACACGCCGGACGTCGAGAAAGCGGCCGCCGAGACGGCTGAGCTGAGGGCGCGCCTCGGCGGCATGACCGAAACGGCAGAGCACGGGGCGCGCCTGCGCGGCATGCCCGAGACGCAGCACATCAAGCTGGCGATCACCGAGTGGAACCAGACGGCGAGCTGGTGGGGTCCGGGCCGGGCACGTCAGAGCACGCTCGGCAACGGCCTCTACGTCGGGTGGATGCTCAACCACTACCGCCGGAACGCCGACCTGATCGGGATCGCCAACCGCTCGAACATCGCCGATAGCTGGCTGAGCGGCAGCATCCAGGTCCGCGCCAGCCGCATCTGGTTCCACCCCGCCTATCACGTCCAGCGCCTCTTTGCGAACCACGGCGGTAGCCGCCTTCTCGAGGTCGAAGGCGATTGCTGCGACCTCGACATCACGGCCGCCCTCGACGACGACGGCAACGCCTGCCTGACCATCGTCAACACGAAGAATGAGGCCGTCCCGCTCGACGTCGATCTGACCGACATCGGCACGTTCTCCTCCGCCAACGCCCACATCGTATCAGGCGACGACGAGTGGACAACCAACCACATCGCCGAGCCGGACAAGATCGGCGTCGAGCAGCGCGATGTTCCTCTCCCGGGAGGCGCTCTCGTTTGGGCCGCGCTTCCCTACTCGGCGTCCGTTCTCGTGACGCAATAGGTTCCTTGACACTGCGAGCATCCCGGTGTACGAGTAGAGCGAATAGCAGTGTTGGGGGAACCAATGTGTGCGGTGAGGGAGCAGAGACCACGGGCTTCGCGGCCGCTCGGCCTGCGGCTGGCCGGCTTGGGCCTCACTCTCCTGCTGCTTCCTCTCACCTCATGTGTCTCATGCTTCGGGGGATTCGATGAAGACTTCGGTCGGTCGGTCGTCAGCGCGGCCCTGTCGCCCTACATGGATCCCCTGGAGTTCGCGAGCGAATACACGGAGCACGTGTGGGCGGAGGACTTGCCGGAGGACAAGCTCCGCGAGTGGCAGGCGAAGTGGTACGCCGAAGGATCCACAATCCCCGAGTTGAACGACACCCGCGCCCGGATCACGCTCCCCGCCGGGGAGGACCTTGCTGCGAGTGACTCCCCGCTCCGGAATATGAAGGTCGAGCTCAACGTGGAGTGGTATGCAGCCTCCGGGCAGAACTTCGAAGGGATCATGTTTGACCGCGTGTCGCAGCCCGGACACATGCCCGTCCTGAAGATGACGCTTCCGCCGGACGCCGAGGCTCGCGACGAAGCGACGGTGGAAACCGACGGCCAACCGGAGTTCGAGTACTCAGTCGAATACCATCATACGATCCGCGTCGAGATAGATGAGCTGCATTTCGCGTTCGAGCTCTGGGGCACGGACCCGCGGACGGGTGAGCCCGCCGGCGAACGGCACATAGTGAAGTTCAGGTTGCTGGACCCTCTGGACTTCGACGATGCGGACGCCAAGACCCGTCCTGCCGATGCTCCACACTTCCTCGTCACGTCCCACACAGTCGAAGAGCTTCGACCGGATCAGGGGGAGTAAGCTCGACTTGCGGAGAACGCGAACATGGCTTCCGCGAAGAGATCCAGATGGCTGAAGGTCGTCATTGTGGCGTCGGTCGGGTGCGTGGTTCTGCTCGTCGGTGCGGTCCTCTATAACCGGTGGAAATTCAAGTTGCCGAAGGGAGAAGGTCAGCCGCTGCCGCCGGTCAGCGAAGTCAGCGCCTTCCCTCTTGACTACGCTGCGCACGTGTCGCGGGATGCGTCGGGTTTCGATATCACCAGATGGTACGTGCGGGAGGCAGTTCACCCGGACCTTGTACGGGTGCAGGGGTCGCTGCGTCTCCCGCCCTTGGAAGACTGGTACGATGACGACTTCCCATTCCGCGACGTTGTGATCGAGGCGAATCTGGAGGACGCGCTGTCGGAGCCATGTTTCTCCGCGGAGGCGGGTCTCTATCGTCGCGTCTCAAAACCGGGTGAGAACCCGGCTTTCGTCTGCACGATCGACGAAGAGGACTGGTCACACGTCCTTCGACATGACCCAGGCCTTACGAAGGACGAAGCCCGGCTGACATTCGAGCTTCAGGGCATTGACCCCGAATCAGGCGTAACGAGACGCGAGCGGCACCATCTGCGCCTGGTCGAGAATCCCACAGCCGGGGATGGCCTATTCGAGCTGTCCTTCCTGATTGCGTCCCACACGATCGAGCAGCTTTCTGCCCATCAGCCCGACTAGCGCCCGAGTCCCCCGAATATCAGGGTTGGCCTCCTCGGCCTCAGTGTGTAGACTCCCGCGAAAGTCGAACCGAGCAACCTTGGGAGGAGGCGACCCAATGCAAGCGTTCAACGGATTGGGTATGAATTTGGGGAACCTGTCGCGGCTGTCGAAGGCGAAGTCTCGCTCGATCAGCGCCGAGAACCCCACGGGCGAGAAGGGCAAAGGGGCGATGGCCGAGCCGGAGCCGGAGCACGTCAATGCCCTCGGTCGCGGCTGGAAGGTCCGGCCGACCGTAGACCTTGAGCCCGGCGAGACCGTTGAGATCGCCAACATCGAAGGCCCCGGCGCGATTCAGAGCATCTGGATGACAACCGCGACCGGCCGCGACCTCATTCTGCGCATCTACTGGGACGACCAGGAGCAGCCCTCGGTCGAGTGTCCGCTCCCCGACTTCTACGCTTCGCCGTGGTGCTACTCGGCGTCCGGGCCCACGATGCCGGGCGCGCCATTCGCGGCCGTCAACTCGCTGCCCGTCGTCGTCAATCCGCGCTGGGGCTTCAACTGCTACTGGGAGATGCCGTTCCGCAAGCGGTGCCGCGTCACGCTGGAGAACCTCCGCTCGGACAAGGGCCACTTCTGCTACTACCAGATCAACTACACGCTGACCGACGTGCCTGAGGATGCGGCCTACTTCCACGCGCAGTTTCGGCGCGTCAACCCGCTGCCGAAAGGCGACGTCTACACCATTCTTGACGGTGTGAAGGGCCAAGGCCACTTCGTCGGCGTCTCGACGGGTTGGGGCATCAACCACAACGGCTGGTGGGGCGAAGGCGAGATCAAGTTCTACCTCGACGGCGATGGCGAGTTCCCCACCATCTGCGGAACCGGTCTCGAGGACTACTTCGGCGGCGCGTGGGACTGGGACGTCGACAACGAGTACATCACCTACAGCACGCCCTTCCTCGGCATGCACCAGGTCATCAAGCCCGACGGCCTCTACAGCGCGCAACTGCGCCACGCGATGTACCGTTGGCACATCATGGATCCGGTGCGGTTCGAGAAGGACCTGAAGGTCACCATCCAGGCGCTCGGCCACAGCGCGCGGGGCGGCTTCCAGCTCGGCTCGCACGACATCAGCTCGGTCGCCTACTGGTACCAGACGCTGCCGGCCGCGCCGTTCCCGAAGCTGCCCGACCGCAACGGCCTCGATATTCTTTAAAGTTCGCTGTCGCGTGTAAGCGAGCGCATGGGTGAGCAGCGAAGCGCCTCTGGGCCAATGAGCGCTTGCCGTCGAAGCAGCTAGGCAGGCTTGTCCGACGGGGTAATGGTGACGCGGCCGGGGCCGCCCTTCTCACCGACGATGTCAATGTCCACGGGGAGGAACCGGCTCACGACGCTGGCGTTTGTCACCAAGTGCTCGGTGATCTCGTTCGTGGTATATTCGCTCGTGCCCTCGGCGAGCGCGAGCGGCAGGACAAGCTGATCGGCAAGGTACTTGTCCACGGCGGCATCGGATCGTGCGAAGGCGATCGCCGCCTCGGCGCAGCGTGAGGCGACCTTCTCGGCCGGGAGGCCACGCTCGCCGAGCGAGGTGAACATTCCCCCACCCCGGCCTATTGCGATGCGCACGTGCGTGGCGGTTCCGGGCGCGATGCCGTCGAACGCCTCGACCTCGGTGGTGGTCTCGAGGCCCTCCTTTTCGAGCAGCGAGCGAGCCGCCTTCGCCTGGCGCTCTGCGACGTGGTCAGGCAGCCTCGTCGTGACGACCATCACCTTAGCCGCCGTGGGAGATGATTCGCGGCTTAGCTTGAGTGACCGCACCTGGTCACGGTGGAAGACACGCGTAAAAATCTCGCCGCCTCCTTTTGGGTAGTAGCCGGCTTTGCGTATCTCGACCTCGACGTCGAGCCCCATGAGGGCGAGCGCGGGGCGCCACTGGTCGCGCAGGTAGTGGAACGTGGGGCTCCAGGCAACGTGCGTACCGCCGCGGATGACGAGCTCCGACGGCCCGCCCGCGAGCGCCAGCGGCAGGTAGAGCGTGTGAAGTACGAGTGAGGTCGCGCCCGCCGTGCCGATCTCGAACGTATACCGGCCCGGCACGACCTCGCCGGGGACGAGGACGACTTCCGTCGAGCCGAGCGCAGCGCCCTCGACACGCCCGCCGCAGATGGCGCACGACGCCTCGACGGCACGCAGGTGCTGCGCGGCAAGGCCCGGCTTCCTCCGGCCGGCCCGAATCCGGCTGATCCGAAGCGGCCGGCCCGTCACGAGCGCCAGCGCCAGCGACGTGCGAAGGACCTGCCCGCCTCCCTCGCCGAACGAGCCGTCTATCTCGATCGGATCTTCCATGCCCAATGCTCGCAATGGGAAACGCAACGATAGAATATAACGCGCCGCGGGGATGCTGTGCAACTCCCGAATGTGGCTTTACGTGCCTCCCAAGCAGTGAAGCGGCAATGGGTGAATCGTCCGTTTTCCTTTCCCAGCCTTGACGCAGCGCGCGTCATCGGATACTGTCTGGGAGCGTTGCGGTTTGCGGCGTTCCCACCCACGACACTGCGAGCAGATGGCTATGCTGGAAAAGCGCGTCAGAACTAACAAAGCAATTGTCACTGTGCTCATTCCGCTGTTTCTGTTCGCTGCATTTCTCTCATGCCTGAGCCTGGGTATGCAGAAGTGGCTGAGTCACGATGAGCACCAGTTTCTCGCGACCGCGAAGCTGTATGCGACACAAGGGCTCCTGCCATATATAGACTTCCCGCAATTTCACATGCCCAACCTCGTCTTTATTTATGGGCTCCTCTTCAGGTTCACCGATTATGTTCTGCTGCCCGCCAGGCTTTTCTCTGTGGTTTGCGGTTTCCTCAGTCTTGTGCTGGTATTCTTCATCGCCTTCCGTAGTTTTCGCGGGCACCATTATTTCGTCCGATTCCTTATCGCAGCAGGCGGCGTTCTCCTTCTCTTGTCCAACCCTCAGTTCATCTACACAAGCGGACTCGCATGGAACCATGACCTGGCAGTATTGCTGGCCTTGCTGGCATTTGCCCTGCACTGTCATGCCGCCAGGCACGCCAAGCCCGTAAAGTTCCTATTCCTGAGCGGCCTCTTGCTCGGCGCCGCCATCACTACGCGCATCTCCTTCGCGCCTCTCACGATCCCTTTCCTTGGGATACTGTTCTTCTTCCCCAAGCCGTCGGATCTGCAGGGCCGTTTCGTTTCGCTGTGTGTGCCCTGCGTTTGTGGAATGCTTGTCGGGTCGCTGCCGAGCATTGTGCTGTTCGCGCTTGCTCCTGGACGATTCCTGTATAGCAATATCGGCTATCATCAAATAGAGCCGCTGTGGCGTCGCGAGGTGAATATGCTAGGACGCCTCACGCTTTTCGGCAAGCTCATGTTCGCAAGGGACGTTATGAGCAAACCAGGCAATTTGCTGGTTATCCTGGGGTTCATGTCGTTTGGCTGGTTGCCACGCATCGTTGGGGATCGCGAGCGGTACAACAAATACTTCAAAGTCATGCTTGTTTGGATTCTTCTTCCGTTTCTCCTTATTGGCTCGTTCACGCCGACTCCGACCTTTCGCCAGTACCTCTACGCGCCCATGCCATTTCTTGTACTCGGGATCCTGTACGGAATTGCGTCGCTGCGCACTCACGACGAGGTAAAGACGTGGTCGCTCCGGCTGTTTGCACTCCTGGTCGTCCTATGCTGCGCCTATTGGCCACCTGAATGGCGGCTTTCTCGACAAGTGCTGGTAACTCGTACGTGGCGCCCTGTGAAGATCCACAGAGTTGGTCAGGAAATACGGGATGTCGTCAGCGAGGGCAAGGTGCTGACTCTTGCACCGTTGTTTCCCATGGAAGGGGGAGTGGAGATCTACGAGGAGTTCGTGACGGGGCCTTTTGCGTGGAGAAGGGCGCACCTCATACCCGAAAACATGAGGAAGAAGCTGCGAGTGCTTCACGAGCCTGATCTAGAGGAATTCCTGAGGGTGGATCCGCCGGCGGCAATACTTGTCGGGCACGAAAAACGATTCGGATTGGAAGATGCCTTCATAGAGTATGCGGAGACGAACGGATACGCGCCCGTGACGCTGTCGAACGGGGCGACTCTCTGGGTGGCCCCGGACTGAGCCCGCTCGAGGCATGGTCAGCCTTCGTGCCGATGGGGACGGATGTTTTCCGAGGATAGGATCCCGCGGGCGATGCGCGTAGAATTACGGAGCGCCTTCCTGGCCCAGTTGGCGAAAGAGGATTGGCAACTGCCGGCCGGGTCATTGGCGGATGAAGTGTGGGATGTCTTAGTCATTGGGGCCGGTCCCGCGGGCTCCGTGGCCGCAATTCATCTCGCGTCCAATGGACATCGCGTCCTTCTTATTGATGAAAAGCGTTTCCCGCGGGAGAAGGTGTGCGGCGACGCACTGTGCGCCGACGCCCTCACGTGTCTCGAACGCGTCGGCCTCGCCCGCGAAGCCCGCGAAATGAGCCACGAGCTAAGCGAGCTGTTGCTCTTCAGCCGATCGGGCGTCGAGGTCAAGCTCCACGGCGACTTCTTGACCCTCGAACGGAGCGTTCTTGATTCCCTTCTTGCACGGCGAGCTGTCGCTTCGGGCGCCGTGTTTGCCTGCGGCACGGTCGAGGACCTGCATGTAGAAAGCGACGGCTCGGTGACGTGCATCGTCTCGAAGAGCAAAGCAACATTCCGGGCGAGAGTGGGCGTGCTTGCGACGGGCGCGCGGGTCCACCTGGCACGGAAGCTCGGCCTTGTCGTTCGCAACAAGCCGAGCGGCCTGGCGTTGCGCTGCATCCTTCGGTCGTCCAGACAACTCCGCCATCATGTGATCTGGTGCGACGCGGCGGTCGTCCCTTCGACGAGGCCCTCAAGAGTACCCGGCTTTGCGTGGATCTTTCCAATCGGTGACGACAACTACAACATCGGCTGTGGAATACTTTGTCGGAACCTCGACGGGGATCACGCGCGATTGAGCGAGCGTCTTGATCGCTTCATCACGCGATTCACAGTTGCGCGCGAACTCGTGCGGCACGGCGAGCTGCTCTCCCCGCCTCGATCGGGAGTGGTGCGCTCGGGGTTGAAGGGAACGCAGCCCCTGGGAAAGGGCAACGTGCTCGTCGTGGGCGAGACGATCGGCGTGACCCTCCCCTTCTCGGGCACAGGCATCGGCAAGGCAATGGAGACGGCGGAGATCGCCGGCTCGGTCATTCACGCAGCGCTCGAGAGCGGCGCGATGGGCGTGTTGCGCAAGTTCCCCATTCGGCTCGAGAGGCGTTTGAGACGATCTTATCGAAGATACGGATTTGCTGAGGCCCTGTTCTCGAGGTCGTGGTTCAACGATTGTGCGTTGCGCCTTGCCCGCCGCAGCTCGTTCCTGCGCCGCCTGCTCGTAGACATGCTAGCGGGCGGGCGGGACTCGCGACATCATTCTGTGCTACACTGACCTGGGCAACCAGGCCTTTGCGCAAGAGGAGAGTCAGATGAGAGATCTGTGCTTGTACGCCGTGGAAGTGGCGAAGCAGCGGGGAGCGACATACGCCGACGCTCTACCGGCTCGGCGCGCAGCGGCTCCGGCGGTAGGTGCTCCAGCACAGCACCGGTCGCCGTGCCCGTCGCGTGCGAACGATCCGGGCCCGAAGCACATTTCGGAGCGATACACCGGTATTCTTCCGCCTTATGGAGGATGGCATTCCGCGAGAAAGACGCGCCTGAACTCGTGCCGGCAGGTCCCCGGAAGACCGCTAGAGGCCGATCCTGTAGAGCCGCTTCATCACATCGCCGGGGGCGAGGCCGGCCATATCCGGATCGGTCCCCTTATCGGTCCAGGTCCAACTGCCGTCGCCGTTGTCCACGATGTCGCCGAGCGCCGCGCCGTCCACGGCGTTCCAGCTCTGCGAGCCGCCCGGCAGATCGCTGGTCCAGTAGAGCGTAAACGTGGGGCCCGACGTCCAGGTCATCTCAATCCAGTCCGGATTGCTCGCCGACCTTACGACGGAGACCACAACGGGCGGCGGCGTCGGTCCGCTCTCGACGCCGCTGATGAGCAGCGAAAAGTGCTGCTCACCGTTCGTCAGCGTGCCCTTGTGGGAAACCTGGACCGTGTAGGTCCCGGGCGTACCGGGTGAGGCGATAAAGACCTGCTCGACGTTATCGAGCACGTTATCGCCGAGTGTCGCGTCGGCGAGCGGGTTCGACGGGTCGAGCCTGTACGGGTAGTGCATCGTACCGCCACCCGGGGCGATGACGCGCAGGTCGAGGTCGTTGATGAGTCGGGGCGAGGGGTTGTCCAGCCCGCTCACGGCGCTCGCCGGCGGGTCGGTCCAGCACAACGTGGCGCGAATCGGGCTGCTGCCGTCCCACGTGAACTCGTACGACTGTGTGGGATTCAAGCCGTCGAGCAGGGCTTCGACGATCCTCTTTCTCGCCGGCTCGTCGTGCTGGAGCGCGATATGGTCCGCGGCCGCTTTCGCGTTCATCAGCCCCCACCCAAACGTGTAGTCGGGCCCCGGTCTGCCCAGGTCGTCCGCCGTGTGCACGATCAGCCCCTTGATCGTGCCGGCGCGCATGTACTCGCCCGGGAAGAGCTCGCCGTAGTACTCGACCAGCAGCGCCGCCGAGCCCATTGCGTTCGGCGTCGCCATGCTCGTGCCCGAATACGACCCGTAGCTCGAATTGCTCCCCGCGAGCGACGAGTAAAGACCAACGCCGTTGGCGACGATGTCGGGCTTGATCCGGCCGTCGTCCGTCGGCCCCCAGCAACTGAAGGAAGTCATTGTCGCGTTCGGCAGCGACCGGCTCCCGCCCGAGACGGCGTCGTTGACAGCGCCCACGGTCATGATGTTCTTGGCGTTCCCGACGATGGGGATCGTGTCGAAGCCCCCGTTGTCCCAGCCGTCGTCATAGGGGTGCTTGGCCGGGTCGTAGGGTGTTCTTTGCCAGACGACGCGCCGCCGGAAGTAGAAGAGCGTGCCCTCCGGTGGCGCCGTGTCGCTCCGGTCGTTGCTGGCCGCCTTGAACGGGAGGAAGTAGGGCGCGCTGTAGCAGAGGACGTCCCAGTCCCGCGTGTACGAGTCGTAGATGCCGAAGTAGTCCGATTCCTGCTCGCCCCAGGTCCCATACCACCAGTAGTCACTGCCGTCCCAGAACCACCCGGCGATGTAGCTATACGAGTGGTTCGAGAGCTGGATCGTCCCGGGCTCCCCGCCGTAGGACATGGCCCGCGAGGTCATCTCGCCCACGTCGTCGGTCCACTCGTACGAGTGGATGCCCACGCTCGGCGCCATCCCCTGCGCGCTGAGGACGACGCCTGCGGCGCCGATCGTGCCGGCGACGTGCGTGGCGTGATCTCCCGTACCGCCGCCGTCCATAATGGTGACACGCCCGGTGAGCTCGTCGTGGGACGCACGGACCAGCGCGCCGTCCCAGATGCCGATGGTCAACCCGGCGCCGTTCAGGTCAGAGGGAGAAACGTTTCT
>CBDUSE010000110.1:0-11010 GCA_965369835.1 uncultured bacterium
CCGACCAGGAGGAGGTCGGCAACCTGGTCCGCAAGGACGACGTGCTGGCGCTGCCGGTGGTGGACGCGGCGAAGCGGCTCATCGGTGGCATCACGGTGGACGACGTGCTCGAGGTGATCGAGGAGGAGGACAGCGAGGACATTCACCGGATGGCGGGCACGGCCGAGCGCGAGCCGTTCACCGAGCCGCTTTGGAAGAAAGCGTTCGCGCGGCTGCCGTGGCTGGCGGTGACGTTCGTGGGCGAGCTGGTGCTGGTGTTGGTCCTCATTTCGTTCGGGACGCCGCTGCGCGAGACGGTGGTGATCGCCGCGTGCCTGCCGCTGCAGGTGGCGATGGCGGGCAACGTGGCGCTGCAGATCTCGACGGTGTTGGTGCGCGGGCTCGCCGTCGGTGACATCGGGCCGCGCGACCTGGTCTACAACCTGAGGCGCGAGGTCCCGGTGGCGCTCGTGCTCGGGGTCGTCTTCAGCCTGCTCGCGGGGACGGCAGCGGGGTTGCTCGCGGGCCGGGCGGTGATCGGCGCCATGATCGGCGTGGCGATGGCCGCGGCGGTGCTGATCGCGTCGGTCAACGCGGTGCTCATCCCGTTGAGCTGTTCGCGGCTCGGGATTGATCCGGCGGTGGTGAGCGGCCCGTTCGTCACCGTGCTCAACGACATCCTGGGCGGCGCGGTGTACGTCCTCGTCGGCGTGCTCATGCTCAGCGGCTAGGAGACCTCACGCAAAGGCGCAAAGACGCGAAGAAGAAGGCCTGGGAAGTGCTCTTGCGCTTCCCAGGTGCCAGCGTGGTGAGTTGGCATGACTGAGAACGAAGTGGCCCGGCAGGTTGTTGACGCGGCGTACAGGGTTCACGTGACGCTCGGGCCCGGACTGCTCGAGACCGTGTACGAGGCGGCACTTGAACATGAACTGAAGGCGCGCAACCTCACCGTGGCTCGGCAACAACCGATGCCTGTGGTCTACGATGGCCTTCAACTCGACGAAGGGTTCCGTGCCGACCTCGTCGTTGAGGACAAGGTCATCGTGGAACTCAAGTCGGTCGAACAAACCGCGCCGGTGCACAAGAAGCAACTACTCACGTACCTGCGCCTTGCGGACAAGCGCTTAGGTCTCCTGGTCAATTTCGGTGCTGAACGGATAAAGGACGGCATTACGCGTGTTGTGAACCGGTTGCAGGAGTAGACCCGCTGGATTAGACGGTCCAGGGACCGTAGGTCCCTGGACCGTCCTTTCTTTGCGTCTTGGCGCCTTTGCGTGAGATCAGTTCGTCAGGGCGCGCCAGTAGTGGGCGTCGTGGCCGGTTAGCTCCTCGATCGTCTGGCCGGTCTGGAGGCTGTGGAGCGCTTTGACGGCGGCCCAGCGGACCTGGATCCGCTCGTTCTCGAGCAGTTGCTTGAGCAGCTCGATCTGCGGTTGCTTGGCCTCGAGCGCGATGGCGTTCGCCTGCTCGTCGGTCAGCTCCTGGCCCTCGGCTCGTGCTGCCTCGCGCGCCTTGTGCACGGCGATGTCGGCGCGCCTGTTAGCGAGCTTCGCGAGGCTCGCGGCGAGTTGCTCGCGCGCAATCCAGTCGCGCGCCTTGACCTGCGCGGCGATCTCTGTGCTGAAGTCGGCCTGTGACCACTCGGCGGCCCAGCGCGCCGCATCGGCCTGAATGTCCCAGTATGCGTCGCCAAATGCCTTGTGGATGGCGGGCTCGAATTTTATGCGAGGCACCGCCTCGTCGGCGCCGGCCCACTCGGGCCGGCCGATGAACCTCCTCGCGGCGCGGTAGGCGAAGAGGCGCGTCGAGATCATCTCGTTGTCGGTCACGGCGAGCAGCTTCTCGAAGGCGAGGGCGGCGGCCTTGGCAGCAGCTTGGCGGCCTCTGGCGTCGTCCGAGTCAGCGGGCATGTGGAGCCAATAGTCGCCGAGCGCCTCGGCGGTGCGGCGCCGGATCCAGGGCGAGGTGTTTTCGAGCCGACGCGTCAGCGGCTCGATGCCGCGCGGGTCGCCGATCTTTGCGAGCGCGAAGCCGGCGTACTCGCCGACGCGCCAGTTCTCGTCATCGAGCGCCTTGATGAGTGCGCTGACGGCCGGGTCCCACGTTGCCTTGAGCACAGCAAGTTCGCGGGCCGCCTCGTCTCTGGGCTCAGCGTCGCGGATGTTGTGTTTCACGCGCGCGACCGCGGGCCGGTAGTGCTGCTTCGCGAGCTCACCGATCGCGTAGGCGCCGTTGAGGCGGACGGTGGCATCGGCGTCGTCGAGTATCGCGATGATGGCCGGGAGCGCGTCAACGTGGTGCGAGCGGTAGAGGGCGGCGACCGCCTGGGCGCGCTTGCGTTCGTAGGGGCTCTTGAGCTGGATGAGCAGCTCGTCTTTCGTCGGCGACGGCTCGATGACGAGCGTGACGGTATTGGAGATCGCTTCACCTTGCCACGTCGGGGCGCCGACATCGGCTTCGCCCCAGCGGTCCTGGACGAGCCGGACTGTAAGCTGGTAGGCGCGCGCGGGGATGATGGGCGAACCGGTCTTCTCTTTGAAATACTGTTCGAGGCGCTCGTCGAGGCGCACGGCGCCGCCCGCTTCGCGCGTCCACCGGACGCTTTCGCCCGGCTTGATCTCGATGAACTCGGCAAGGTGCGGCTCAGTCGGCGGTTTGTCCGGCGGCGGGTTCACGACGAGCCAGCCGCTTTCCTGGTCGTCGAAGAGGTCGGCACCGGTCTCGTCCACGAGCCGGATGGCAACGCGCGCCTCGTGCGGATAGCGCGGCACGCGCAAAGTGGCCTTACCCATGTTCGAGAGCCAGCCGTCGAGGAACATCTCGTCGTGCTGCGTATAAGTGACGTCGCGCGGCCTGACGGTGAGCTGGAGGCCGTTGTGGGGCGTGCCGGGGAAGGCGGGCGGTTTATCGGCGCCCTCGAGCCAGAGCATCGCTTGCGGCTGCTCGACGCGCTCGCCGGCGCGTGGCTTTCGGATGGTGAACTCGTCGAGGTAGTGGGTGTACTTGTGGGCGTCGGACCACCAGCCGGAGGCGAAGACGCGTGTGTCACCGAGCGTGACCTCCCTGACGAGATGCGCCTCGTTGCCGAGGTAGTTGTCGAGCAGCTCGTCGAGGTTGATGGTGACCTTGTGCCAGCGTCCGTCGGCGGGGAAGTCCACCGCGCCGATCTTGCGGCTGAAGTCCCACTGCTGCTCCCAGAACCCGTGCAGGAGCACGCCGTAGCGTTTCTGACCGCGGTCGGTCTCGAGCGCAACGTTCAGGCCGAGGTTGGCGTCGCGCCCGTCGGAGCGCATCCACCACTCGATGATCGGGTAGTCGTTCGTGTCGTAGGTGTAGGTGGAGTGTGGCTTACGGCGCCCGGCGGGCCAGAAGCGGTCGGCGCCGAACATCCGCACGTGGCCGTAGCGGGCGCCGCCGCTGTCCTGGATCCTCAGGCACGTCGAGCCTTTGAATGCCACGGGCGTGCCCTCGTCCTCGCGTGCGAGCTGGACCTTGTAGAGCCCCGAGGTGTGGCCGAAGTCGGACGGGATTCCGTGCTCGAAGTCCTCGTAGATGAGTGCGTCGCCCAGCGCCACCTGCACCTGGTGGGCGCCTTTGCTGATGACGCCCTTTGCGGCGCCGACTTCCGCGATGGCCCGCAGGACGTACGTGGTGCTTGCGGCGTCGGGCGGCAGCGTGAGCTTGAAGCTCAGACGCGTCTCGTCGTCCTGCTCGTTGAGCTTGAATGTGTGTTTGGCAGGCGAGGCCTTCCATCCGTCCGGCAGGGTGAGGCGCACGGCGCCACGCGCGCGTTTGCTCAGGTTGCTGTGCACGACGACAGAGGCGATCGCATGCGGCTTCGTAAGGAGCGAGCTGCCGTCAATGCTGAGCGTAACGTCCACGGGGTCGAAGACGTGGACCGGCACGGGCCTGGTCTCGGTGTGTGTCTCGCCGTTCTTGACGTACGCAACGGAGCCAATATAAGTGGCGATGCCGGGCGCGAGCGCCTTGGTATCAATCGCTGCCTCTATCGTGACGGACTCGCCTGGCTTGAGCGAGGGCAGCGACTCGGTGCGCTCGTCACGGTAGCCGGCGGTGTCGGCGGTCTCGGTGGGGAGCTGCTGGACGAGCTTGATCCGGATGTTCTCAAGGTCGGGCACGCCTTCGTCGCGGCCTTTGAGGTAGGCGGCCTCGACGCTGAGCATGAGTGGCTCGCAGCGGACCACGCGCGGCACGCTCGGCCACGCGCGCAGGGTGACGTCCTCGCCCTGCACACTCACGAGGTCCACCTCGTTCGCCGGGAGCCGTTCGCCGAGGTATGTCTCGAACACGACCGCCTGCTTTGTGTCGCGCACGATAGTGCCGATGATGCTTTCCTTGAGCGGGCGTGGGTCGGCGACCTCGACTAGCTCGATGAACGGCTCGACCATGTCAATGCGCACGAGCAGCAGGTCGCGCGGCTTGCCGCTCGTCGGGTGGGTGTAGCGGATGAGGGCGGTGGTCTCGATCGCCTGGTTCATCAGGTTGTTGAGGAGGTAGTCGTACGAGTCGCGCTCAGGGGCGACGCGAGAGAGAATCCCTCTGATGCCCGTGACATCAACAAAGAGCGTCTTGTCATGGCCGCTGTGGTCCGGGCCGGGGACGGAGCGATCGAGATCGCGGCCGCCGTCAATGCGCACGCCTTTCCGGCCCAGCAGCGCTTCGAAGTGCTGCTCGTTCAGGATCGGCAGTGCGCCCCACCAGTCGTCGGCCACCTCGCCTGTCCACGAGTAGTACTTCAACGGCAGGACGATCGGCTCGACGCACGGGGCGTCCTTGTCCACGCGGAGGATCGCCGGCTCGTCGAGGAGCTTCGGTTTCTCGGCGGAGACCTTCAGGCCGGGCAAGTCGTTGCGGTCGCGGTCGGTGAACTTCACGGAAAAACTCCAGTTGCGCTCGGCCTGGTCCATCTTCTGGATCAGCACGCGGTTCCACCCCTTGCGCAGGCGGACGTTGCGGACCGCCTCGTCCTGGGCGGTGCCGCGGCCGATGCGGAAGCACTCCTCGGCGTTGATGTAGAGCTGGAACGGCTCGGCGCTCGTGGCCCAGATGATTGCGTCCTGCGCCTCGGGCGACCAGACGTAGGTGTGGGCGTAGATGAAGACGTTGGTGCGCTTGACGGGGAACTCGCCCTGGTTGCCGTCGCGGCGCAGGTGCACCATGTCGAGCTCGCCGTCGTAGACGCCGAGTGTGTAAAGGTCGCGCGCCGGCTTGTGGCGCAACCACCGCTTGCCCATCAGCTCGTCCCCCTCGTCGGGCAGCAGGTGCGCCTCGCCCTCGGGGAAGCGCAGTTCCTCCTTGGTGAGCGCGCGGCCCAGGACCTGGATGCTCGTCCAGGCACGGTGGACCGGGTCGTCGGGGATCGCTTCGCGGTCGGCGCCCTCGAACTCGCCGCAGATGAGCCAGTCGAGGATGTAGCCGGCGTGGCGCAGCTTCGGCTTGTTCGGCGCGGCCGTCTGCGGGTCGCGGTGGTGCATCGTGCGCCACATGCGGGGGGTGATGATGTAGTGCTGGTAGTAGAGGTGGCTGCCGGCGTTGTAGTTGCCCGGGCAGTACTGGCCCGGCAAGCCGAAGTAGCCCAGGTGCCAGCGCATCCCCGCGATCTGGTGCAGCCACTCGTGCAGCGTGATGTGCGCCACGTCGCTGATCTGCCGCCCCGCCTCGCGGCCCGGGGCGAACTGCGTGCTCGTGTGGCCGGCGAAGTAGCCCCAGTTGTAGCCGCCCGAGGTGGCGCCGCGCGACCACGGCCGCACCGGACCCGGGAACCAGATCGCGTTCATGCTGTCGAATGACATCGGCTCGAGGTCGCGGCCGATGTCCAAGTCGTTGCCGGACCAGAAAAAGATGGCGCCGCGGTACTCGCCCGTGAACGGCTCGAGCGGGTCACGCCGGATGTTGACGATCTGCAGGTTGCCCCTGCTGTAAGCGTACGCCTGGCGCATGTAGGTCTCGTACGCCTCCTCGGCGTAGCGCTTCTGGTTGAGGCTCATGCCGGCGCTCTCGAGGATGCGGGTGCCGTCGAGGTCCACGCGCACCATGTCGGTCGCCGTCGAGAGCGAAAAGACCGCGGCCCAGGGGTTCGCCTCGTTCGGGTTGCGCCGGGCGATCTGTTCGAGCACGACGAGCTCGTCGTACCGGTCTCTGCAAATGCGGCGCTCCTGGATGTTGCCCCAATCATTGAGGAAGATGGTCCACTCGCGCCAGGGGATCGAAGCCTCGACCGGGCGCAGATAGACGAGCTCCTCGCCCCACGTCGAGCCCCGCGCGGCGCCAGACGCCGTTCCCGACGTGGCTGCAATCCCCCTGGCTGATTCCGGCTTCGGTGTCGGTGGCGCGCCGTCAGGTCCGCGCTCACCGCACCCGGCAAGCAGCGCGGCCGCGATCGTGACAATAAGGATTCCGAAAAGACTCGTGCGCATTGTCCTCCTCCTCCGGGACCGCCCAGTTACTGGTTGGCTGTGGTTCGGTTAAAGAGGGATGCTAGGCAAAGGCGTGTGCACTGTCAAACTGGCTCTGCTGGACAGCGTCTTGCCGCGTCTTAGCTGGGCCCACCTGCCAGGGGGCTGTCCGGGGCCTATCAGGTAGCAGGGCCTTCGTGAACTGACTGGAGGAAGTTCTGTATCATATGCTCGTCGCTGACACCGGAGAACCTGTCAGCCAGTCCCTTGTAGGCTTGCTGAGTGATCTGGATGGGACGAGCAGAGCTCTCAAGGGCGGTTGCGATCGGCTCCTCGGGTGACTCCATCCCAGGCGTGTGGAGAATGGCCTCGCTTACGGTTTCCGGATCGAGGCTCCCTAGCAGTCGCTCCAGCAATATTGCGGTCGTGCGCGTTACCCAGACCTGGACAAGACCACTCCCGAGCAAGAAGCCCTGTGCGACGAAGCAGTACAAGTTGGGGTCATCAGGCGGTGGCACGTCGAAGTATGGCTGTATCTTCGCCCCAGCTCGGGTGGTGATTGAATACCTCTTCTTGCCGGTCCCTTTGTCGTAGACCCACAGGTTCACGCTTGTCTTCCTTCGGCCGCCTCCGCTCTCTCTCCACTCACCGTAGTAGTGGTCAGGATTCGGGGCAGCCATCTCCTCCTCGAAGTAGAGGAACTCCCGCAATGACGCCTGCCAGAGCAGCCATCCGGTGCGCATGTCAGCTCTTTCGACCTTGCATGCTTCGAGGACGTACGCCCTGCGCTCTTCGATCAGATCTGCGTACTGACGAAGGATGTCCTGCGCTGCGTCGGTTGGATCTTCATCAGTACCAGAGACCCTGATCGATCGAGTGGCAGACGGATGCATGTGGGTTGTGCCACAAAACTCCCTGATGGGTTTCTTTAATGGGACGCAGAGCATCTTGTGCTCTACACCTAACCCGTCATGGATTACATCGATGTTCAGGTTGCTCCATCCCCTTTCTGGGATCCGTTTTGCCGCGCAGTAGACTTGGGACCAATCGCCTTCCTCCAGCTTCCTGCCCATCATTGCTGCAACCTTGCAGCCGAGCAGGTCCTGTGCACGCGCCGCTTGCTCCGCGCTGAAGGCCTGCAAAGTGCTATGTCTTGACAGGGACATCACGTCCTCGCAGGTGACATGTGCGTTACAGCAGAGTTGGCTCGTCCGGAACAATGCTGTCGTTGTGAGGTTCGCAGTCGAGTACGCGTTCCACACCGGCCTGGCTGACAATCTCCCTGAACTCCTCGAAGCCGAGCAATGCTTGCGACGACTTTACTGAGGCCGCCAGCCATTCCGAGTAGAGCCGTCGGTAGTCGACCTCATCCTGTCGATTAACGTGTTGGTAGTGCACTCGGTAGTTCTCCGGACGGCGGCAGAGCGCCGCTGTCACGAAGCGGAGGGCGCTCTTACGCGAGAGCAGGACTTCAGGCTCTGCCGTTCGGCGTGAGCCCACCTCGGCCTTTCTGCAGTGGAGTACCAGGTCGTAGCCGACCGCGTTGTCCGACACGAACTGCTTGAAGGTGCCGTGTTTCTTGTCGAACGTCTGAGTGCCTTCGATCGCCAAACCGGCATCGTGCAACGCTGTCCGTAGGGCATGCCAAACCTTGGCTGAGGAGTTGTGAAATACCACGCACATCCAGCCGTTGGCCTTTAGCACCCTCCTCATCTCAAAGAACGCCCGCTCGAGGAGGCCTCTGTAATCGTCTATTCCTTTTCGCTGGTATCTGTTGACGATGATCTCCTCAGAGTCGTCGGTAAATGACTGCAGCCAGCTTTCCCAGAGGAGGTTCATCTCTGAGTAATTGATGTTTCCGCCAAAGGGAGGATCGGTGAAAACGAAATCAACTGACTCGTCCGGTAGCTGAGGAACGTTACACGCGGACTGTGTACTGATTCGAAACCCGCTACTTGCCTGCGAGCAGGAAGCCAAGTACCAGCTGATCGTCCGAGCCTTTCTCTCGAAGGCGCGGAAGACATTCTGCTCGTTGGCTATCGCAGGAACATTGTAGTTTGCAGTGTTCCCGCTTCCTCCCCAGAAACGGAACTCCGAGAATAGGGTGACGCGCTGATAGAGAGAGGTCAGGGTGAAAAGCAGCTTTGAGCGGATGGCCGGGTCCTTCCATCGGCAGGCTTTGTCCCAGAGGTATGCCATCGCCCAGAGGGCCCGCGTGGTGTACGCTCTGTCCACGGATGTGATACCAGCCCGAATGGCTTGGTTCGTGTTCACACCTTCAGGGAACGACGTTGTCGGATACCACAAGGCCTTCGGTACGCCCTGCTGTTCTATTAGCTCCAGACGCGCCATGTCGGCGCTGTCCGGCGGCGCCGTCGCTTCCTTTTGCCTGGATCCGCAGCACTGGTAACCCACCAGGACGGGTTCACGGTGCTTCCTCTGCAAACCCCGTTTCCTAAGATGCCGCCCGCAGTGGGGGCAATCAAACTGCCTGAGAATCTTGCTTTCGCGGACGCTCGCCCGTTCGTCGCGCGCGACATCCCACAGGATGAACTCCCCGCGGCAAGTCGAGCAAACAACGGCAAAACTCCAAACAGTGTACAGCATCGGAACGCGAGTGCCGCATTCCCGGCACGCGGTGGCGTACAGCTCTTTCTCTAGGTCGCTACCCATGTCAAGGACAGCGTAGACCGCGTCCATGTAGGCCCGGTGGTCTACTGGCGTCAGGAGGTTATAGGCAATGAACGTGGCCGCTGGTGACAGGTCAACGAGGATGGACTTTCTCTCAAGGTTGGCGGCAGCGACGCCAGTCATGCCAGAGCCGCAGAAAGGGTCGAACACCACGTCGCCCGGTCGTGTGTAATGCTCGATCAGCTTCTCGATGCCTTCAGGAGGAACCTTCGTGTGGTAGGTATGCGCGTCATAGACGTACGAGTTCTTGCCTGCGACAACATCCAAGTCGTAAGCCGTTGGCACGCTCTTAGGTGGGCACCGGGTGTCAACTATCTCCGCAAGATGAGGGTTGGGCTGGGGGCCGTACTGTGGGAAGCGGTTTCCCAGCACAAACGAGAGCGAGTTGTGGCGTGGGCTGCGCCTGGGGCTGAGCGACGCACCGGTCGCCCTTGGAAAGGCCATTGCAAGCTGGTCCGGCTTGGGCTCTTCGACAAGGCTAGCATCCTCGCACGGTGGTGCATAGGAGATGGTCCCCGATCGCTGCTCCGAGCCGCGTTGCGGCTCGGGTTGGGATCTGTGTTTACGGCTTTCTGGCATCTGGCTTATCGGTGCTCTAAGGGAAACACAGCACATTATGACCGGTATCCTCCGGTCCGCGCAAGGATGTTTGCGCTTAGGGGGACGTCTGAACTCGCGCGGAGGGATTCGGAGCGACCGCCTGCTAACCGCTTGGCCTAATCGTCATCCGCTCCGGCTTGGGGGCGTAGGGCATGACGGCGAGGTATTGGCGGATTTTTCGGATGGTGTCGGGCTGGTCTATGATCGTGACGGTGCCGTAGAGCTCGTTGAACCAGAGCGCCTTGCCGAGGCGGCGGTGCTCGTCGCTGCGGGCGCGGACGAGGCGCAGGAGGCCGGCGAAATTGAGGTCGGCGATGTTGAGTGCGGGTTCGGGGTCGCGGTCGAGCCACCCGAGGTCCACGATGCTGATGACCTCGACGATGTTGCCGTGGCTTTTCGCAGTCGTATAGGCCTTGTAGGTGGACTCGTCGGTGATGAGGGTGGCGAGCTTGGCGACGAGCTCGGCGCGACCCGAGATGCTCACCCTGCTCTTGCGCTGCTCAAACGAGACGACGGATTCCGCCTCACTGGGGTCCCCGAGCATCAGTTCCTGGATGAGGTTGCGCTGCAACAGATCCTCGAGGCGCTCGCGTTCGGCCGGCTCGAGCTTGATGGCCCTGACAAGGTACGGTTCCTCGAAGCTCTTTCGGGGGATCGTGCGGCGGTAATGGCGCCGTCTCCACAGCACCTCGCGGAAGACGGTGCGGCGCTCGTCCCGGCCATGCCAGCGGCCGCGGTGGTCGAAGTAGCCCCAGCCGTGGCCCTTGCGGTGCACGATCTTGACGATCTCCCACCGGCCGAGGTTCCAGATGTAGCCCGATTTGGGGCCGGGTTCGACGCCCTCGGGGATCGGCACCCAGCGCCGGACGATGGGGTCGTAGGCGTGGGTACTGATCCACTCCTCCCAGGTCATCGGCTTCTTTTTCGGGGATGGCTCGGACGGCCCTTCGGCGGGCTGCGTAGGCAGGGCTTGTTCACCCGCGAGTGCGGGCAGCACGACGGCGATCGCGATGAACGGCAGGATCACAACGGCAACACGCATCCTCTTTCCCCTTCCCTTCGACCGAGCTCAGGTCCCCCCGACTACGCTCGGGACGAAGTCGTTCTCCAGTGACGCGATGCAGCGGCTCCAATATCTCTGCGTTCTCCGCGCCTCTGCGTGAGGAAGAAAAGGAAGCTCACGCAGAGGCGCGGAGAACGCAGAGGAAGACTGCTTGTATTCTATGACACGCTGCGCGCGGCGCAAGTTCCCGATGTGGTCGCGGTGCGACTAGTACACCGCCTCATAAGTACGATGACGTATTGTTCTTGCTTCTTTGATGGG
>CBDUSE010000111.1:0-10894 GCA_965369835.1 uncultured bacterium
GGGGGGGGGGGTGCGGGGGGGGCGCGCGTGGGGGGGTGGGGGGGGCGGGGGGGCCCCCGCCCTACAACGCTTCCGCACCAAGAGAGAGCGCGCGTCCAGGCATTTCGTCGATGACTATCAGGGGGCCGTCTCAGTCCTCAAAGAGCCAGCGCATCGAGAGCACCCGGACGCTGGGCGAGCCGGCCGTGTTGATCGTGCGGAGCACGCTCGCCTCGAGCCGGCGCTCGGCTGTCTTGTTGCCCTGGCGGTCCAGCGCCTGGGCGAGCACGGTCACCCGGAACACGTGCGACCGAACGGTCACCAGGCCCGCCACGTCCGCCAGGTGCTTTTCGCGTATCCAGGTCTTGGCGGTTCCCTGAGCTTCGATTGGGAGGTACTCGCCGATCTCGGCGACGCTCTCGAACACTCGGCTCGTGGGCGGATCCCTGTCGGCGACGATTCTCGAGGCATCCACATCCTTTAGACCCATCAACACCTCTTCCGGTGCCGTGTTAATGTTGATCAGGCCGTAGCGGTGGTTCTCGACGTTCTCAGCGGTCGTGAAAACGTCGTAGATGTTCAGCCATGTTTTTTCTTCGTGGAGCGTGTCCCAGTTCCCGCCGGGCAGGTCGTCGCCCGTCAGGTCAATTGTCGCCCACTGCTGGCCGGCATGGACGCGGCCAAGATGGCCGACCGAGCCGACCTTGCCGTTATAGATGAGACAGCGCTCGGAGAGCGTCAGGCCCAAGTCCATGTCGCCCGAGGCGTCGGGGTTCCAGGCGCCGTTCTCCGCGCCGGGACTGGCGGTGAAGGTGCCGAACCAGTCGCCAACGCGGGGATCGTCCTTCTGCGATGTTCGGTTGTCCCTACTGCCTGCGCCTGTGTACACGGCGTTCTCGATCGGTCCGCCGCTAGAGGCCTGCAGCAGGATCGTGCCTCCACCGTCTCCCAAGCCGAGGTTCTTGTACATATCACAGCCGCCCGGCCGGGGGGCAGTCGGGTCATCGAAGGTGACTTTCTTCAATTCCTCGGTGTCCGGGTCAGTGTAGGTGTAGTAGCCGCTGGTGTCGCCGATCACGAAGAAGCCCGGCGTTTCGCCGCTCCGCGCAGGTACACTGATGTTGTGGATGAGCTGCCTCGGGCCAGAGCCAGTACCGCCTATGTCGCCTTGCATGGGGACATCGAGGTTCACGTTGATCGGAACGTCGTACGGGTTGATCAGCTCGACGAACTCACCGTGATCATACACGGTGCCCGTTACACCGCCGCCGAGGTTGATCGGGTACGTTTGGGGGCTGGCCTCGACCTCGTTGATGTACGGCGTCTTCTCGATGCCGTACGTGCCACCGAATTGCGTGATATCGTCATTATTGTCAATGAAGTCGAGGATGTTCGCGGTGATCTGATTCAGCTTCGCTGTCGCCGGCAGGCGCCCCGCAACTTGGAGCTTCTGAAGCTCGGTTTGGATCTGTATGGCCGTGGCGGTATTGACGCAGAGCTTCGCGGCCCAGTCGTCGGTGACCGAGTCGTTGGCCGGTTCGAGTTTGTAGACGTTCTGCGTCTGGGAGTTGACGGTGATGTAGGCGCGGATGGTCTTGAGGTTGGCCGCCGTCATGCTCGAGTACTTCCTGACCGTCGAGAGGTCGAGCAGGACGATGTCGTCGCCTGTGGGGTCGTGCACGTTATGCTCGTCCGGCTCGTTCATTGCGTCTTGGTAGTCTTCCGGGTCCGGCTTACCGTTGAGGTTGTCGTCGCAAAACACATAGCCTGCCGGACCGTCTCCGTCATCGTCGCCGCCGGGGCCGCCGGCGATCCCAGGCTTTCCGTCCGGGCCGTTGCGCAGATCAATGATGTCGTCCGCCCAGGCTGGATCAGCGTCCGTGATCTCGTCCAGGATGTTGTACAGGCTGATCTCGGCGGGCGAGATGCCCTCGGCCTGTCCGCTGTTGTCGATGTCGGTCTGCTTTCCGTTGCCGACGACGTTGACATTCGCCTTGCCGTTCTCGCACTCGATGATGGCGGCGAAACGGCCGATCACGCGCGCGCCGTCGCGCACATAGATCCAGCGCGCGTCGTAAGGGTGGTCGAGGTCGGCGGGGTCGGGGAAGAGCTCGGTGAGGTCCACTTCATTGTTGTTGCCGTTGTTGAAGAGCACGTCGTCGTTGTAGCCGCCCGTCTCGTGGGCACGCGGGCCCCAGATATCGAAGTTCGTGTCGGTGCCGAGGGTCTCGTCGCTCTCGACGAGTGCGATGGCCCATTCGAGGCCGCCCTCGGCGATCGCCTCGGCCGAGCGCGCGGCCCGCGCGTTCGAGGCCGCTTTGCTCTCGATGTCCTGGCTCGTATAGAACGAGACGGCGAGGATCGCCATCAGGACGAGGACGGCGAGGGCGATGAGCAGGGCGACGCCCCGCTCGTCGCGCGGCGGCCGAAGGATTTCCTGAAGTCTCATGTTGGATTTCATAGCGCGCTTGCCTTTCTCATCCGGTTGAATGATTCGTTTGTCGCCTGTTGGAGCCGGATGATGTCCCTCCTTCGCTGAGGCGATAAAGGGCGTGCCCTCCTTCGCTGAGGCGACAAAGGGCGTGCCCTCCTTCGCTGAGGCGATAAAGGGCGTGCCCCCCTTTCGCCCTTCGGCTTCGGGGGACGAGTTATGATGCGTGTATAATGGCTCGTTTGCGCTGCGGTTCAAGGCCGTGTGCCTGTTCATTTCCTATTTCGCGGTGTTGAGCCGCACGACGGTGGTGAACTTTTTGTCTTTCTTCAGGTTCGTCGGGTCCATCGGGTCCTGGACGACCAGCGTTATCCGTACCGCCTGAGGCAAGGTGTTGTCCTCGTCGGGGCTCTCCCACTTTTTCCTGCCATCGTCGGTGGGATCCCACTTGCTGTCGTCAGGTCCCCAATACTCAAAGGTGACTGAGCGGATGTTCTCGCCAAGCGGGTCGCTGTGACCCTGGATGTCGTGGGGGTACAAGGACCTCCAGTCGTCATAACTGTCGTTGTCGCTAAGGCAGTAGCGCATCAGCTCGCCGGCGGCGTTGACCCAGTATCCGATAACACAGATGTCCTGGTCAGCGTCCTCGCTGCGGGTCTCGGTCGGCGCGACGAAATAGACCTCTTCGCCCCCGTCGAGGCCCCAGAAAGCTCCAACATCGGCGCCTGCCGAGGCGTTGGGCGCGACGATGGCCTGGCGCAGCTCCATCGCCATAAGGCCGAGCGCCTCGCGCGCGGCGAGGAACTGCTGGGTGCGCGCGTCGGCCCGGTGCCAGGTCTCCGTGCTCTGGTTGAACACGGTAAAGAGCGCGGCGCCCATGATGGTCAGGATCGTCATCGCCACGAGCACCTCGAGCAGCGTAAAGCCGCCCGCGCTCGTCTCTTCTCGTATTGTTTTCATAGTCGCCTCTTCGATTCCGTTGGCCGGTCTCGCGCTCAGGCGCCGGGCCGGATATAGGTGACAAAGGTCATCGTGTCCTGCTTCTCGCGGGCCTCGTCGCTGAACGCGCGCGGCCACCGCATGGTGACGGTGACCTGCATGAGGCCGCCCGAAGCGAAGCCGCTGACGTTCTCGAACTTGAGCGTCACCTCGTAGCGGGAGAACAAGTCTTGGTCGCTCAGCCCGTTATTGGGATCGTCCGGGTCGTCCGGCTCGTAGTCCTTCTCGGGATGGTCCAGTTGCTTAACGATCTGCTCACCAGTGCCAAAAGCGTCGGCGGTACCGGCGGGATTATTGTCGTTGTCGGGCTCGAAGGTGAAGTCCCTGCCCTCGCGGTCCTCGTAGATGCCCCAGTCGAGGGCGTCGAGCGCATGGGCCGTGTTGTCGGTCGTCGCGATCTCGTCCTGGCGCAGGCGGACCTGCTCGATGACGTACTCGCCGAGGATGGCGGCGGTTGTGCGGTCGCCGGCGCGGGCGCTCGCCTCGAGACCGAGGGGGAAGAGCGTCAGCAGGCCGAGGATGCCGACGGCGATGATGCCGAGGGCCGCGACGACCTCGATGAGCGTGACGCCCCGCTTCCCCAATCCTGAGCCTGTCGAAGGAGCCTGCCCTGAGCTTGTCGAAGGGTTTCGTATCGCTTTCATCGTCTTTCTTCCTTGTGGCTGTGTCGTCCCGGCTACTCGGGCACTGTCACCTCAGTGTGGCCGGTGATCTGCACGACCTTGATCAGCCGCTCCTTGCGGGTCTCGGTGTCGTGAATCTTGAACTCGACGGAGGGTTGCACGGTGCTGCCGGTGGGCTTGAACTCGATCTCGTTCGGCGGCATCTCTTCGGTAGGCTGCTTGTTGTTGCCGAACTCGACGCCGGGCGGGAGCTCGATCCACTTGCCGACGGTCGGGCATTCCTCCACGTCGCTGATCTCGGGATCCTTGTAGTAGATGCGGTAGCTCTGCGGGTCCCCTTTGTCGAACTCCACGCCGTACATGGCATTGCGGGTCAGGGCCTGCTGGCGCGCGAGGTCGAGCTGCTGGCCGATCAGGCGCCCGGCGCTGCGCAGGCGTGCGCCCCGTCCGAACCGGCTGAAGCCGACCACCGCGACGGTGAACATGATGCCGATGACGGCCATCACCGCGAGCATCTCGACGAGCGTGAATCCTGCTCCGCTCTGCGAGCTACGCAGGACGTGCCCTCCCCCACTCTGCGAGCTACGCAGGACATGCCCTCCCCCACTCTGCGAGCTACGCAGGACATGCCCTCTTTCGCGCTTCGGGTTGCGGAGGGCAGGCCCTCCCCCACCCTTCGGGTTACGCAATACGCGGCGTGCTCTGCTCTGCGGGTTGCGGAGGGCAAGGCCGCGCGGGGAGTCTATTGACGCTTTCATGGGCCTACCTCGCCGTTACCAGTTGCCGATGTTGTCGCGGTTGATTAGCTTCTCGAGGGGGTCTCCCGGTTCATAGTATTCCTTGTATTTCTTGCGCCGCTTCGCGTAGGTGTTCTGGGTGAACTTGCTCATGGTGCTGCCGTTCGTGG
This sequence comes from uncultured bacterium, assembly GCA_965369835.1. Classification (GTDB taxonomy): domain Bacteria; phylum Auribacterota; class JABMQX01; order JAFGEW01; family JAFGEW01; genus CBDUSE01. Next base: position 4,940 of record CBDUSE010000111.1, read on the forward strand.
TGCTGACGCCGTCGTGGGTGCCCTTGCCATCCGGGCCGCGCGACCAGATGTCCCATTTCTCAAGGTTGAACATCGGCTTGTGTTCGTGCGGATCCACTTCTGGGTCATACGTTTCGAAGTACAGGCGCTGGCCCCAGGCGTCCACGAAGACGTATTTGAAACGCAAACCCTCCTCGTCCAGGTCGTCGTCTTCGTATTCGTAGTCGGCCACTACGTGTTTCCCCAATTTGATCTCGACGTACGGCCCGTTCCAGAGCTTGTTCGCGCGGACCTTCGTCACATCCTCGTCCGTAATCGGCGTATCCGGGTCGATCTCACCGTTGCTGTCTATGCCGAGCAGCCAGAAGCGAATCCACTTCGGTTCGTTGGTGATGTCGCCCGTGCCGTCGTCTTTGTCGTCCGGGAGATGGCCGAACTCGGTCTTGAACATCTGCATGCCCGCGTCAATGGCGCTGATCAGTGAGCGGGTGGCACTGATCTTCGCGCGCCTCATCGTCGAGTCAATTGCCGCGTAGGTGATCCCGGCGAGGATCCCGATGATGGCTATGACGACGAGCAGCTCGATCAGCGTGAAGCCGCCTGTCGTGAGCCTCGACTCGACTGCCTTCGACTCGAGCACAGGCCGAGGGGAGCTCGTCGCAGGCTCGGTCGAACGATTGGTGTTGCGTTTCATGAGTCCTCTCCTTGCGCCTGAGACAATAGGCGCGCCTACCAGTTTCCGATATTGTCGCGGTTCGGGTACTTGTCGCGTTCCTCTACGTCACGCATGTCGTACGGTTTTGTGGCCAGCCGGTCGGGCCCCCGCGAGACGAGATCAAAAGAATCTTCGTTGACCCGGGGAGTGTCTCCGGAGAAGCTCCCCTTGGCGACGTAATGGATCGGCATGCCCCAGACATCCACAATCTCGGGGAAGATATCGTTGTCCTTGATCTGGCCACCGACATCTTTGCTCGCGTGGGAGTCCCCGAGATTCATGAGGAGGCCCGACTTCATCCAGAAGAGGATGCCGACGCGCCTGAGGTCCTTTTCCCTGAAGTTGATGTAGGCGCTCTTGCGCGCCATCTTCTCGCGGTCCGTGTCGGCTAGGTCCTCATCCTCGTAGATGCCCGCGAGGAAGTACCAGAGCGTCTCGGCCGGCATGTTGAGGTTGTTCCCGGGGTCGGTGTACCAGTCGTCCTCCCAGCCGCCAGTGCTGGGGTGGTTGGGGTTTCTGTCCGGCGGGTAGGCGCCGTAGTCCTCGCGGTACATGTTGATGGCGACCGAGAGCCGCTCGATAAGCCCTTTGGTGGCGGCGACCGATGCCTTCTTGCCGGCGTACACGACGCCACCGAGGACGGCTGCCGACAGAATGGCGATAATGGCGATCACGGCGATCAGCTCGACGAGGGTGAACCCGCCTTCGCTGAAGCTACGGCGGGCAAGTCCTCCTTCGCGCGTCGCGCTTCGGAGCCCGCGTCCTGCTTCGCTCTGCGAGCTCCGCAGGACAAGTCCTCTCGCGCTCTGCGAGCTACGCAGGGCGCGTGCCGGACTGCGTCTGGGCAGGGCAGACCTATCCCTGTGCTGTGAGGAGACCGATTTCATCTCTTCCGTCCTTTTGTGGCCGCCCCCGTGCGGGCGGGAGCGGCGCGATTCCGTTTACTCGCTCATGCCCTGGATCAGCGTGATCAGCGGGAGGAACAGCGCGATCACGATAAAGCCGACGATGAAGGCGAGCGTCACGATGAGGATCGGCTCGATGATTGAGGTAATGCCGGCGACCGCGTCGTCCACGTCGTTGTCGTAGACGTCGGCGATCTTCATCAGCATCTCGGGCAGCTTCCCGGTTTCCTCGCCCACCTCGATCATCGAGATCACCATGGGCATGAACACCTTCGTGTCGCGCAGGGGCCCCGCGATCGACTCGCCCTCGCGGATCGAGTCGTGCACGTTGCCCACTGCCTTACTGATCACCTCGTTCCCGCTGGTCTCACGCACGATGTTGAGCGCTTGCAGGATGGGGACACCGGAATTGATCAAGGTGCCAAGCGTCCGGCTGAAGCGCGCCACGGAGCTCTTGCGCACCAACACCCCGAAGATCGGGATGTTGAGCTTGGCGGTGTCCAAAGCCATCTTGCCCTTTTCGGTGCTTTGTATGAGACGGAAGAGAAGATAGATCCCAAGAGGGATCAGGGGGATAAACCCGATGTAGGGCGGATGGGTGTAGTACAGATGCGCTTGGAAAAAGCTGCTGATGCCGATCAGCAGCGTCGTCATTGCCGGCAGCTCCTGACCAAAGTCATCGAAGATCTTGCGGAACCGCGGCACGACGTATATCATCAGGAAGGTCAGCACCCCGAGCGCGAAGAAGATGACCACCGTCGGGTAGATCATCGCGGCCTTGACCTTGCTCTTGAGTCTCTGGCTCTTCTCGACGAACTCAGCCAGTCGGTTGAGCACCACCTCGAGCACGCCGCCGGCCTCACCCGCCTTGACCATGTTGACGAAGAGCTTGTTGAACAGGCGGGGGTAGCTGGCTAACGCCTCGGAAAAGGTGCTGCCGCTCTCGACCCCCTGGCCCATGCCGGCCAGGGCTTCCTTGAGCGGTCCAGGCTTTTGCTGTTCTTCCAGGACTCGGAGCGACTTGAGCAGCGGCAACCCGGCGTCAATCAGGACGGCGAGCTGGCGGGTAAAAATCGCCAGCACCTTGCTGCTAACCGTCCTGGGCGTCAGGAACTTGAGCTCGATGTTCAGCCCGCCCCCCTTGGCGGCCCTGGTCCGGGCCGCGCGGCCGGCTCCGGCCCGTTCGACTTCCCGAACGACATGCGTGGGGAAGTAGCCCAGGTCGCGGATCTGCTGGATGGCGGCGACCTGGTTCTCGGCGTTGATCTCGCCGTTGACCTCGACGCCCTTGTCGCTCATCGCCATGTACTTGAATCGGGACATCGTTGTCTCCTTCGAGTCCTGTGTTTCAGCGATGCTGCCCGAACCGCGACGGATCGCCGACGAGTGCCGCCGGCTCAGCGGGACGCAATCGTATAACACGGCTCGCGCAGGAATGCACGCAGAAACTCTGCCGTGCTTGAATGGGATCGCTTTTGATAAGCACCATCGGCAACCCAGCTTCCGGTATCAATAATGTACTAAGCCGTTGGTATTTGCTGGCTTGCGATGGCGTCACTCGGATGGTACGCCACAGCTTTCTACTTATCAATTAGCACCCTCTGAGGGGGGTGTCAAGGGGTAAAAATTGCCGTTCTGGCGGTCGGCGATTCGCCTCCATGGGGCCCCACGCTGGTGGGGGCGCCTACGTCTCCCGGGCGACTTCCTCGATGGTGGTCACGCCGTCGGATATCTTTAGGATGCCTTCCTCGCGCAGGGTGCGCATCCCCTCCTCTCTGCCCTTCTGACGGATCAAGACGGTGGGCGCGTTCTGGATGATGAGCTCGCGAATCGAGTCGGTGATCGTGAGCAGCTCGAAAATGCCGGTGCGTCCCAGGTAGCCGGTGTCGTTGCAGTCGGGGCATCCGCGGCCGTAAAAGAGCTCCTTGCCCTCGATGTCCTCGAGGGTGAGCCCGATCTGGTTCAGGGCGAACTCGGTCGGCTTGAACGGGGTCTTGCACCGCGGGCAGACCGTGCGGATCAGCCTCTGGGCAAGGATCGCCTCGAGGGTCGAGTTGATGAGGAACGGCTCGACGCCCATGTCAACGAGGCGGGTGATCGCGCCCGCCGCGTCATTGGTGTGGAGCGTAGACAGCACGAGGTGGCCGGTGAGCGAGGCCTGGATGGCGAGCGCCGCGGTCTCGAGATCGCGTATCTCGCCCACCATGATCTTATCGGGGTCCTGTCGCAGGATGTGCCTGAGGCAACGTGCAAACGTCAGCCCGATGCGCGGGTTGACCGCCACCTGGATGACGCCCTCGAGATCGTACTCGACCGGCTCCTCGGTGGTGATGAGTTTATCCTCGACGCGGTTGATGTGGCGCAGGAACGAGTAGAGCGAGGTGGTCTTGCCGCAGCCGGTCGGTCCGGTGACGATGAGGATCCCGTTCGGTCTGAGAATCAACTGCTTCATCGCCTCGAGTGTGTCCTCGCGCATCCCGACCGCGGTGATGTCGAGCTGGACGTTCGAGCGGTCGAGCACGCGCAGCACCACGCTCTCGCCGAAGGCGGTCGGCAGGGTCGAGACGCGCAGGTCCACCAAGCGGCCGAGCACGTTGAGCTGGATGCGCCCGTCCTGGGGCAGGCGCCGCTCGGCGATGTTGAGGTTCGACAGCACCTTGATCCGGCAGTTGAGGGCGAGCGCCAGGTGCTTGGGCGGCGGCATCATCTCATACAGGATACCATCAACGCGGTAGCGAATCTTGAACTCGTTCTCGAACGGCTCGAAATGGATATCGCTCGCGCGGTCTTTGATCGCCTGGATGAGCACGAGGTTCAGGAGCTTGACCACCGGTGCCTCGGTGGCGAGCTCACGCAGGTTGATGACGTCGTCGGCAACGTGTTCTTCGTCAACCTCCGTAGCGGGAATGCCCGACTCGATCTCCTTGAGCAGGTCCTCGACGCTCTCGCTTGCGTCGCCGTAGTGGCGCATGATCGCGTCCTCGATGTCCTCCTTGTTGGCGATAGCGCCGCGGACAGTTGTATCGAGCATGAAGTGCAGGTCGTCGAGGATGGTCGGGTTGAGCGGGTCCGAGAGCGCTACGGTGACCGTGCCGTTGTCCTTGGACACAGGGATGATGCTGTAGGCCCGGGCGATCGTCGCCTCGATGGTGCCGAGCACGTCCGGGGGGATCTCCTTGCCCTTGAGCTCGACCACCTCCATGCCGAGGTTGTCGGCGATCACGTTGAGCATGTCCTTCTCGCCGACGAAGCCGAACTCGACGAGGATGTGGCCCAGCGGTTTACCGGTGCGCTCGCGCTCCTCCATCGCCTCATTGAGCTGCGCGCTGGTGATGATCCCCAGCTCGACGAGCAGTGAGCCGAGGAACTCCTGATCGTACACAACCATGGCTTCCGTTCCTTATGCTGCGGCGTTCGGTTCTCGCGCCGGGCGCGCCTCAGGCCGATTGCAGTTTGAGCTTTGTGATAACCGACTCGGGGTCCTGCGCCTTGGTCAGCAGGTCGCCGTAGCTGATGTGCCCCGCGCGGTACAGCTCGAGCAGGTGCGCATCCAGCGTCTTCATGCCGAACTTCGCGCCGGTCTGAATGTCGGAGGTGATTCGGTATGTTTTGTTCTCGCGGATCAGGTTCTGGATCGAGGGCGTGGCCACCATCACCTCGAAGGCGGCGATGCGCCCCTTGCCCGAGGCGCGCACGAGCAGGATCTGCGAGATCACGGCGACGATCGAGCTGGCGAGCTGCGTGCGGATCTGCTCCTGCTGGTTGGTGGGGAACGCATCAACGATGCGGTCCACCGTGCGGGCTGCCCCGGTAGTGTGCAGCGTGGCGAACACGAGGTGGCCGGTCTCGGCCGCGGTGATCGCGGCCTCCCTCGTCTCGAGGTCGCGCATCTCGCCCACGAGCATCACGTCGGGGTCCTGGCGCAGGCCGCGCTTGAGCGCCTCGGCAAACGACGGCACGTCCACGCCAAGCTCGCGCTGGGTGATGATGCTGCGCTTGTGCGCGTGGTAGTACTCGATCGGGTCCTCGATGGTGATGATATGCACGTCGCGCTCGGTGTTGATGATGTTAATCATCGTGGCGAGCGTGGTGGTCTTGCCCGAGCCGGTCGGGCCGGTCACGAGGACCAGCCCTCGGGGCTTGAAGAGCAGGTCCTTGATGCCGGGCGGCAGGCCGATCTCCTCCCAGGTCAGGAGCTTGGAAGGGATGAGCCGCAGCGCGATGCCGTAGAAGCCCTTTTGCTTGAAGACGCTGACGCGGAAGCGCGCCTGGTCGCCGAAGGCAAACCCGAAGTCGGTACCCCCGTGCTCGCGCACGCGCTGGATGTGTTCCTCGCTCGTGATGCTGCGCATGAAG
>CBDUSE010000112.1:0-10813 GCA_965369835.1 uncultured bacterium
TCGCCCCGCCTCTTGAAGAACACGCTGAAGATAAACAACGACTTGACCACCTTGACGACGTCGAGCCCGCCGCGCGCGAGCCGCCTTGTGATTCCCGGCAGGCTGAAGAACTGCACGTGGCCTGTGCCGCCCTGCTCGACGTTCGACGTATGCATCAGGCATTTCTCGTCGGGATCCGGCATGCCGGCCGCCCTGCGCACGCCTGCAAGCAGTCGCGCCAGGCCGAGCCGGCGCTTTACAAAAGCCTCTACCTGCCCGAGCACCTCGCGCAGGCCCTGGCCGTTCGGCACCGTGACGATCGCGAACCCGTCGCGCTTCATCACGTGCGCGATCGTGCTGATGAGCGGCACCGGCTCGTGGAGGTGCTCGAGCACCTCGGAACAGATCACCAAATCGAACCGCTCGCCCAAGTCGAAACTGTCACCCTCGACCACCTCGAAGCGCGCGTTGGGGAAGCGATTGGCCCGGCTCGCGTGCTCGATCGAGTCGGCGTCAACGTCCACGCCCACCACCCGGTAGCCGAGCGACGCGATCGGCAGTGCGATGCTCCCGTTGCCGCAGCCGATGTCGAGCACGCTCACATCGGCGGGTTCACGATCGAGGCCGCAGAGCGTCTCGACGATGAAATCGAGCTTCTTCAGCCCGCCCGGGTAGTGGTGGTACTCGGTGTGCTTGAGGTAAGTCGCCTTGAGCGACTCGGGGTCGGCACGCACGTCCGCTCGGATCCTTCTCCGCCGTATTGACGGGGCAGCCTACACCGCGCGCCTCGCCCACCTCAAGCCCAAACCGGTCAATGGGAGAAGCCGCGCCTTCGGCGGGCAAGCCCGTTGAAACGGGCTGGGGGAGGAGGTTGTTGAGGCGTCGTTGTACCAGCCCTAAAGGACTGGCCTGGGAGGATTAGGCAAGCCCGTTGAAACGGGCTGGGGGAGGAGGTTGTTGAGGCTTCGTCATACCAGCCCTAAAGGGCTGGCCTAGGAGGATTGGACAAGCCCGTTGAAACGGGCTGGGGCTTGTGACGTGGGGGCTTCGTGAAACCAGCCCTAAAGGACTGGCCTGGGAGGATTGGGCAAGCCCGTTGAAACGGGCTGGGGGAGGCGTTGCTGCTGGTCCACGACATGTCGGCAGCGCGTTTCAACGCGCTTGTTGCGGTCCTTGATAGGCCAGTGCTTTAGCGCTGGTCCAACGGGCGACCAACAACACCCGGTCAGCGCGTTTCAACGTGCTTCCCCTGTCGTCGTTGCAGCGCTTCAGCGCCGTCGCTTCTTGCCGGTTCCGCCGCGTATTCATTGCACGAGACCTGCGTGCGCGATACACTGCGCGACTGAACATCGTCCAGGAGGGACACGTGGTCGTTCTTTACGCGGTCCTCTGCGTTCTCGTATTGCTTATGGCGCCTGGGCTTGCCTTGCTCAGATGGTTCCGCCTGAAGGACGGCGCCTCGTGCTTGAGCCTCGTCGAGGCGATTGTGCTTGTCCCGTGCATCTCAGTGGTAGTGACCTCGCTCGTCTGTATTGTCCTGGCTGAACTCGCTGTTTTCCGTCTACATTTGCTCCTCTTCATTGTCGCCGTGTTCTCGGTCGTTGCATGGCTGGCGCGTCGCTCGGTTCGGAGCGGGTTGCACAAAGAGACCGGCCGGCGAGTCGAGCTTGCATTCCTCGTCGCTGTGGTCGTTGTTTGCAGCGTTCTCTACTTCCGGCCGCACGAGTACGTCTTTGGCGGCTGGGACCCGTCGGTGTACTTCAATACCGGCGCTTCGATCGAGCGGACCGGCGGCATCCTCTACCGCGACGAGCCGTTTGCCGCGCTGCCGCGCGAAACGCAGGACGCCCTGTCGCACCGTCGCCAGGGCCTCGACCAGCGCTTTCCCGGCATGCTGATCGCCGATCACGAAACCGGGCTTATCACGCCCCAGTTTCACCACCTCTACCCGACGTGGCTTGCGATCTTTCGCTCTGCGGGCGGCGACACGGCCATGCTCTACGCCAATCCACTCTTCGGCGTGCTGTCCGTGCTGATGCTGTTTATTCTCTGCAAGCGCTTCCTGCCGCACGGGGCGGCGTTCGCGGCGACAATCCTTTTCGCGCTCAACCTCACACAGATCTGGCAGGCCCGTTTCTCGACGGCGGAGGTCCTCACGCAGCTCTGCATCCTCACGATGCTCACCCTGCTGATGCTCTACTGGGAGAGTGGCTCGACGGCGGCCGCTGTGCTGGCGATGCTCGCGATGAGCATGGCCCTGCAGGCGCGCTACGATTCGCTGCTGCTCGTACCGCTCCTGGCCCTCGTCGTGTACGCGCGTAATCTGTGGGCGTGGCAGCGGCGGGATTGGGTGCTCGTCCTTGGAGGCATAGTGGCGGTGGCCCACATCGTTTTGCACTCCGTCTTCATCTCGTTCCTGTACCGGCCGGCCTTGCAGTGGATCACGAACAACCCGGTGCTCTCCGCGGCTGTCGCCGCCGGCGTGGTTGTTGTGCTCGCCGTGTTCTTCATTGCCTTCCGACGATGGCCCGAGAAGCTCTCCAGCTTCGCGACCGGCCCGCGGGTGCGGATGATCGTCATCGCTATCATTCTCGTCATCGCTTTCTACGCCTATCTCGTCCGGCCTTACCACGGCGATCCGGCGCACGCGGGGGACCGGCAGAACTTCGTCGCGCTTGGCTGGTTGCTGACGCCCGTCGGCCTGGCGCTGGCCGTGGCGGGCGCCTGCCTGCTCGTGGCGAGGGCTCGGTCATTTGCGGAGCTGATACTCATCGTCGTTGGTCTCGTCGTGATCTCCGTCTACACGAGGCGCGCCCTAATCGAGGACTTCTACATGTGGCGCGTGCGGCGGCTCGTGCCGGTCGTGATTCCAATGCTCTGCATCTTTGCCGGGTACGCTGTCGCGATCGTTACTGCTCGACTTGGTCGCTGGCGCCCTGCGGCCTGTATCGTCATCGCCCTGGCGATCGCCGCTGTGCCCCTCGTGCTGGGCCGCGCCATCGTCGTGGCCCGCGACAACGGCGGCGCACTCGATTTCGTCGCCGAGGTCGCCGGGGACCTTGAGTCCGACGCGGTGTACATCTGCAACCACTACTGGCTCGCCATGCCGCTCAGGCTTTTCGGGGGCTTCGAGACGTACGCCGTGAGCGACCCTGAACCGAAGAAGTGCCGCATCGCGCTCGACTTCGCTGCAAAAAAACTCGACGAGGGGAGGGCGGTCTACTACGTTGACATGGATCGCCCGCACATCTTTCCCCGTCTCGCGTGCGTGCCGGTCGAAGGCGCGAGTTACACGTTCAGCTCAGGCCGCCTCGAGCCGAGCAAGGGGCTCGCGGGCGAGTCCGAGGCGGAGCGGTCGAAGCCGAAGGTCCACAGGCTCATCGCCCGCACCAGGCGGCTCCTTCTAGGCTGGGGGCTGCCGCGCGGCACCGAGCCGGTGCGCTTCGATGCGGTCGTCTACCAGCTCGTACCGATTGCCGAGGCGCCCGACGACACGGCCGACGTGGACCTGACTTGGGAGTTCGAGCCCGACTGGTTCCGCGCCGGCGATGGTTTCGTCAGGAAAGGCGTCAAGAGGATCAAGGTCGTCAAGACTCAAGACGGCGAGCGCCACGACCCGACGCCGGAGACACCACCTTCGGAGATCAAGAAGGAGTACGCGTGGCTGACAGGCCGTCAGTCGGCGCTCTGGATCCCGTACCACCCGGCGCGAAGCTACATCGCCGAGATCCGGCTCTCCGGCCAAGGCGTCGAGCATGGTGTCGCAGTTCTCGTAGGGGGGCGTGAGATCGCAGCACTCGAGCCGGCCGATGGCTTCCGGACGGTGGCTGTCGAGATTCCACCCGAGCTCACCGCAGCATTCAAGCGCGCGCTGCTCGAGTTCGTCTCGCTCGCCCCGGACGACTACGAGGGCCCGCGCGGCGTCTACATCGACCGCCTGCGCTTGCGGTCGGTCGAGTGATCGCGACGAGTAGGACGGCGGGCCGAGGGCGCCCCGCCCTACATCGCGCAGCCAGGACGCCGCCCTCTCCGATTCTGCACCGACTCTGCCTGGGAATTCGGCCTTGACTCGCAGCGTGCAGACGCCGTAGAAGAGTACGAATCCGTGCAGTCGGGACGTGGCGCAGTCTGGTAGCGCGCTTGAATGGGGTTCAAGAGGTCGCTGGTTCGAATCCAGTCGTCCCGACCATTCCCACCTTGATGTTTCTTTTTTCCTCACGCAGAGACGCAAAGGGCGCAGAGAAATACCTATGTCTTGCCGGGACCCCTGGTAATCCCGCCTGCTCGGATGATATGATGGCGCGGAACGCAGATCGGGGGGCAAGACGTGGCGACTGATGCCCAGACGCAAATCCCGCCGCCGCCGAGGCGGCTCTCGACTGAGATGCTGAAGCGGCTCAAGCGCGACGTGTTGCTGCCGCGGTTGTTCGGCATGATCTGGCTCGTGGTTGGCGTGGTGATGCTCGTCGTGCTCTTGATCCTCGGCGACGCGACGGCGGACTATCGCATTCGGCGCAGCCGCGAAACCGCCGCCGGCACGGTCACGCAGATCACACGCCGCGGGCGTAGGAACCCCTACCGAATCGAATACGCCTTCACAACCGGCGACGGCGCTGAGCACCGCGGCCGTTCCTACTCGCGCAGCCGACGTGGCCTCGTGCGTGGGGGCGAGGTCACGATCGAGTACCTCCCCAAAGAACCCGCCCTGAGCCGAATCAAGGGGATGCGCTACTCGCCGATTCCGCACACGATGTACCTCATGCCTATCTTCTTTATCGTCGCCGGCGGCGTCATCTGGGCGGGCGGCATTGTCAAACTCGGCCGGATGCGGCGGCTGTGCGAGGAAGGATCGGTCGCCGTCGGCACGGTCATCGGCGCCAAGTGGAACAAGCTGCTCAGCGTCAAGGCCTCGCTCAAGATGCCGAGGCGAATCCTTTATGAGCTCCGGTACCGCTTCACCGACGATCGCGGCCGCGAACGCGACTCCATCCAGCGCACCTACGTCGTTCCCGACTCCTTCGACTTGAAAGAAGGCGACGCCATCACCATCCTCTTCGACCGCGCCAATCCCGCCCGCAGCCTTGCGCTGGACGTCCTCAATCTGGAGTTCGCTGGAGAATAGCGGCAGCCGCCTGTCTCTGCACCGGTTTGGCATTCTCTCGATTCTCACAGGCATCCTGACAGAGGTGGCGGCTATTGCCTCACTTTCCTGAAAATTTCTCATAAAATCCTTGACAGCCGAGTCTGTGAGTGCTAGTATCTTAAAATAGGTTGTGTCTGCTTGCCATTCAGATATGGGGTCTGATCAGTTTCACGCCGGAAAGGAGTGTGTCATGTGTCGCTCTAACTTTGCCCTGTTTCTTGCCATCGGTATGCTGCTCATCCTCGGTTCATCCATGGGCGCCTTCGCGACGGATTATTACGTCAACGGCGCCGCGCCCGATGACTCGTGGGACGGCCTCGCGCCCGTGTGGGACGGGGTGCACGGGCCAAAGAAGACGATCCAGGCCGGTCTCAACGCCGCCTCGGACAACGACACCGTTACCGTTGCTGACGGTACCTACACGGGCGGCGGCAACAAGGACCTCGACTTCGGCGGCAAGGCGATCACGCTGCGGTCCGCGAACGGCGCAGCGCTCACGATCATTGACTGCGAGAACGCCGGCCGCGGCTTCACCTTCCATTCGGGCGAGACCGCCGCGGCCGTTGTGGACGGCTTCACGATTCAAAACGGGGCTGTCTCCGGCGCCGGGGCGGCCGGCAGCGGCGGCGGCATCTCGTGCACGGCCGGTAGTAATCCGACGGTCACGAACTGCGTGATCCAGGGCTGCCGCGCCACCAACTACGGCGGCGGTCTCTACAGCTCATCGAGTGATCCCTCGGTGACGAGCTGCACGATTGGCGACAACGAGGCCGTGAACGGGGGCGGTGTGTACCTCGGTGGCGGAAGCGCCACGTTCAGCGACTGCTTGGTAACGGGGAACTCGTCGAGCAACTCGGGAGGTGGGTGCTGGTTCAGCGAGTCGAGCGATCCGACGGTTCTGGGAAGCACCATTTGTGAGAACTCCGCTGGCCTGCACGGCGGCGCCATCTACACCGTATCGAATGGCGGCGAGATCACCGACTGCCTGGTTGCCGACAATGCGGCCGGCAGCGGTGGCGGCGGGATTATGGTCGTCAAGCACGATATTGCCATCTCGGGTTGTGTGATTACGGGCAACGGCGCCGGCACGAACGGCGGTGGCATCTACACGTGGTACGAGAGCGCCCGCCCAGAGATCACGGACTGCACGATTGGCGACAACACGGCCGACTTCTCTGGTGGTGGGGTCTACTGCAGACCCGGGAGCACCATCACGCTCATCAACTGCTCCGTGCAAGGCAACACCGCCGACCAGGGCGGAGGCGGCGGCCTGTTTGGCGCCCCGGCGAGTGCCCTGATCAGGGACTGTACTATTGCCGAGAACGAAGGGAGCAACGGCGGCGGCGTGTACCTTGCTGGCGGCAGCGCCACATTCAGCGGCTGTGCAGTCACGGCCAACTCGTCCAGGATCTCAGGCGGCGGGTTCTGGTTCAGCGAGTCAAGCGCTCCGGAGATCCGGGAGTGCACGATCGACGACAACTTCGCTGCCATGCACGGCGGCGCCGTCTACACGATCTCGAACTCTGGTATGATGACAAAGTGCGCTGTCTTGGCGAACGTCGCCGGGAGCGGTGGCGGCGGGATCATGGTCGTAAGGCACGACTTCGGCATAACGAACTGCGTGATCGCAGGGAACCAAGCCGGTTCAAGTGGTGGCGGCATCTACTCCTGGTACAGCAACAGCAGACCTGTTGTCACCAACTGCACGATCACAGGCAACACGGCAGCGTTTTGCAGCGGCGGGATCTTCTGCCGTCTGGGGAGCAGCGCGGTCCTGACGAACTGCATCGATTGGGGCAACACGCCCTGCCTGTCAGTGCTGCAGGGAGCCATCGTGACCTACTGCGTTGTCGAGGGTGGCTGGCCCGGCGAGGGAAACATGGACGCCGACCCGCTGTTTGCCGACCCGGCATCGGGCGACTACCGCATCGGGCTCGATTCGCCGTGTTTCGATCGCGGCACATCGCTTGGTGCACCGGCCCATGACATTGTGGGCAACGCGCGGCCGTATGCGTGGGGCCACGACATCGGCGCCTACGAGTTGACCGGCACGGACTGGGACGCCGACGGCCTGCCCGACGAGTGGGAGGCCTACTACTTCGGCCACACCGGCTACGGCCCTGGCGACGATCCCGACGCCGACGGCCTGAGCAACTTCGAGGAAGGCGCTCACCACACCGATCCTGACAGCCCGGACACCGATTCGGACGGCCTGCATGACGGGGATGAGGTCAACACGTACGGCACGGACCCGACCGACGCAGACACCGACGGCGACCGGCTGAGCGACGGCGACGAGGTGCTGATCTACGGCACGGACCCGACGGACGCCACCGACACCGATGGCGACGGCATGGCCGATGATTGGGAAGGGGTCAACAGGCTCGATCCAGCAGACCCAGTGGACGGCACGCTGGATGCCGACCGCGATCTGCTGCTCAATGCCGAGGAATTTACCTTCGGGTCTGATCCACGGGACCGCCGTTCGCCCGCTTTCATCTATGTGGATGACGACAACGCGGGCGATCCGGCCCAGGACGGCACGGTCAATCACCCGTACGCGAGCATCCAGGCGGCGATTGACGCGGCTGCGCCACCGGCGGTCGTGAAGGTCCTGCCGGGCACGTATGCCGAGAAGGTCGTCATGACCAGCGAGGTGTGGGTGATCGGCTCGGGCGCGGCGGAGACGACGATTTGCCCGCCTGTGCCTGGGCCCGTCGTCGATTTCCATGAGGTCACCAGCGGGCTGCTCGCCGGGTTTGAAATCACCTCAGATCCGACTAGCGCGTTGCTGCGGACGCACAACTCGAGAGTAACGGTGCGCAACTGCATCTGCACTGGCGCCAACAACGGGATCGGCATCAACTTCGCGGGCTCGGTCAGGATCGTTGACTGTGTGCTGGCCAACAACGCGAACCTCGGCGTATGGGCCGGCGGCGTGGCGTCGCTGAACATCACCAACTGCACGATCACGAACAACGGCAATACCGGTGCCGTGCTCGTCGGCAGCGGCCCGGTGGTGATTACCAACTCGATCTTCTGGGCCAACGGGGACGATCTGTGCATCAGCGCCGACACACCAGTGACAGCCGCGTACTGTGACATCGGCGACGGCGACTTTGCCGGCTCGAACGGCAACATCTCGGCCGACCCGCTCTTCGTGGACGAGACCGGTGGTGACTACCGGCTCACGCTGGACTCGCCGTGCATTGACGCCGGCACGAGCCAGGGTGCGCCCGCGCTTGACCTGACGGGCACCCCGCGGTGGGATGAGCATGTGGTGCCGAACACGGGGGGAGGCGCCGAGCCGTGGTACGACATGGGCGCGTACGAGTTCTACAGGGGCAAGCGCCACGGGAAACGGAGCCCTCACCCGGGCAAAGGATAGCACCCACGGGAAGACGGTTCTGACGGCGGGTGATGCCGCGCTAGACGGCTGGGGGCCTACATGTCATCGTTGCCGCGGCACGTCCAGGGGCGGTGGCCCTAGCCGGAGCCTTGCTGTGGACGTTCTCGATCTGGAGTTCGCTGGAGAATAGCGGCAGCGGCTATCTCTCCACCACTGTCGCGTTCTCTCGGGCCGGCACAGATCGAGACATGCATGGCTGTTTTCGCGCTTTTTTTGGAGATGCCTTGACGGGCGGGAACATGGATGGTATGAGCTTATTGTAGTGCATGGGAATGCACACCGCTCGTATGCCATCCAGGCGGGAGGCCTGCCCGTATCCAGGCCACACAAAGAAGGTGTGTAGCCATGTCCCGCCACGCTTTAGTCCTTTCTCTCGGTTTTGTTTTCCTGCTCGTTCTGGGCGCCGTCCAAAGTGCCTCAGCGGTTGACTATTACGTCAACGGCACAACCGGCAGCAACTCGTGGGACGGCCTCGCTCCCGCCTGGGACGGCACCCACGGCCCGAAGAAGACCATCCAGGCCGGCCTCGACGCCGCCTCGGATGGCGACACCGTCACCGTCGCCGACGGCACCTACACCGGCGACGGCAACCGCGACCTCAACTTCCACGGCAAGGCGATCACCCTGCAGTCGGAGAACGGCGCTACAGCGTGCATCATCGACTGCGAAGGAGATGGTGACGGCTTCTACTTCGACTCCGGCGAGGCAGCCGACTCAGTTGTTGACGGGTTTACGATCATGAATGGCAAGGCGGGTTGGGGTGGCGGTATCTATTGCTGCCGCAGCAGCCCGACGATTTCGAACTGCACGGTAATGAGCGCTGTGGGGTGGGGCATCTTCTGCGACCGCGAGGCCAGACCCAAACTGAGCGACTGCGTGATGGGTGGCAACCACCGCGGTGGCATCTCCTGCCGGTATTCCAGCAGCCCTGTGTTGACCGGGTGCACGATAAGTGGGAACTCCGGTCGCGCGGTCTACTGCTTGTTCTCCAGCAGCCCTGTGCTGACCGGCTGCACGATAAGTGCCAACGCTGGCGGCATCTCGTGCGACAGCTTCAGCAGCCCTGTGCTGACCAACTGCGCGATAAGCGGCAACTCGGGCACGGGTATCTGCTGCTCGAGCCAGAGCCATGCAGCGCTCATGAACTGTACGATCATCGGGAACTTGCTCGGCCTTTCCAGCTTTCGGAGCAGCAACCCTGAGCTGATCAACTGCACGATTGCCGGCAACGTGAGATACGGCGTCTACTGCGATAGTAGCTCGGTCACGCTCACGAACTGCATCGTGTGGGGCAACAAAGATGGCGAACTCCACGGTGATGATGAGTCGTTCCTTATCGTCGAGTACTGCGATGTCCAGGGCGGCTGGGCTGGTGGGACAGGGAATATAGACGCCGATCCACACTTCTTTGATGCGACCCATGGAGACGGCGACTGTCACTTGAGACAAGATTCGCCCTGCATCGACCGCGGCACTGAAGCAGGTGCTCCTGTCAAGGACATGGACGGTGAGGCCAGATGGGATATGCCGGGCACGGAACCGGATCCGTCGATCGTGGACATCGGTGCTGACGAGTTCTTCGAGACCGATTCCGACGGGATGCCCGACTGGTGGGAGCGCAGGCATTTCGGATCGCCCACGGGAGCGGAAGCCGCGTGTGATGAGGACTCGGACGGTCTGACGAATCTTGAAGAGTACGAGAACAGAACTGACCCGTGGAATGGCGACACGGACGGCGACGGGCGGAGCGACGGACAGGAGGTGGCGGCGGGCACGAACCCCGTGTATCCGGATAACCCCGAAAAGACATGGTACGTCAATGGCGACACAGGCGACGACGCGCACGATGGCCTGGCGGCGGCCTGGGACGGTGTGCACGGGCCGAAAGCGACCATTCAGGCAGGCATCGCCGCGACGCTCGACGGGTGGGACTACACCGTGCTGGTCGCTGACGGCACGTACACCGGCGACAGTAATCGCGACCTGGACTTGGACGGCAAGGCCATCACCGTTCGATCAGAGGACGGCCCTTCGAGCTGCATCATCGACTGCGAGGGTTCGGCCCGTGGTTTCATATTTCAATCGGGGGAGACGGCCGCGTCCGTCGTTGACGGCTTCACGATCACGAACGGGCAAGCCTTTGACGGTGGTGGCATTTACTGCTCCAATAGCAGCCCGACGATCACCAACTGCACGATCACGGACAGCTCGGCCTCCAGGAGCGGCGGCGGCGGCGGCGGCATCTACTGCTGGTTCAGCAGCCCGACGATCACCAACTGCAC
>CBDUSE010000113.1:0-10594 GCA_965369835.1 uncultured bacterium
GTGGCACCCCAGACCATCAGGCTTAAGTTCAAGTGGAGCGGCGACTGGCAGAACTTCGGGGTGAGGGAGCTTCCCAGGGAGTCAAGAAGTGACTGGGAGAAGACCAAGCAGACTTTCCTTGCTGTCGCCCAGCGCATCCGCGCACGCTGGAAACGGCTTCGGGAGTGCCTGAAGCGGTTGCCCTGACCCAGCACTCCTCAACGACCTTCACTTGCCGATGAATGCTCTTCATTCCCGCGGCAGCGGACTTTGCCCGGGGCGGTGTCGCCCCCGGCTCAGAACTTATCGAACGCGATGTCTTCTTCGGGGACGCCTTTGTCGGCGAGCATGGCGACGCAGGCGTCCACCATGAGGGGCGGGCCGCACAGGTAGTATTCGTTGTCGTAGCCGAAGTCGCCGAGCGTCTTCTCGACGGTGAGGTGGACAAACCCGGTCGGGCCGTCCCACTCGTCTTCGGGCGCGGGCTCGCTCAGCGCGACGGTGTAGTCGAAGTTGTCGTTTGCCTCAGCGATTTCTGCAAAGATGTCGTCGTAAAAGATGTCCTTCTTCGCGCGTGCGCCGTAGAAGAATTTTACAGTGCAATCGGTCTTGCGCACCTCGAACAGCTCGAGGATCATCGCCTTCATCGGCGCCATGCCCGCGCCGCCGCCGATGAAGATTTTAGGCCGGTCGGTCTCCTTGATGAAGAAGTCGCCGTACGGGCCGGTGACCCACGCCTCCTCGCCGACCTTGAGCGACCAGATGTAGCTCGAGGCGAAGCCGGGCGGCGCGTCGGGCACGTCGCGCGGCGGCGGCGCGATCCGCACGTCGAGCTCGACGATGTCGTCGCGGCCCGGGCTGTTCGACATCGAGTAGGCCCGGTTGATGAACTTCTCCTTCGGCACCTTCTCGAGGTCAATCTTCTTCTCGTTGAACTTGGTGAAGTCGTAGGTGCCGAAGACGCCGCGCATTCGGCGGATCCCCTCGTCGCGCGGGATGCGGAGCTGCACGTACTTGCCCGCCTGGAACCTCATCCGGTCCGGTTCGATGAGCTTGAGCTGGACCTCGACGATGTCGTCGGTCACCTGCTTGTTGCTGATGACCTCGCAGCGGAACTCCTGGATCGCGAAGTACTCCTCGGGCACCTCGATCCGCAGGTCGGCCTTGACCTTGATCTGGCAGGCGAGCCGCACGTTCTGCTTCTTCTCGAGCCGGGTGAGCTGGCCCTCCTCGGTCGGCAGGATCGGCCCGATGTCGCTCAAGACCTTGACCTTGCAGTAGCCGCACGTGCCCTGCCCGCCGCACGCCGACGGCACGAAGAGCTTCTGCTCGGCAAGCGCGTTGAGCACCGTCAGTCCGCCCTGCACGGTGTATTCCCGCTCGCCGTTGTTGACGTCAATCTTGCACTCGCCGTAGCTGGCGAACAGGTAGTCGCTCACCACCAGCACGACGGCGAGACCCGCGCCGAGGCCGCAGAGCACGGCGACCGCGTGCAGCCCGTTGACGAGCTGCGGCGAAAGCGCAGCGAGCATGTTCAGCGCCTCACTCATCGCCTTCTACTTGATGTCCACCATCCCTGCAAAGCCCATGAACGCGAACGCCATCAGTCCGGCGAGGATCATCGTGATCCCCACCCCCTCGAGCGGCTTCGGCACGTTGCTGAACCTGAGCTTGTTGCGGATACCCGCGATCGCCACGATCGCCAGCAACCACCCCAGCCCGCTGCCGATGCCGTAACCGATCGCCTGCGCAAACGTATACGAGCGAATCACCATGAAGAGGCAGACGCCCAGGATCGCGCAGTTGACCGTAATAAGCGGCAGAAAGATGCCGAGCGAGAAGTAGAGCGCCGGGCTGAACCGCTCGATGACGATCTCGACGAACTGCACGAGCGCGGCGATCACGATGATAAACGTGATAAAGCGCAAGTACTCGACATCGAGCGGCACGAGGATGTAGTGGTTCACCACCCAGTTGATCGTGCTCGTCATCGTCAGCACGAACGTCACCGCCATCCCGAGGCCGAAGCTCGCCTTGATCTGGTTCGAGATCGCCAGAAACGAGCACATCCCCAAAAAATTCGACAGCAGGATGTTGTTCGTAAAGATCGCGGCGATAAAGATGATGTATGGTGCCGCACCGCCCGTTTCCATCGTCCAACCCTCCTACTTCGGCGCTTCCTCGACCTTCTCGGGCGAGAAGGCCCGGCCGATCCAGATGAAGATCCCCAACCCGATGAACGCGCCCGGCGGCAGGACCATCAACTGCCACTCGACGAATCCGGCAGGCAGGATCCGGTAGCCCAACAAGGTACCGAACCCGAGCGGCTCGCGCATGAGGGCAATCGCGATCAGCACGACCGAGTAGCCGAGCCCCGACCCGAGCGCGTCCCAGAACGTGAGTCCCACCGTGTTGCGGCTCGCGAACGCCTCGGCCCGGCCCATGATAATGCAGTTCGTGATGATCAGGCCCACGTAAGCGCCCATCTGCTTCGACGCCTCGTACGCGAACGCCTTGATCACCAGGTCCACGATAATAACGAACGTGGCGATGATCAGCACCTGCGTGATCATCCGGGTGCGCCGCGGCGTGAACTCGCGCAACGCGGAAATGATCATGTTGGCGCAGACGTTGACGAAGATCAGCGCCCCGCACATGATCAGCGTGTTTTTCATCAGGTTTGTGACCGCCAGCGCCGAGCAAATCCCGAGGATCTGGCGGAAGATCGGGTTTTCCACCCAGACCTGCTCGAGCATCGCCGCGCCGCTCTTGCCCTCGAACCACTTGAGGATACCGGGCTTCGCTATCACTCTGTCGGCCATCGTGATCCTATCTCCGCGCAGGACTTACTGCCCTGCCTTGTACGCTTTCACTTTCTCGACAAAGACCTTGAGCTGGGCGTTGAGGAACTTCTGCAGCGCGCCGCTCGTCTCGGTCGCCCCGCTGATCGCGTCCACCTCGTTCGGCGGCTTGCCGCGGCCGGGCGGCGTGATCCCGATCCACGGCTCGTCGGTTCCCGGCTTGTAGATCGGCCGCCCGATCCACGTCTTCTGCCAGCCGGGCTCGTTGATCTTGTGGCCGAGGCCCGGCGTCTCGCAGTCCTCGTAAAATGTGATGCCGATCACCTCTTCGAGGTCCGGGTCCACCGCCAGGTATCCGCTGATCCGATCCCAGAACCCCGGCCCCGTGATCTTGAACGCGTAACCGACGAGCGCGCCCTTGCTGCCGTCGGCCTCGAGCTCGTAGCCCTGGTAGAAATCCGGCTCGACGCCCGGCTTGAGCTCCTCGGCCGGCCCGAGCGCTTTTCCCTCGTGGACCGCGATGATGTACTTATCGAACGCCGCTTTGATCTCCTCGATCGTCGCCGCTTTGACCCGCGCCTTGTCCCAGCCGGGGATGCCGAGCGCGATCAGCACGTTGCCCTTCGCCTCGCGCTCGACGTTCTCTTTATACTTCGGATAGAGGACCGAGTTCGCCACGGTCAGCACGAGCGCCGCCACCAAGGCGAGCACGACGACGAAAAAGATGATGTAGAGGCGTTCCTTCATGCTCCCCTCGCTTGGGAGGCGGCCTCCTCCTGGAGGCCCACGGCCTCCCGGCCGATCGCCTTCCTGCGCCGGTAGCGCTTCTGCATCACGACGTAGTCGAGCAACGGCGAGAAGACGTTGGCCAGCAGGATGGCAAACATCATCCCGCCCGGGAAGCCCGAGATGCTCCGGATCGTCACAGCGGCCACACCGATGATGACGCCGTAGAACCACTGCGCCTGGCGCGTGCCGGGCGCGCTGACCGGATCGGTCGCCATGAAGAACGCGCCGAGCATGTACCCGCCGGCCAGCAGCGTGTAGAGCGGCGGTGCAAACAGCCTCAGCCCTGCCACGTGCATTGCGCCGCCGTAGAGCGCGCCGCTGACAATGGTGGCGAGGATGACCCGCCAGCTCGCGATCCGCCAGACCATCAGCATGATGCCGCCGAGGATTAACAGCAGCGCCGATGTCTCGCCCATCGAGCCGCGCACGTTGCCGAGCAGCAGCGCCCTGAGGGTCGGAATCTCCTTCTTAGCCTCGGCCCTTGCCGCCTCCTCCGTCGCTTTGGCCCACTGCTTCCTCGCAGCGAGCGGCGTGGCCGAGCTGACCCCATCCACGGCGGCGTCCACCTCTGCCACCTCAGCCGAGTCCCAACACGCGAAGCCGCCGGGCCAGCCGGCATTCGCGGCGTTCACATGCCAGATGCCCGTCCCGGCCGTCTGCACGGGGAAGGTAATGTAAACAAAAGCGCGCGCCACCAGCGCCGGGTTGAAGAAGTTCTTGCCCGTGCCGCCGAAGATCTCCTTGCCGAGCACGACGCCGAACACGACGCCGAGCGCCACGACCCACCACGGCGTCGCCGCCGGCAGCGTGAGCGGAAACAGGATGCCCGTCACGAGGAACCCCTCGTTCACCTCCTCCTTGCGCACGACGCTGAAGAGCACCTCGGCCGTGCCGCCGAACAGGTACGAGATGAAGATCAGCAACAGGCAGCGCCACCCCCAGAAATAGACCGCAGCGACAGTGGCCGGCGCGAGGCCGATCACCACCATCATCATGTAGCGCTTGATGTCAATCCGGTCGCGGAAAAACGGCGCCTCGCGCGCGTTCTCCGCCCGGCGGAAGAGGAAGGCGTCAATCGCATCGAGCAGCGGCAGCCAGGGCCGCAGCATGCGGCTCCGCTCCCATCGCCGGTGCTGGCGCTCAAGTATGCTGCGCAAGGACCTCACGTGTCGCTACTTTCTGTCCGAATCCATCTGACTCAATGCCTACCGCACCTTCGGTGCTGCGGCGGGGCCAGAGGCCCGCCGCACGATCAGTCAAGAGCAAGCTTCCGCAAACCAGCATAGGTATGAAGGACCTTATACTTGTCCCGGATTCTTCAGTCGTTCTCTGGCTTCCTTCTCTGTCAGTGCATCACCGTTGGCAGCCCTGAGCGGGTGTTTTCTATCGCACTTTGAGCAGTGGAAGATAGAGGAGTCTCTCGAGCCGACGGTCAATGGCCTCTTGCAGCACTTCGACCTCATGTGGTAGCGGCTATCCCACAGAACGCCAAAGGCCTCCCGATGCTTTTCGTATCTCCGGTACTTCTGTATGTTTCGTACAAGCAGGAACGCCGCCGCGGCTGCAAGTCCAGCTGAAATCGGGAAAGAGATCCTCCCATATGCCGGGTCTTCAACAAGTGCTTTAATACAAGGTACCACCCACTGCGCAATGATCGCCATGACAGCGAAGAGCGCCGTAACAGCCAACGCCGCTGCCGCTTCTCCGAGCTTCTTCCAGAAGCTCTTCCTGAAGTCCTCCATCGACATCGTTGCATCCCCGCTCTCTTCACACGAGAGCGCCACACACAAGGATCTATGAGACATCGGCCGCTTGGCGGGCCTCCTCCGCCGCGCGGCGCGCCTCTTCCTCGGCCTGCTTGCGCCGCAGCTCGGCCTGCTCGGCCTCGTGCTCCTCGATGATGTGCTTTTTGCCCGCGATGATGTCCGTCATCAGCGGGATCTTCGAGACGCACACGTACGAGCAGAGCCCGCACTCGATGCACCCGAACAGGCGCATCTCCTCCGCCTCGTCAATCGCGTCAATGGCCAACACCTTGTCGAGGTGGAACGGCAGAAGATCGCGCGGGCACACCTCCGAGCAGTAGCCGCACTGGATGCAGGGCCGAAGCTCGCCCGCAAGGTTCGTGTCCGCGCGCCGCGCATTGGGCGGGAACCAGCTCGAGCCGAACGCGCGCGTGGTCGAGTCGAAGTCGAACCCCGGCGCCATCCACCCCATGAACGGCCGCGACACGTCCTCGAACAGCGCCGTCAGTCCCCACGTGGCCCGCGTGACCGGCCAATCCGGGCCGGTGACCTCGTGGCCCGCCATCGCGCCGTTCTCAAGAACCCGAGACGCCTCGATGAGCCGCTCCTCGACGAGCTCCCTTGCGGGCGTGCCGATGCGCACGCGGATGACGCCCGTTTCCCGATATCCGGTGCCGCCGAGCGCCACGAGCCGCTCGATCAGCGGCTTGCCCTCGACGCACGCGGCGTGCGCGGCGAGACACGTCTGCACGTCCACCACGAGCGCGCCGGCATCAAGCGCCGCCTTGTCGTCCGGCACCATCCGCCGCAAAAGAACCTCGGTCAGCACCGCCTCGTATTCCGCCGGGAACTTGGGCCGCACGAGCACCACCTCGACCCCGTCACCCGATAGTTCCGATTCGAGCCGCGACGCCAGCGCGGCGTCCCGCTCGTCGAGGCCGACGATCGTGCGCACGCCGCTGAAGACGCGCCTGAGGATGCGCAAACCCGAGGCGAATTCCTTGCAGTACGGCTCGAGCACCGCATCGTTCGGCAGCGAGTACGGCTCGGAATGGACGGCGCTCACCAGCAGCGCCTCGACAGCATCCGGCGCGATCGGCGAGGAGTTGAACTTCGTCGGGATGCCTTTTTTGCCGAGCGCCGTCACCCCGGCGAGGTAGAGCGTCTCGACGAGCTGTTCGGGCGGGGCGTTGGCGGCATCGCCGTATCGTCGCTCGACCGGCTGCCAGTCGGTCGAGCCGTCCGAGCGGATCTCGAGCGCGGTCACCTCGCCGCCGGGCATCTCGAGCTTGAAGATGCGTTCGACGCGGCCCGAAACCGGCGCGTGAACGGGCGTCGAAACCGACTCGTCGTCACGGCCAACGATCCGGCCAGCCGCGACCGTGTCGCCCACGCCCACGAGCGCAGGCACCTCGGCCCCAAAACCTTGAGCGAGGGGAACGATCGCGCGGGCGGGAAGCGGTGCGTCGGCCACCCCCAGGCCGGGCTCGATCTCGCCCTTGAGGTGCTTGAAAACGTAGCCGCCTGGGAACGTGCGGACTTTCCCCGCCACGCGGACCTTCGCCGCCATTCGCTTCCTTTACCTGCCTCCGTCTGAACGGTGAGAGCCGATGCGGAAAGACCCCGGCCGAACAACCCGCGCACATGACGAGCCGCACAGGCAGCGCTCTCCTCCCCACGACCCCCAACCGAAAGAAAACCAGGCGCCACCTATACCCGCCGCCCCATTCGACTGTCAACGAAAAAGGCGAGACAGCCATCCGAGAACGCGCGTCTTTATCCTTGACGGGACGGGCGCAGTTGTGTAACATTTGTCTGTTTCGTTGGAGACAGATCGTGCCTCGTGTGAGATAGGGGGGGATGAGGCCGTGCTCTTCCGGACTGCGCTAGTATCTCTTTTCCTCGTGACGACAGCGCAGGCCGTCACGCCGTACGAAGTCGCCGACCTCGGCACACTCCCGGACGGCTCGTGGAGCGATGCCTACGCGATCAACGAGCTCAGCCAGATAGTGGGCCGGGATAAGGACCCCGAAGCCGACCTGCGTGCCTTCTTGTGGCAGGATGGCTCAATGAGTGACCTGGGGACTCTGGCAGGTCAGTTCGGCTGTGCTTACGGCATCAACGACCGCGCACAGATCGTGGGCCAAGCTCCAACGGCCTTCCTTTGGCAAGAGAATGTGATGACCGACCTCGGCACACTTGGGGGCGAGAGCAGCCGTGCCCGGGGTATCAACAACTCTGGCCAAGTTGTCGGCTGGGCGGACACAAGTGACACGCGCCACGCCTTCTTTTGGTTGCCGGAGCCTGCCCATGGTCTGCCCGCTGGGATGAACGACCTGGGAACGTTCGGGGGCAACCGCAGCCACGCCTACGACATCAATGAGTTCGGCGAAGTCGTCGGGGATGCCGAATACGCCGGCAGTGGGATTGTGCATGCGTGTCTATGGTCAAACGGACAGGCTTTAGACTTAGGGACGGTCGGCGGTCCGGGGGGCGCCGCTTTTGCAGTCAACAACCGCAGCGAGGTCGTCGGTTATTCCTTGAATGCCAACTACGAAGACCGCGCGTTCCTTTGGCTGCCCCAGCCTGCCTACGGCCTGCCGGCGGGAATGAACGACCTCGGAACCCTTGGGGGTGATCTCAGCAAGGCTTTCGCCATTAATGACCTCGGCCAAATTGTGGGCAACGCTCGCATCCCAAAGTCGGGCGCATCGGCCGTGCAACATGCCTTCATCTGGCAAGACGGCGAGATGACAGACCTGAATGATCTGATCCCCGCCGACTCTGGCTGGGAGCTGCAGGTGGCGCGGGGCATAAACAACAGGGGGCAAATCGTCGGCTACGGCTACATCGGCAACGAGCAACACGCTTTTCTCCTGACCCCCATCCCCGAGCCGTCGGTGCTCGCGCTTGCGTTGCTTGGCTTGGCGGGGGTTGCCGCACGCGCGACGAGGCGCCGCTAGAGCGCCTGTCCGTTTCGCTCCCTGACTCTGCATGCTCTGCGCCTCCACGTCCTCCGTAGCTTCAGCGAAGGAGGATGCGTGAGGTTCTTCGCTCGTTACAAGCGTCGCGGCTTACCCGCTGAAGCCGTGGCCGAGGCGGGCTTGCGGACAAAGCCCCAGCGAAGGCGCGCTTGCCGCACAGAGCTCCTGCCGAGGCGGGCTTGTGGGTAAAGCTTCAGCGAAGATGGGCTTGCCCGCCGTAGCTTCAGCGAAGGCGGGTTGACCCGCTCTTGCCCTTCCCCTAGAGTGCTCCGGTAAACTCGAACCGCTTCCGAGGACAGGCATGGGATCGTTCTTCGGCGCATTCCTGAGACACCCGGCCGAGGTCGGTGCGATCGCCCCCAGCTCGCGCTCGCTC
Organism: uncultured bacterium; assembly: GCA_965369835.1. Classification (GTDB taxonomy): domain Bacteria; phylum Auribacterota; class JABMQX01; order JAFGEW01; family JAFGEW01; genus CBDUSE01. Next base: position 8,675 of record CBDUSE010000113.1, read on the forward strand.
GCGCGCCGCATGATCGCCGGCATGGACCTCGCGCACGCACGCTGCGTCGTCGAGTACGGCCCCGGCACCGGTGCGTTTACGCGTGCCGTCCTCGAGCGCCTCGGCCCCGACACTACCTTCTTCGCCATCGAGAAGAATCCCGAGTTCATCCCCGTCCTTCGCGAGCGCTTCCCCGGCCTCGACGTCGCTGAGGCGAGCGCCGAAGAGCTCCCGGCACTGGCGGCCGAACGCGGCTTCGACCGGGTGGACTACATCGTCTCGGGCCTTCCCTGGACCGTGTTCCCGTGGACCCTCGTCGAGCAGATCATCGCGGTGACGCACGAGTGTCTTCGCGACGGCGGCCTCTTCAACACCGTCCAGTACTACAACTCGTACGTCCTGATGCCGTCGGCCCGGAAGTTCGAGCGGCTCCTCCGCGGCACCTTCCCGCAGATCACCCATTACCGAACGATGTGCAACCTGCCGCCCGCCTTCGTCTACTCATGCCGCAAGGGATGAGGCCTCATGCCGAAAGGGGTAAGACGTCGTGCGCGACGCGCCGAGCGGCCTGGGGCTGGTGACGTCGGAATGCGCGGATCATGGGAATCGAGATGGCCCGGGTCCTCGCGGCGCTCAAGCAGGCCGGAGACAACGTCGGCTTGCCGCCAGAATGACCCGCTCGCCTACCGCCCTCCGCCCGTGCGCAGAATCGGCGCCGACGGGAGCCCGGACTCGGACGGCCTGTTCACGCGGCCGGGCGGCGGCCCGAGACCCGTCGCCTCGTAATAGTACTCGAGCGCTTGCGGCATGTACTGCTCGAGCTGCGCGATCCGGTGCGCGTCGCTCGGGTGCGTGGTGAGGAACTCAGGCGGCGCGCCGCCGCGCGCCTCGCTGAACTTCATCATCCGCCGCCAGAAATACGTCGCCTCACGCGGGTCATAACCCGCCTTAGCCATCAGCATCAGGCCGATGCGGTCCGCCTCGTACTCGTGCTTGCGGCTGTACGGAAGCGCCACGAACAGCGTCGTGCCGATCCCGTAGGCCGCCATGATCATCTCGCGGTCCGAGCGGTCCTGGTCCTTGGTTGCGACCGCCACCGCCGCCTGCCCGGCGAGCAGGATCAGCCCGAGCGACATCCGCTCTGCGCCGTGCTTGGCGATCGCGTGCCCGATCTCGTGCGCCATGACGGTCGCCACGCCGGCGTCGTTGCCGCACAGCGGGAAGATCCCCGCGTAGAACCCGATCTTGCCGCCCGGCAGGCACCAGGCGTTGATCGTGTCGGGCCGATCGAAGACCGTGAACTCCCACTCGTAGTGGTCGAAGCCGGTCACGGCCGCGATCCGCCGCCCCACGCGCTCGACCTGCGCGTTGTATTTCGGATCGGTCGAGATCGGGGTCTGCGACCTCATCTCGTTGTACGCCGAGACCCCCATCGCGATCTCGTGGCTCTCGGGGATCAAGATCAACGTCCTCCGCCCCGTCTCGGGCACCGTATAGCACCCGGCGAGCAGCCCCGCCGCGACGACCGCCGCCAGCACCGTGCCCGTGCCCTTCGCCCACACTCTATGCTTGCGCATCGGAACGCCTCCCCGGGCCACCGGCCCGAAAAACGTCAACAAAAACCCGAACCCCCGGCCTCCGGCCTTTTCCCCGGAGACCCATCGGCTTCGACGCACCACAAACCCACCTATTCGCCCCATCCTCTATATGATTGTCGGCCCACTCCCCCCCTCCCTTCAACGTTTTTCCGCCCCCTGACATTCCAGCATTCTCCATCTCTCCTGACCCCGTGGAAGCCCCCTCCGTCCTATCCGTTCTATCTCGTCATATCCGTCCTATCTGTCCTATCTCCCCCTCCCCCAACCAACGCCCCCCCACCGCCCCAGGAAGAAACGACCCCACCGACAACATATACACAGCCAAACACACCAACCAAAAAAC
>CBDUSE010000114.1:0-10538 GCA_965369835.1 uncultured bacterium
CTGGGCCGCGCGCGCATCGAGCGGATCGGCGAGCGAATCGAGTTCGGCTTCGGCGAGGCGCGCTGCGTGCACGTGGGCGCGCAGAAGATCATGCTGCGGCTCGGGTTCGCGCCGATCGGCTTCGAGCCGCTGAAGTACGCGATGAAGAACCGCGAGAGCGTCGTGTTTTTCGGTCGGCTCTTCGGCAGCGCGGCGAAGCTGCGCAAGAACAACCCGCCCGTGATCAAGGCGGTGTACGCGCTCGGAGCGCGTGCGCTCGAGAGCATGGGGCTCGAGCCGGACCTGATCGTCAAGGCGGGCGTCGAGCCGTACCGGTCGGACCTCGAGTACGAGATCGTCGAGCTGCAGGATGACTGGTCGCACCGGCTGTTGCGGATCGAGCAGGGGCGCGTCGCCAAGCCGGAAGTCTTTGGCGGGATGCACCTCGACTACGGTTTTCTCAAGATCAAGGCGGCCAATGCCACCTACCTCGTCGCGCGTGAGCACGGCACGCCGGTGGGCGCGATCGGGTTCGCCATAGACGATATTGACCGCAAGTGCCGGATCTTCGAGCTGATCGAGTTCGACGAGGCGGTCAAGGGCTTCCTGCTCAGGCGCGTGACCGAGCTGGCGGAAACGCACTACGGGTGCGACTACATCGAGGTGGACGTCAATGCGCACTCGCCGCGCTTGCAGTTCACGCTCGACCTCATGGGCTACGTGCCGGTGGCGTACTGCCCGGCGATGGTGTTTCACTCAGTCGAGCGGCTCGACGTGGTGAAGATGGCAAAGCTCGTCTGCGACTACGATCTGTGCGAGGTGCAATTTCTCGACGAGGTCAGGCCGGTCTTCGACATCGTCAACACCAGCGTGCTGCAGAAGAAGAAGAGCGTCGAGATTGACGGCATCATGGCACGGATCGGCATCTTCGACGGGCTGGACGAGGCGGCCATTGACCGCGTCGGCCGGATCTGCACGGAGAAACGTTACCGCGCGGGCGAGACGGTCTTTACCGAGGCGAGTGCGGGCGCCGAGATGTACGTGGTGACGAGGGGCTGCATCGAGATCCGCGACGAGGCGCGTTCTTCGGACACGGCGATGCCGAATCCGCCGGTCTCAGGGGTGTGCGCGGGCGAGATTTTTGGGGAGTTCGCACTCATTGATTCGTTGCCGCGCTCGATGTCGGCTGTATGCGTCGAGGACGCGACGGTGCTCGTGATCGCCAAGCGCGACTTCGAGCACCTCATGGCGCACCATCCGGAGATCGCAGCGTGCGTCTATCGCAACATCGCCGAGACGCTGGTGGGCCGACTGCGGCGCACGAACGTGAAGCTGGCCGACCTGAATATGAAGTACGAGGAGTAGTTGGCCACAGATTTCACAGATAAGACAGATCAGAAGAAGACCGGCCAAGGTCAGCCGTCTTGATCTGTTTCATCTGTGTCAATCTGTGGCTGATCATCATGCAATACCAGGACGCGATCAACACGCTCTACAAGATACGGATGTTTGGGACGAAGCTCGGGCTTGCGAACACGCGCTACCTGCTCGAGGCGCTCGGGCATCCGGAGCGGCGCTATGTGGTGGTGCACATCGCCGGCACGAACGGCAAGGGCTCTGTCGCGGCGCTCGTGGCGGGGGCGCTCAAGGCGGGCGGGCATACCGTCGGGTTGTTCACCTCGCCGCATATTTCATCGTTTCGTGAGCGGATGCAGGTGGGCGGCGAGCTGGTGAGCGAGGCGGAGGTGGTCGAGCACCTCGAGCGGTTGCTGCCCATCATAGAAGAAATGGGCGATCGCGAGGACATCGCGCCACGCGAAGGCGTGGCGTCGCCGACGTTCTTCGAGGTGGTCACGGCGATGGCGGCCGACCTCTTTGCGGCGCGTGGCTGCGACGTGGCGGTGTTCGAAGTCGGCATGGGCGGGCGGCTCGACGCGACGAACGCGATCAAGGCAGCGGTCTCGGCGATCACGAGCATCGGCGTGGACCACACGGCGTGGCTTGGCGAGACGATCCCTGAGATCGCCGGAGAGAAGGCGGGGATCATCAAGCCAGGCGTGCCGGTCGTCGCCGACGCGCTGGTCGAGCCGGCGCGCGACGTGGTGCGGCGCACGGCGGCCGAGAAAGGGGCGCCGCTCATCGAGGTCGGGCGCGAGATCGTCGTGGAGGCGCGCGTGCCCAATCGCGAGGGGCAGACGCTGACGGTGCGCACCCCGCAGCGCACCTGCGAAGGGCTGCACGTTAGCCTGTACGGTGCGCATCAGGCAGGGAACTGCGCCGTGGCGCTCGGCGTCTTAGAGGTGCTCGCCGAGGCCGGGATCGAGGCGTCCGAAGGCGCGATCCGCGAAGGATTCGCCGAGGCGCGCTGGCCGGGCCGCTTCGAGATTATTTGGAGCGACCCTGCGTTCATCCTCGATGCGGCGGCGAACGCGCCGGCAGCCGAGGCGCTCAGGGCAACGCTCGACGAGTTTCTCGCCGACGATGAGCGGTTGCTGCTCGTGATCGGCATGCTCAAGGATAAGCCCGCAGCCCGAATCTGCCGGGCGCTTGTGCCGCGCGCGGACGAGGTGATCGTGACCGAGCCGGCGAGCAAGCGAGCGCTCTGGGCCGACGAGTTCTTCTATACGGCGAGCCGCTACGCGCTCGGGCGGCCGGTGCGGGTCGTTGCGCGGCTCGATGAGGCGCTCGCCGCCGCGCAGACGCGCATGCGTGGGCAAAAAGGCTTCGTTCTCGTGACCGGTTCGATCTTTCTGCTCGCCCAGGCACGGGAACTGCTCGGCGTAGCCGAGGCGGCACAGGACTTCCAGCTCACAGAAGTGCTTGCGACACCCCGGGAGAACGTGTAGTCATCTCTCGATCCGGTTGCGAGGATGCCGCATTGAACACCATAGAGATTGCCGATCGAGTTCTGCCTCATCTCGTTGAGCTGGGTCGCCAAGGGGGCACCATCACTTACGGGGAACTGGCTCGTCGAGCGCAATTGCCGCATCACAGACCGATTGCGCGCGCTCTCGGCTGCATTCGGGATCAGTGGTGTCTCCCCAACCGAGTGCCCATGATCAACGCCATTGTTGTCAACCAGAATACCCAGCTTCCCGGGGAGAGTTTTCTTCCCGGAGGTGACGCGATTTCACCCGAGGTGCGCGAGGCCCAGTTTCGGAGGATCTGCACCCAGATCGTGGCGTATCAGCATTGGGATCAGTTCCTTCACAACTTGGGTTTGGAGCCAGCGGAGCCAGGTCCTGAAGACCTCGACAGGGAGGCGCTGGCGACAGCCAAGTTGCGAGGGGGACGCGAGTCGCGTGCGCACAAGCGGTTGAAGGGCTTTGTAGCTGCCCATCCTCAACACTTAGGCCTCGACCGACGGCTGCATTCGACAATCGAGTATCCATTCCCCTCGGGGGACCGTTGTGATGTTGTGTTCTCTCCCGATTCAGAACAGCCGGCCGTGGTGGAAGTGAAGACTCAGGTGACACGAGGCGAGCTGGTCAAAGGCATCTACCAAGCAGTCAAATATAGGGCACTACTAGAGGCTCTGAGGATCGATGGTGGGCACGGTACCGTGAGAGCCTTTGTCGTGGCGCAGAGAGTCCCCGAGGAAGTGTCCCTGCACGCGCGTCGGCTGTCCGTCACGACCGTGGAGATACCGATGAACGAACTTGGGTAAGTACGTGTATAGACAGCAGGAGATTAGTTGATCGAATGTGTGGGATTGTTGGCTACATTGGGGCGCGGCAGGCGCAGGGGATTTTGATTGATGGTCTCAAGAGGCTCGAGTACCGCGGCTACGACTCGTGCGGCGTGTCGGTGCTCAGCCCCGGGGGCGAGATCGTCACCTCGAAGAAGGAGGGGCGGATCTCGAACCTCGAGGCGGAGCTGAAGGGCGAGCACCTGCCCGGCGAGATCGGTATCGGGCACACGCGCTGGGCCACGCACGGCCGGCCGTCCGACGTGAACGCACACCCGCACAGCGACGGCTCAGGCGCAACCGTGCTCGTGCAAAACGGCATCATCGAGAACTACAACGAGCTAAAGGAAGCCCTTCGTCTCAAGGGCCACGACTTCCGGTCGGAGACCGACACGGAGGTGGTGGCGCACCTGATCGAGGATGAGTTCCAGAGCGGCGCCTCAACGCTCATCGAGGCAACGCGGGCCGCGCTCAAGCGTGTGCGCGGCACGTATGCGCTCTGCATCCTGCATGAGGGTGAGCCGGACCGGCTCGTGGCGGCGCGTTCGGGCGCCCCGCTCCTGCTCGGCATCGGCGATGGTGAGTACTTCGTCTCGAGCGACGCGGCTTCCATCATCGCGCACACGCGCCGCGTGCTGTATCTCAACGACGAGGAGCTGCTCGAGATCACGCGCGAGGGCTTCACGAAGACCAATCTTGACGGCGAACCGCTCGAGAGCACGATCTCGGAGGTCACGTGGTCGGCCGACGAAGCCGAGAAGGGCGGCTACGAGACGTTCATGCTCAAGGAGATCTACGAGCAGCCGGCCGCCCTGCGCCGCACGCTCAGCAGCCTGATTGACCCGAACACGGGCGAGTTGCTTGTCGAGGGCAAGCCGCTGACGGCCGACCTGCTGCGGTCGCTGACGGATATCTCGATCGTCTCGTGCGGCACGGCCCTGCACGCCGGGATGGTGGGCACCTATCTGGCGAACGAGTTGTGCGGGCTCGATGTGCACACCGATTGGGCGAGCGAGTTCCGCTACCGGCGCCTCAAGCTTAACCCGCGGCGGATGGTGCTCGTGATCTCGCAGTCGGGCGAGACCGCCGACACGCTCGCCAGCCTGCGCGCGGCCAAGGCGATGGGCAGTCCCATCCTCGGCGTCATCAACGTGCGCGAGAGCACGATCGCGCGCGAGAGCGACCACGTGCTCTATACGCAGGCCGGGCCCGAGATCGGCGTCGCCTCGACGAAGGCGTACACGAGCCAGATCGCCGTGATGTACGCCCTGGCCCTGCACCTGGCCCGCGTGCGGGGCGAGATCAGTGAAGAGGACTACGACTCCTTCATGCGCGACTTGCTTGCCGTACCCGACGTGATCGAGCGCGTGCTCGAGGACGTCGAGCCGATCAAGCAGGTGGCGAACCGAGTCTATGACGCAAAGAGCTCGCTCTACCTTGGTCGGGGATTCAACTTTCCCTCGGCGCTTGAGGGGGCGCTCAAGAGCAAGGAGATCTCGTACATGCACTGCGAGGGCTACGCGGCCGGCGAGATGAAGCATGGGCCGATCGCCCTCATCCAAGGCCGATTCCCCGTTTTTGCCATCTGCACGAAGGGCAGCACGTACCAGAAGATGGTCTCGAACGTCGAGCAAGTGGGCGCCCGCAAAGGCTACCTCGTGACGATTGCGACCGAGGGAGACGAGCACATCAAGACGATCAGCGACGAGGTGATCTACGTGCCTGAGGTGCGCGAGGAGCTCTCGCCGCTCGTCAACGCCATCCCACTCCAGTTGCTGGCCTACTACATCGCGCGCATCCGCGGCTGCGATATCGACAAGCCGCGCAACCTCGCCAAGAGCGTGACGGTCGAGTAGAAGAATTCACCACAGAGGGCGCAGAGATCGCAGAGCGTCAAGGCTGATGGCGGAGGCGGCGAAAAGATTTCTCATCGTTGGCGCGGGCAAGTTCGGCCAGGGCGTGGCGCGGGCACTCGGCAAGCGTGGCTGCGACGTGATCGCCCTGGACTGGGACGAGCGGAAACTCAAGGCGCTGGCGGGCGCCGCCTCGAAAACGGTGCAGCTCGATGCGACCGACGACGGCGCTCTCGCCGAGGTTGCGGCCGACGCGGTGGACGTGGCGATCGTGAGCATCGGCGACGACGTCGAGTCGAGCCTGCTCATCGTGACGGCGCTCAAAGAGGCGGGCGTGCCGACGGTGGTGGCGAAGGCGCTCACCGAGTCGCACGGCAAGCTCCTGACGCGCGTCGGGGCGGACCGGATCGTCTATCCCGAGCGCGACATGGGAACGAAACTTGCGAGCGTCCTGGCCTCGCCGACGATTTTCGATTATGTTGAGGTTGGGCCAGGCTACTCGATCCTCGAGGCTGCGGCGCCGCACATTTTCTGGGGCAAGAGCCTCGCGGAGTCCGAGATCCGGGCCGCGCACGGCGTGACCGTCATCGCGATCAAATCGCCGAGGGCCGGGGCCCGCGAGACGGTCGTGGCGCCGGCGGCGGAAACGGTTATCAACGAGGGCGACATCCTCGTCGTGATCGGCAAGGACAGCGACGTCGAGGAGTTCCGAAACGTGACGTAGGCGCGCGCGGCGCAGGATGTAGGACGAGCTCGTCCTCGGCCCTCTGCGGACTCCGCGCCTCTGCGAGAGGCACAAAGATCCTCTTACGAAGGCGCAGAGCACGCAGGGATTCTTGGACGGACACAGAGGGATATGGAGGGAGTCTCATGGACAAGCGAATCGCCATTTGCATCATGGCCGCGCTGATGGTGCTGGTCGTGACGGCGGCCTACGCGCCGAACCCTGGTTCGGGGACGGAGAAGGCGGACGAGGCAACCGTCAAGGAGACGGTGGTCAAGGAGACGAAGGCCGACGCCGCCGTCGCGAAGACGCTCCAGAAGGTCCTCGATAACCAGGAGAAGATCATGACGGAGCTCAAGATCCTCAATGAGAACCAGGACCTGATCCGGAAGGACATCAAGTTCATCCGCTCGAAGACGCACTAAGTGACCTGGGCCGGCGGCCGCGCAGTTTCCCGTCAAGGAACCGGCCCAAGCCGGATGGTCGAGAAGCCACGCCTGCGGCGGGCAAGCCCGCTGAAGCGGGCTGATTGACGGTTTCCCCCTGGCCTTGACCACCGGCTGAAGCCGGTGGCAAACGAGGGCGCCGGCTGAAGCCGGCTGGCAGAGCATCCTACTTTCCTCCTGCGCCGTCTGCCGAAGTGGGCTTGCACGTGCCGGACCACAAGCCGGCGTCGGTGACAGCTCGCTCGCGCCCCAGGGGGAAGCCCATTGAAACGGGCTTTAGGGGAAGGAGGTGGTGTGCGACGACGGGGGGCACCGAGAGCACGCTGCGCTCTGAGCCAAGACGAGCCCGCTTGAGCGGGCTTTCGGTCCTTTCCAGGCCAGTCCTTCAGCTCGCTCGCGCCCCAGGGGGAAGCCCATTGAAACGGGCTGTAGGGGAAGGAGCTGGTGTGCGACGACGGGGGGCACCAAGAGCACCGCGCGCTCTGAGCCAAGATGAGCCCGCTTGAGCGGGCTTTCGGTCCTTTCCAGGCCAGTCCTTCAGGGCTGGTACAGAGCGTGTTCGCCTCCCCAATATGTAGCCCGTTTCAACGGGCTTACCCGCCGAGGCTTCAGCCTTGGATAGAAGGGCGATGCTTCTTTTAAAGCGTGCTCGGCCCGCGTCCGCGTGTGCGCGCGTGGAACTTGTGGAAGCGGCGTGATATTGTAAGGTGCGTGCAAGGCGGAAGGGTGATTTCCGAAGACGAGACGGTCGAATGAGCGCGGACGAGCTTGAGACGAAGTACGAACGGTTGCTGGATTGTCTGGCCGGGTACGGCTCGCTCCTGGTGGCGTACTCCGGCGGACTGGACAGCTCGCTGCTCGTGAGGGTCGCGCACGACGTGCTGGGCGACCGGGTCCTGGCCGTGACCGTTTCCGGGCCGATCTACCCGCAGCGGGAGCGCGCGCAGGCCGAAGAACTTGCGCGCGAGATCGGTGTCCGGCAGGTGACGATCGAGGCGGACGTGCTGGCGATCGAGGGCTTCGCCGGCAATCCGCCCGAGCGGTGTTACGTCTGCAAGCGTGAGCTGCTGGGCAGGTTGCTCGAGGTCGCGCGTGAGGAGGGGATAGCGCAGGTGGCCGACGGGGCGAACGCCGACGACCCCGGCGATTACCGCCCGGGGATGCAGGCGGCGCGCGAGCTTGGCATCGTGAGCCCTCTCATGGAGGCGGGGCTGACGAAGGCTGATATCCGAGCGCTGTCGAAGCGGCTCGGGTTGCCGACGTGGGAGATGCCGTCGTCGGCGTGCCTGGCGTCGCGCATCCCGTACGGCGACGCGATCACGCGGGAGAAGCTCGCGATGGTCGAGGCGGCGGAGGATTTTCTGAGGGGGCTTGGCTTTCGGCAGGTCCGGGTACGTCACCACGGCGATGTGGCGCGGATCGAGGTGGCAGCCGACCGATCGACCGACGTCCGGTCGGCCGACGAGATCGAGCGGCTGGCGTCGGCCCCCGTGCGCGAGCAGGTGGTTCACAGGCTCACCGAGATCGGGTATCATTATGTCACGCTCGATTGCCGGGGATACCGTACCGGCAGCATGAACGAGGTGCTCCCCGGCAACGGGGACGATCGAAGCATCCGCGCCACCGAAGCGCGGTAGGACAAGGCAGCGTGCGAGGGGGAAGGAGTTGCGCCGAGAAGGGTGACTCGTTTCCCCTTGCTTTGTCAGGACGACGAATGGTCAAGCGGTTCGAGGAAGAGAAGAGCGTGGAAGCCGCGACTGAGCGCTTGCCCGAGCGGCTCGATGAGGACGGCCGCCCTGTGACGGCCGTCGTGCTGATGAGCGGCGGGCTCGACAGCCGGCTCGCGGCCAAGCTGCTACTCGAGCAGGGGGTCCGGGTCGTCGCGCTCAACTTCCGCTCAGTGTTCTGTCACTCGCCGTCGGGCGGATCGCGCATTGCCGAAGCGGCGAAGGCGTGTCGGGCGCTCGGCGTGCCGCTCGAGACGATGCAGAACACCCGCGAGCTGATCGAGCTCGTCAAGGATCCGCCGCACGGCTACGGGCGGCACATGAACCCGTGCATTGATTGCCGCATCGGGATGCTCCGCTCGGCCAGGGCGTACATGCAGGAGACGGGCGCGCACTTTCTGGCGACGGGCGAGGTGATCGGGCAGCGGCCGATGAGCCAGCGGCGCGACGCGATGCAGCTCGTTGATCGCGAGGCGGGCGCCCGGGGGATCGTGCTCCGCCCGCTCAGCGCGAAGCTGCTGCCGCCGACGCTGCCGGAGGAGAAGGGGTGGATCGAGCGCGAGGAGCTCTACGGCTTCAGCGGCCGTTCGCGCAAGCCGCAGATCGAGCTTGCGGCGCGGTTCGGCATCACGGACTATCCCGATGCGGCGGGCGGCTGCCTGCTTACGGACGAGGGGTTCGCGAGGAAGGTGCGCGATCTGGTCGAGCGCAAGCCGGAGGCGGACGAGCACGACTTCGAGCTGCTCAAGGTGGGCCGGCACTTCCGGCTGCCCGGCGGCGGCAAGGTGATCGTCGGAAGGGACCGGCGCGAGAACGCGCGCCTCGAGGAGCTGGCGCTCGCCGGCGACGTGATCTATGACCGCGACGACACGGTGGGGCCGATCGTGCTCCTGTGCGACGCGGCGGACGACACCGACGGGAACCTGGCGGCCGCCCTCTGCGTCTCCCACTCGAAACTCGTTGATACCTCGTTCGGCACGGTGCGATACTATACGAAGGGGAACGAGGCGGGCGCAGCATTGGTCCAGGTGGAGCCGCTTGACCGGGCGACCGTGGATGCGCTGCGCCTCTGACGAAAAGGATCGAGGCAACATGGCGGACCGCTCCGAGCTGCACATGCGGATCGAGCTTCCGAGCGCACAGCGGGCACGCACCGGCTCGCGACCGACGCTGAAGACGGCGTACGCGTGCCGGTGGCGGAGCATCTCGTTGCGTGCGCGGCGGCACAAGCAGTGGGCGATCGGTCTGTTGAGCGCCGTTATCGTGGCGGAGCTTGTCGCGTTGCTGATAGCGGGCGGCGTCGGCGCCACCGACCCGCGCAGCTCGCGCCTCGGGCCGCTCGATGCGACGGCGGACGAGGCCGGCGGGTTTGTCCTGCTCGGGCCGGGAGGCGAGCCGTTGCCACTGCTCGCGCGGCGGGTGAGCGATCTCCCCTCGAGCGTGCTCGCGAGCGTGCCGGACCTGATCGAGCAATACGAGCGGATCCCGTGGGGGCTGCCGATCTCGCTCGAGCGCGGGTGGGTCTCGTCCGAGTTCGGGATGCGGCTCCACCCGATCAGCGGCGAGAGGCGGTTCCACGCCGGCATTGACCTCGCCGTGGACACGGGCACGCCCGTGAGCGCTTCCGCTCGGGGCGTGGTCACCTTTACGGGCCGGCGCGGCGGCTACGGGCTGCTGGTGATCGTGGACCACGAGAACGGCATGAGCACGCGGTACGCGCACCTCTCGAAGCTCCTCGTCAAGGTCGGCGACCACGTCGAGCGCGGCGAGCAGATCGCGCTCTCGGGCGCGACCGGCAACGTCACCGGCGAGCACCTGCACTACGAAGTGCGGATCAACGACGAGCCGGTGAACCCCCGCCCCTACCTGCCCGAAGGGCTTCCCGACAAGCGCCCGCCCGGGATGTAGCCGGCTTACCTTTTGCGGCTCACCTTTTGTGCAAGCCTGCCGGAGCCGGGGTGCACCTGTTCCTGGGTGCTTCCGCCTCAGTTGAGCAATTGGGAGCGTCCGCAGTTGTCCTCTGGACCGGTCAGGTCGTTTGGGGTCCCCGAAGGGGAATGATGTGATTAGCCCGCATTTCTCACAGCGGATGCACGTGCGGTGTTCCCCGACGAGCCGCGT
>CBDUSE010000115.1:0-10488 GCA_965369835.1 uncultured bacterium
GGAATGCGCCAAGGCGCTTGCCTTGCAAGCGCCCGCCGACCAGCCGGTGCGGATTTCCGGTGCGTCCGCGCACCGGGAATGCGCCAAGGCGCTTGCCTTGCAAGCGCCCGCCGACCAGCCGGTGCGGATTCCCGGTGCGTCCGCGCACCGCGAATGCGCCAAGGCGCTTGCCCTGCAAGCGCCCGCCGACCAGCCGGTGCGGATTCCCGGTGCGTCCGCGCACCGCGAATGCGCCAAGGCGCTTGCCCTGCAAGCGCCCGGCTACCAGCCGAGCGCGTACTTGATCTCGCACGTGCCGGCGTTCGAAGCGACGCCGGTTTCTTTAGCGGAAACGCGCACGTGTGAGATCGCCGCCACGGGGATGACGATCGCAATCGAGTCGTACGTCCCGGGGCTGCTTTCCGCCGTGAAGGTGTACTCGCGAAGCTCGACGGTGGCCTCGTTGTCCGTCTGCCGGTAGAAGTTCGTGCCGTCCGTGCTGAACTCCAGCTTGAGCACGACGGCGTTGTTGCTCTCGCCGCTGCCCATCGTATATTTGACGAGCAGCACGAGCATGCCGAAGTCCTCGACGCCGATCACCGTGCCCGCCACGTAGCTCGACGTGAGCGCGGCGCTCGAGCGGATCAACCCCGTGCGCGTGATCGCACCGGCAATTCGCGATTTCACCGCTGTCGTCGTCATTGCTATATCCCCTTTCGTTGCCGTTGCACTTACAAGTCCGATTCGTAGAACATTTCCATGAAGATCTCGACGCCGTACAGCGGCGGCCGCCGCAGCGACGAGCCGGCGCCGTAGGCGCGGCGCCGCCGGTCGAACTTTGACGTGTAGAACACAAACGAGTCGCACGTACCGTTGAGGCCCGGATAGCCCGCGAGCGCGTACTTGATGTCGAACTCCAGGTCGAGGATCTGCTTCGTGCTCCCGTCGTTGATCGCCTTGTCCGGGTCGGGCTCGACGATCCAGCCGATGATCGCGATCACGAAGATCTCCTGGGTGGGCCAGTACGGGTCTATCTGCCACGTCTCGCTCGGCTCGACCATCACGACGACCCGCTTGCCCTCGTCCACGTTATCGCGCTCGCGCTCGTAGATCGCGTCCACATACGCGCCGAGCGTGCTGTCGGCCCTCAGGATCGAGACGACCTCGTTATAGATCTCCTTCGGCGTACTCATAAGGTCCATCCCCAGCGTCCGGCTGTGCGCCTATGCTGATAAGGCGTGCCAATTCTCAGGATCGACGCGACCTGGTTATGAGTCCTCATCGCTTACTCCCGCTCGAGCGTGATCTCGCCCAGGCGAATCTCGCCCTCGAACGTGCTGGCGACCGTGTCCGTCGAGACATCGAAGCTCAGCGCGCTCATCGCCTCCTCAAACAGCGCGCGGTACGTGCGCGCCTTGTGCCAGAAAATGTCGCCGCGTCTCGACGAGATCCAATTGAAGATCATGAACAGCGTGTAGAAGATCGAGACCGTCTTGAGGTCCGCCTCGTCCACGATGTCCTCGAGGCTCGTGTCGCCCGTGCGCACCGCCTCGCGCAGCTCGTCGGGCAGGTGCTTGAGGACGATCTCGTCAATCACCCGCTTCGCCTCGCCATGCTGGTCGTCGAATTCCGTCGTCGTCGGCGTCGTGTCCGGCAGGTGATTGAGCACCGTGGGCTCGTACGCCTCCAGGTCCGTGTCCGTGCTGTAGTTGCTCATACAGGAACCCTTTCTGCCGATCGTTCAGCAATAACGCTAAGCCGCCTGCAGGTAGCGCCGGCATCTTGCCGGCTGTCTCGGCGGCATCCTGCCGCCGCATCAGTATCGCACAGGAGGGTGGGACGCCCTCCACAGAGCCGGCGAGATGCCGGCGCTACACCGCGGTTACTCATGCGACTGTCTCCTCAATCACGGCAGCGACGTCTGTTTCCGCGATCAGCTCGTCAATGGCCGCGAGCCGCTTTCGCACATCGAAATTCATCTCGGCAAAGCGCCGGTACTCCGCCGGCTCGTACGCTCCGTCGCGCGAACGCGGTCCCCCGCGCGGACGCGGTCCGCCGCGCGGACGCGGTCCGCCGCGCGGACGCGGTCCGCCGCGCAGCATCATCTCGAGCTCGGCGGCGTCGCGCCACGTCCAGCGCGTGTCATACACTTCGTCCGCGCCGATCCACGCGTGGATCAGCGGCTTGAGCCCCATCGCCATCCCCTCCATCGCCGCCACGTGCGTCCCTTCCCAGAGCGACGTCGAGAGAATGAAGTGCTTGTCGTCCAAAAAATCCGGCACGTCCTTGATCCAGCCGTGCAGCGTGAGGTTTGCGAGACCGTTCACCTCGATCGCGTGCTCGACGTACAGCCGCAGCCGTTCGTCCTGAAACCGCCCCGCGACGTGGAACTCGTAGTCGCGCAGCCGCGCCGCCAGCTCGACGAGCAGCGGCACGTTCTTCTTCTGGTTCAGAAAGCCGACCCACGCGATGCGGTTGCCCGGCTCGCGCTCACGGAACGCGAAGCGGTCAAGGTCAATCCCGTCGAGGATCGTCGAGACCTCGGGCCCCGCAAACGGCCCGAGCCTCTCTTCGGCGAGCCGCCGCACGTGCGGCGCAACGAACACCACGTTGTCCACGTTGGCCCAGTTCACCTGCGCGGGCGCTTGCGAAAAAAGCTCGTAGCTGCGGAAGCAGACGATCACGCGCGCGTCCCAGTGCACCTGGCTCGCGAGCACCACGCTCTCGTCGCACCAGTCGAACCACACCACGTCCGCCCACCGCAGGTACTGCGGCAGGAACGTCTCGATCCGCTCGACGTTGTAGCGCTCGCGCACGTGCCGCTCGAGCTCGCGGCTGAACTGGCCCGTCGCGTCAACGATCAGGAAGTTGCGCCGCGCCGTGTTCGCCTTTGGGATGGCGCGCGCCTCGATAATCCGTTCGGCCCACTGCGGCATGAATGCCTTGACCTGCTCGCGAAACTTCTCGGGCACGCTCTCGAACCGGAGCAACTTCTCGCCGGCGAGAATCGCCTTGTACGGTTCGCTCCAGCGCTCGTAGAGCTCGCACAGCTTGTGGTAGGGGAGCCACGTGTAGAAATCCTCGCTGAAGAAGACGCCTGAGAGCGGCAGCGTCCGGTCGCACGCGAGCTTGAACCAGTGCTCGGCCTCGGCGTACTTCGTCGGCGACGAGGCCTCGTCGGCAAGCGCCATCTCGCCGAGCGAGACGTAACACTCGGCCAGGTCCCACCGCTCGCTCGTGCCGCGCAGGAACGCCTCGCGCGCCGCCTCGTGCCGGCCGAGCAAGTAGTGGCACCGCCCGACGTGCCACAGCACCTTGTAGCGCTCCTCCGGGTGCGTGCTCACGTCGAGGTAGCGCTCGTAGTAGCCGATCGCCCCGGCGTAATCGCCGGCCTCGTGCGCGTGTAGGCCGAGGTAGTAGAGCGCCTTCGTATCGTTCGGGTCCTTTTCGAGCCGCTCGCGCATCCGGCGCGGCACCATCTCGTTGCGCGCCGACGTGCGCTCGTCGCGATTCGCGTGCGTGCGCAGGTGCTCGATGACGATGTCCGCAAATCCGATCGTCTTCGCCTTGTCCACGACGAGCTCGTTGTGCACCTCGCCCCGGTAGCGGATGCGGCCGTTGTTGCGGAAGAGCCGGAGCTGGATCCCGACGTGGTTGTTGTCCTCGGGCTGCAGCTTCAGCCGGAACCCCACCGCCTCGGTCTCGGGCGGCAGGATGGCCATCATCTTGCGGAACGACTCGACGCTCGCGGGCGCAAGCACCTCGTGCCCGTCGAGCTGCAGCACCCAGTCGGCCGTGCACCGCTCGAGCGCCCGGTTGCGCGCCGCCGCGAAATCGTCCGTCCAGGTGAATCGAAACACCGTGTCCGCGGCTTCGCCCGCGAATTCATCCGCGAGTTCGCGCGCGATCCGCTCGCTCTCGTCGCTCGTGCGGTCGTCTATGCCGATGACGATCTCGTCCACCACCGGCAGAGCGCTCCGGATCGCGCGCTCGAGCGTGGCCGCCTCGTCCTTGACGATCATGCAGAGCGCGACGCTTGGCCGCTCCGCTTTCCGATTCGTCAGATCCATGCTGCTCCTTCTTGCCTGTCTGTTGCACGCTGGCGTTTCGAGTCAGCGTCCTGTTGTAGGGCGGGTCGCCCTCGGCCCGCCGAAGCCACGAAGTGGCGAAAAAAACAAGGGGCAATTGCCTCTGTGTCGCGTCTTTGACGCTACGGCGGGCCGAGGGCGACCCGCCCTACATCGCTACCGTCACGCTTTCAACAAGTCGGGCGGAGGGAATGAGCCCCCCGCCCGACATCCCGGGCCTACCTTGTCCAGACTGGTCTTCGTAGCGAAGACACCCGTCTTCGCTACGCCGGCACTGCGGTTCCGGAACGGAACCGCTTAGGTCGCGTCTACGACGCAGACACTGCAGTTCCCGTAGGGAACTGCTTAGGTCTTCGTGATGAAGACTGCGTCTTCATTACGAAGACACTTTGACCCACTGCGCCAGCGCCCTCGTCGAATAGAGCGCCAGCCCCGCAATGAGTCGCAGCCTGCGGAACATCGCATCGCGATCCTGGTCGTAGACCACCGGCGTGACCTCGACGAGCTTGCCGACCTTCGCCGGAATGAACCCGGTCAGGCCGACCCCTTCGCTGAAGCAGCCCGCCGTGATGCGCGTCACGCCGCTCAGGCCGCCCGTGGTCTCCGTGCCGACGTAGTCGTTCACGAAGATCGGCACGCCGTTGAACGCATTCACCGTCAACGAGCCCTGCCGGCCCGTGATCGGGTCGAGGAACCCGAGCGTGATGGTGTCCGTCTCGCCCGCCGTCGAGCGCACAAGCGAGCGGTACGCGCGCAGCATGCTCGAGTTCATCAGCATGAAGTCCACCTGCCCGTCCTTGGCGGTGACCTTCGCCATGAGCTGCTCGAGCCCGTCGAACGTGATCGCCGACGCCGTCGTCGTGGCGATGTCCAGCACCTGGTCCGACTCGACCAGCGTGTTGATCCCGCTGATCTTGCCGCCCGAGCCGTCGCCCGTGATCAGCCCCTGCTTCCACAGCCGCCCGATCGCCCGCGACTTTTCCTCGACCTGCGCCCGCATCTGGTCGGTGCGCTCGCTCATCGTCAGCTCCTCGAGCGCGTCCACCTCCGCGTCCGCAACGATGCGGCCGAACGACGCGGTCACCTGCGTGATCGAGGCCGGCGTCTTCGACACCGTGTCGCCCACGTCAATCCACTTCGCCGTGTTCGCCGTGTTGAGGCTCCGGTTGTACGTGAGCGATTTGCCCTCGGTGAGCACGAACGGCAGCACGCGGCTGAACGCGTCCACCGCCAGGATCTCGGCAATGATCCCCTGCACCAGCTTGCTCTGGCTGAGCAACCCGGCCTTGGCTAAACTCAAACTCGACATCAATACTCCTTCTTCTATGTAGCGCCGGCATCCCGCCGTCCGAAGGACGGCCGCCGGCATGTCCCGGGGGCATCTTGCCCCCGCCATGTCCACTGAATGGAGGGCGGGACGCTTCGGCTCCGCTCAGAGCCGGCGCCCTCCACACACAGCCGGCGAGACGCCGGCGCTACGCTCGATCAGAGTCCTTCTCTGAGTGCTTCCTCTATGAGATCGCCGCCCGTGACCGCCGCCACCCGCAGCGTTCGCACCGTCGCGTCAGTCCCTCCGCTGCCGCCGCCAGCGAGTTCAGTGCTCGGTCGCACCAGGTGCGGATTTTCCTCCAGAAAGGTCCTGACCGCGTCCGCTACCGTCACCGCCCGGCCGTACCGGTCGTACGCACGATCCCCGTTCGCATTGACCACAATCGGGTCCAGGTCCCTGTCGAGCCGGACCCGTTCCTTCAAAAGATGCGCAACTTGGGCCGGATTGATCGCGTGTTGCGACGCCGCGGCCCACACAAGCTCGCGGTCCACGCGCGTCTCGGCCAGCGCGGCCCGCAGCCTCTTGTTCTCGCCCTCGAGTTCGGGGACACGCTGCGTCGCCCTGTCCTCGACGGCACCGGGCTGCCCGCCATCAAGGCCCTCCGCGGCATCTTTATTTTCGTTTCGAGTCTCCGCAGCCGCTTCTTCAGAGAGTTCGTGTTGGTTCGCGCGCCCATCTTTCGGGGCGCGCTTGTCGCGCTTCGCCTTGCTCCCAAAGAAATCCTCCGCTTTGAGCGTCCGCATCAGTTCCGCGCGGAAGTTTGGAATGAAAACCTTGTTCAGCCACTCCCGTTGCTCGTCTGAGAGGTGCGGCGCTTTCCTCTCCGTGCTCTCCGTGCTCTCCGTGGTGTGTCCTTCTTTCTTACTCTCAACAGCCTCGCGATCAACAACTTCCATCATCCGGCCCGTTGCCTCTGCGAATCCAAGAATGGTTTGATTTCCAAAACGGCAGCATTATACCAAGTCACCTACCTTTTGTCAACACGCTTTTCGTAATATTTTCGCTCCTCAACCGGAACCCAATTGAGCTACGCAAGTTCTCATCGCACTTGCACTTCCGCCTGTATTGTGGTACAAAACCTCGGCAGATATGAATAAGTGCCGAGGATTCGTACCACAGGAGATCTCAGGATGAAGCCCACCACTGAAGAACAGGTCCTGAAGCTTGTTCGGAAGACCGGCCTTCTGAGGCCACGGGACCTGGACACCTACGGAATCCCTCGGAAGTATCTCAACCGTCTCTACCACAGGGGCCTTCTGCGTCGCGTTGCCCGAGGCCTTTACACATCCAGCGCTGCCGAGGCCACGGAGAATCGAACACTGGCGGAGGTCAGCAAGCGAATCCCCGGCGGCGTTGTCTGTCTGCTTTCGGCCCTGAGGTTCCACGATCTCACCACGCAGAACCCGTTTGAGGTTTGGCTGGCCGTTGATCGAAAAGCGTGGCGGCCCCGCATTACGCAGCTTCCCATCCGCATCGTCCGCTGCTCAACCCTCGCCCTGACAAGGGGCGTCGAGGAACACAAGATTGAGGGAGTCCGCGTCAAGGTGACGACGCCTGCCAGAACGGTGGCCGACTGCTTCAAGTACAGGAACAAGATCGGCCTGGATGTCGCCATCGAGGCCCTTCGCGACTGCCGCCGATCGCGCACATGCACAATGGATGAGCTGTGGCAGGCGGCCAAGACATGCCGCGTGGCTAACGTCATGATGCCTTACATGGAGTCCATGGCGTGAGCAGAGGAACTCCAGCCAACCTCACCGCATCCGTGCACGATCGCCTCCTTCGCCAAGCTAAGGAGCGAGGAGAGGATTTCAACTTTGTCCTCGTGCGCTACGGGATTGAGCGCTTCCTCTACCGGCTGAGCGTCTCGAGTCACGCGGACCGTTTCATACTCAAGGGGGCAATGCTCTTCACCGTCTGGAGCGGGCAGCCCCACCGCCCAACCAAGGATATTGATCTGCTCGGTCGCCGCCTTCTCTCCGCCGAGGATCTGAAACAGATCGTCCGAGAGGTATGCCAAGCAGAGGTGGCGCCTGACGGCTTGCGCTTCGATGCCGATGACATCCAGGTCGCACCAATCCGCGACGAACAGCCATATGGCGGGTGGCGCGCACATCTCCCGGCGCACATGGCCCGTTCGCGCATACGCCTGCAGATTGATGTTGGCTTTGGGGACGTGGTCACACCGGAAGCCAGAGAGATGCAGTATCCCACTCTCCTGGACTCACCCGCCCCTCGGATCCTCACTTACCCGCCTGAAGCGGTCGTCGCCGAGAAGCTCGAGGCAATGGTGAGCCTGGGCATGGTGGGGAGCCGCATGAACGACTACTATGATGTGCTGTGGATGGCTGACAACCTGCCCTTCGAAGGTGCACCACTTGCGGAGGCGATCAAGCGTACATTCGCTCAGCGGAAGACGGCTGTCCCGCAGCAACCGCCGATCGCCTTGAGTGACGAATTCGCCGGCAACCAGGACAAGATCACGCAGTGGAACGCCTTTCTGAAGAACAAGAGGCTCGGGGCACCTCGGCCTGATCTCCGCGGAGTTATCGACGAACTGCGGGCCTTCCTTCTTCCGCTCTTCCAGACCATTGCCTCGGGCAAGGAGTTCGGGGCGACCTGGCCGAAGGGCGGGCCTTGGTCGTCGGACGCCTTGTGACAGGCTCCCTGAGCACTGCCGAAGCCTCCTACCTTTTGTCAACAACCTTTTCGCACTATTTTCGCTTTTGGGAAGAGTGACAACGCTGCCAATAGAGAGTCTTCCTTGTGCACTCCGGTACAAAAGCCTTGCGGAGCCTGTGCGACAGGCGTATCGTAGAGAATCAACATGGACCTAGCGAGCAAGGACACAGGATTACCAGTAGTCAGGAAAGCTCGAACCGCACGCTTGAAAGGAGGTACACATGTTTAAGAACCTCGAGAAGCTCGTGCTTGCGGGCCTCGGTGCGCTGTCCATGACGCGCGAACGCGCCGAGAAGATCTTCGACGAATACGTGGCGAAGGGGCAGGAAGAAAAAGAGAGGCGCACGGGGTTTGTCAAAGAGATGATGGACAGCGCGGAGAAAACGCGCGAGAACCTTGAGAAGCTCGTTGGCGAACAGGTGCAGCAAGCCGTTAGCCGGCTTCACCTCGCGACACATGAGGACCTTCAACGCGTGGAGGCGAAGCTCGACCAGCTTCTCAACCAAAAGCAGTAACGGATGTTCCCATCGCCATTCCGTTTCAAGCGTACCGTCGCGCACCTGCACCGGTACCAACGCATCATAGCTGTGCTCGTGAAGTACGGCTTTGGCGAAGTGACCGGTGGGCTACGCAGGCGATTTCGGCTGCGATTGAATCGAAAAGCCGCTCAGTCCCGCCCAGAAGGCTACGGGGATGAGCTGGGCCGCCCGGCTCGCCTCCGGCTGGCCATGGAAGAACTCGGGCCGATGTTCATCAAGCTCGGGCAGCTTCTCAGCACCCGGCACGACCTGCTCCCGCCCGAGTACATCGCCGAGTTCGAACGCCTTCAGGATCGCGTGGCGCCGGAGCGATCGGACCTCATTTGCGCCGAGATCGAGCGGGAGCTTGGCGGAAACCTCGACGACATTTTCGCCACCTTTGATGGTGAGCCCATTGCCGCGGCCAGCATTGCCCAGGTGCATCGCGCCACTACACGCGACGGCAAGTCCGTCGTTGTCAAAGTGCGCCGCCCCGGGATCGTCAAGATCATCCGCACCGAGTGTGAGATGCTCGAAGACCTCGCCCGGCTGCTGGCAGCCAGACTTCCTGAAGAAGAAACCCTTGACCCGCAGCGGATGGTCCGGGAATTCTCCGCGGCTGTGCGCAAGGAAGTGGACCTCAACAACGAGCGCCGGAACCAGATGCGCTTTCTTCGCAACTTCGCCGACGATCCGATGGTGCACGTGCCTAGGGTGTACGAGGAGTACTCCTCGGAAGGCGTGCTGACGATGGAATACATCGAGGGCATTAAACCCGGGAGCGTGGCGGTGTTGAAAAAGGCCGGCCTCGATCCTGGCGTCGTCGCCCGCCGCGGCGCAGATTTCGTAATCCGGCAGGTGTTCGAATACAATCTCTTCAACGCTGACCCGCACCCCGGGAATTACTTCATCCTGCCCGGCAACGTGCTGGCACCGATTGACTTCGGGCAGGTGGCCTGGCTCACGTCGCAGGACCGCGCGTTTCTGCGAGAACTCGTCGTGGCCATGGTCGAGACCGACGCGCCGCGTATGATTCAGGCGCTCGATCGCGCCGACATGCTCGATGAGCGGACCAACCAGGCAGAACTGTGCCGCGACACCGAGGAGCTCCTCGACACCTACTGGAACCTGCCCCTGAAGGACATCCCCTTTGGTATCGTGATCACGCGGATATTCGATGTGATGCGCAAGCACCGCGTCCGGCCGCCGGCGCAGTTCACGCTTATGCTGAAAAGCTTTATGACCATCGAATCGTTCGCCACCGAGCTGGACAGCGATTTTCAGATCATTGAACACCTGAAGCCGTATGCGCGGCGATTCCGCCTCCAGCAGATAGACCCGAAGCACTTGCTGCGCAACCTGCAGAAAACCGCGCGCGATACCGCCGAATTAGTCTCCACGCTGCCCGAAGACCTCAACGCCATCGTCAGGATGTTCCGCCGCGGGCGGTTCCAGGTGCGCATCCACCACGAGCACCTGGACAATCTCGTCACGATGCTGGACAGAAGCTCCAACCGCATCAGCTTCGCGCTGCTCGTCTCCGCGTTGCTCCTGGGCTCCAGCCTGCTCATTCCGCAAGAGAGCGTCATGTTGGGCCCGATCAGCCTGCGAACCCTCGGGATCTTCGGCTACATCTCGGCCGCCGTTATAGGAATCGGGCTCCTGATATCCATTATCCGCAGCCGTCATTTGTGACGGAACCTCAAGCTCGCTCGCTGCAGGTCCCTCGTAGCATCTCGGCCATATGCGGCAGCGCGCAACCCGGCACGGTGCAGGAAACGAGCCTTCCGGGGGGAAGGCCGGAAGCCACGCCCCCACTTCCGCTACCTTGTTCGCCGCGTCGAAGCCACCACCGCAACGTCTTGCGGCGGTGGCGGATTTCGAACAAGCC
>CBDUSE010000116.1:0-10455 GCA_965369835.1 uncultured bacterium
CTGTATAGCCAGCATCTGACTTTTCCTTCAAGCTCTCCAGCTCGCCAAGGTCCATGCGCTTCGTTGTGTCGCCGCTTGGCGGCTGCGGCGGGCCGGGGGCGACCCGCCCTACAACACTCGCGTGCAAGCGGCGCAGCCGTGTCTGGGTTTTTCGTTGGTGAGCATGAGTCGGCAGGAGAATGAGGACGCCGTGACGGGGAGGTCGGGATGAAAGACGTGTTCAAGGCACAGAAGGTGACTGACACGGTGTACTGGGTCGGCGCCATAGACTGGGCGCTCCGCGATTTCCACGGCTACGCGACCGGGCGCGGCACGACGTACAACGCCTACCTCGTTCTCGCCGACAAGATCACGCTGATAGACACGGTCAAGGCGCCGTTCAAGGACGAGCTGCTGGCGCGCATCGCCTCGGTCATTGATCCGAGGGACATTGTCTACATCGTGTCGAACCATTCCGAGATGGACCACACCGGCTGCCTGCCGGAGGTGATCGAGGCGGTCGCGCCGGAGAAAGTGTTCGCCTCGCGCGGCGGCAAGGAGGCGCTCGCCCGGCACTTCCACGACATTGAAGGCATCGTCGCCGTCGAGGACGGCGAGACGCTGGGCCTCGGCAACCGGACGCTGTCGTTTGTCGAGACGAAGATGGTCCACTGGCCCGACAGTATGCTGAGCTACCTGGCCGAGGAGAAGGTGCTCTTCTCGCAGGACGGCTTCGGGATGCATCTGGCGACGAGCGAGTTTTTTGCGGACAACCTCGCGCCCGACATCCTCGGGTACGAGGCGGCAAAGTACTTCGCCAACATCCTGATGCCGCTGACCGGACCCATTACGAAGGCGCTGGGCAAGGTGCGACAGCTCGGCCTCGAGCTCAAGATCATCGCGCCGGACCACGGGCCGATCTGGCGCCGGGACGAGGACGTCAAGACGATCGTCGGCAAGTACGCCGAGTGGTGCGCACAAGAGCCGACGATGAAAGCGGTTGTTGTGTACGACACAATGTGGGGCAGCACCGAGAAGATGGCGCGCGCAATCGGCGAGGGCCTCACCGCCGCCGGCGCCGAGCCGAAGCTCATGCCGCTCAAGGGGTCGCACCGGAGCGACATCGCAACCGAGGTGCTCGACGCCGGCGCGCTCATTGTCGGCTCGCCGACGCTGAACAACAGCATGTTTCCCACAGTGGCTGACGTGCTGACGTACCTCAAAGGACTGAAACCACAGAACCTCGTCGGCGCGGCCTTCGGGTCGTACGGCTGGGTGCCCGCGGGCGTCAAACAGGTGCAGGAAGTGCTCAAGGCGATGAAGGTGGATCTGGTCGGCGATGGCCTCAAGGCTAAATACGTTCCGGACGCCAGCGACCTGGAGGAGGCGTATTCGCTCGGGCTGGCGGTGGCCGAGAGGCTCGGGCAGGTCTGCGCACCGGCTTGAAGTCCTTCTCTAGCCGCTTGCGCCGGCCGGGGCGACCGGGCGTTTACGAGGGAAGGCACCTTTCTGAAAAAGGAGACCGGCGATGACGAGGTACGTGTGCGACGTGTGCGGGTACGTGTATGATCCGGAAGTCGGCGACCCGGACGGCGGCGTTGAGCCGGGGACGGCGTTCGACGATCTGCCGGACGACTGGGTGTGCCCGGAGTGCGGGGTCGGGAAGGACGAGTTCTCCCCGGAAGACTAGACGGGGGCCCGCCAACGGCAGGGCCTGTAGCAGGGGCGTGCTTGGGGGCTATTCATAACATCCTTACAGCCTGGCTGAAGAGACGGTGGGCCCTATCCCAAGGAGGCGCGCAGGCGGTCTGCGACACGTCTTACGAACGATCGGATTCGGCTACACTGCGCCATATTTCCATCCATACCATACCATGTAGGACAAGTGGCTAACGAGCGCATGACGCTGGTGAACTTCTTCGGCCCAGCAACCGCTGGCCCGAGACCATGGACGAGACCACGTTCTCCGGCATTCCCTCCATGGCGCAGATGACGCCGTGGAGCTGGTGTGCGACGCCCTGCGATTTGAGGGCTCCCGTGTTGCAGGCATCTCTCAACCGGGATCGAGCCAGCGTCCAATCGCCCCGCGCCGCCGCGATCAGCGCCAGCCACGTCGGGGCGTCGCAGGCCTTGGGGCTGCGTTGCTGGATCAGCACGAGGAACTCCTCGGCAGCGGCTAGGTTACCTTCAGCCAGGGCCAGCACCGCCGCCTCATAGAGGGCATGGTCGTCGGCGTCCGGACCCACCTTCAACGGGGCCGGCCGGGGCAAGGCAATCTCCTTGGCGACCCACGTGAGCGTCTCTGCCGCCTGAGGCACCTGCCCTTGTCGACAATGAACCAGCACAGCCCATAGCAGCGCGGTGGTGCGAGCGGGAGTCGCGGCGGCAAGCTCATCGAGCAACTCGATGGCCCGGTTATAGTCGCCTTCAAGCAGCAGCGCCATGGTCATCCATTGTCGGGCCGCAAGGCTCATGGGGCTTTCCGAAGGCAGTCGACTGACGAGATGCTCGAAGTGATGGATGGACTCGGCCTGACGCCCTCGGGACAGCTCCGCGATGCCCACGGCCATCCGTTCCCACCCGGGGGGCTCCTGCCGGCTGCGGCGCGCCTGCGCCGCCTCGAAGATGGCACGCTCGCTCTGGAGGTCAAGAGCATAAGCCAGCGCCAGCATGGCGTGCGGCTCCGGTCCGTCCGGGACGGAGGCAACGACCTGCGTCAGCAAGGGAATGGCGGTCTTGGGGCTTCCTGCGGCCAGCAACTGGACACCCCGCTGGAACGTCAGATCGGTGTGCGGGACGGTCTGACAGCCGCAGGCCGCGGCCAGAGACAGGACCAGCCACATGGCTACTCTTCGGCTGTGCATGGGGAGACTCCTTGGGTGGAATGGCCAATGGCATCCAACGGACTCACATATCGCTGCTCCAGACGCGTGGGCAGCTCCGTCGGGCCAGCGTCGGCGTGGTTCACGAGGTGCACGGTAATCAGGATGACCACCTCCTGCTGCTCCTTCCGCTGATTGACATTTCGGAAGGCCGCGCCGACCACGGGGATGTCGCCCAGCAGGGGTACCTTCTCGACGACTGAACGATGGTGCTCGCGCAGGAGTCCCCCGATAACAACCGTTTGCCCGTCTCTGACGCTGATGGTGGTCTTGGCCCGCCGCCGAGTGACCACCGGCAGCGCGGAGTTCACGTGCGGATCGCCGTTGTTGACTGTATCGCGGTTAGTCTCGGTCGCCACGTCCGAGACCTCGGGCTCCAGTTGAAGGACCATGTAGCCGTTGTCGCCGATCTGGACCCTGACCTTCAGGGTCACGCCGGCCTTGATCGATTCCAGGCGGTAGTAGGGGTTGGACGCCTGGCCGCTCAGCAGCGAAAAGTACCTCTCCTGCCCCACGAAGATGTCCGCCTCCTGGCCGTTCATCACCGCCACCCGCGGGCAGGCGAGGACCCGGCCCTTGCGCTCCTGAATGATCGCGCGCAGCGTCACCTCGAGGTACGTGGCCATGTCGGATGACGCGTCGTGTATGACGGTGCCGACGAGGTTGGGCTGGGCGATGCTCAGGCTGGCGTTCGTGTACTGCCAGTCCAGGCCGAGCTGCTTTGCGCCTTCCTCCGTCAGCTCCAAGACGATCGCCTCGATGACGACCTGCCGGTGGGGCTGGTCGATTAGTTCGATGGTCTCAAGCACCCGCTCTCGGGCGGCCTGGGGGGCCATGATCACCGCGGTCTGGCTGGTCTTGTCGTAGGTGACGTACTGCGCCAGCGCAGGGTGCAGCGCCGCCTTGAGCTGGTCGCAGTTGACGTGGGTCAGTTTGACCCGCACCGGGGAGGCCGTCCGCAGGAACATCGGGCTGCCGGGGTCAGGCTTGCCGACGAGATAGTAATCCTTGACCTTCACATAGGCATACCCCTCGACGCAGCAGAGGCGTTCGAGGCACTCCTCGATGGGCATGTCCTTTACGGACAAGGTCACAACGGCCTGGACCGTCTGGTCGCAGATGATGGTCACGCCGGTCTGCATCGAGATGTCCTGGATGACCTGCCTCACTTCCGTCTCCACCCAGACGTTGTCGACCAGGTGCGATTTCGCGCCGGCGGGCTTCTCTTGCGGCGGCATTTCGCTGGTTGTCCCGGCCTGCGCTTCGCTCGCCGACAGCACGCCACAGGCGCTCAGCAGGACGATCCCGTAAGCACAGACCGCTGCAACCGCTTGCCGTGCCGATAAGCTCTTGTTCGTCACGGCGTCACCTCGCCGCCTTCACGTCCACGTCCACGGGAACGGTCAGTTCGGCCTCAGGCAGGGCTGTTTGTGCCGCCTTGATCGTCAGGGAAAAGGCGTATTTCCCCGGCGCGGTCTCGGCCGGCACCCTCAGCAGCAACACCAGCGATCTCTGTGCGCGCGGGGGGAGTTCAAACTTCGCCGGCTCCACGGACCACCAGGCGGTGTGTGAGGAACCGTCGTCTCTTGCGGTCAGCACGGCCGAGCAGGGGACCCTATCCTCGCCGGCGTTCCTCACCATAACGCTGAGGCAACGGAACGAACCTGCGACAACCTCGCAGGCGACCTTCTCCGGGTTCACTTCGATCAGCCCGCCTTGCCCCTGGCGAGCCCGCATGGCCGTCTTTTCCAGCCGGTGTGCCTGTTCGGCCGTGATCTCCAGCACCTGCCGGCGACGCGCCTTCCCCCAGCGCGACTGGTAATCCATCTCCACATGGAGCGTGTACTTGCCGGCGGCCACCGGCTTGTCCAGGAGGGCCTCGAACAGCCTGCTGTCGCCGCCGAAGACGCACGGGCGACTGCTCGTCAGCGGGGCCAAAAACACGGTCCTGAACTGCGCGTCCAGCATTCGGACCCTGCCGGAGGCGTCGAATCGCGCCTGGCCGGTATTCTTCAGCACTACCGCCACCCTCGCGGGCGGGAGCGCCGCCGACTCGGACAATGATTGGCTCGGTGCCATCGTGGCCGTCTCGTCTAGCTCGGGCCAGACGACCTCACATCGAGTGATCTCCGCTCGTTTCGGGAACGACCGGCCCCTCACCGTGACGAACAGGCCCGAGGCAATTCGGTACGTGACGGATACTCCCTTGTCCGTCTTGCCATGGGTGGCAAGCGTTACCATCACCGCGCTGTAGAACTCCCCCGAAGCGCGGTGCGGAGCGGTGACGCTCCCTTCGACGATCGTCGATTCCCCCGGCTTGACGACCACCTCGGTCGCGCTCAGCTTGATCCACCGGCTGGCGGACCGCGGCAGGCTGCCGGGCTCCGTGAACGACAGGCGCCCGTCTTCCGACACGGCCACATCCACCAATGCCAAATGCACCGTCTCGGTCTTCGCCCTCTGTCCCCGCACGTTGTTCGTAACCGTGACCCTGAACCGCGCCGTCTGTCCGGGCTTGACCGAGATCTCCTGCATGAGCGGGGAGACCGCCACGCCGGCCTGGGCGCGGGCCGAGATGCCGCAGAGGATCGCAGCAAGCATCACAGCTGCACATACTTTCTTCTTGCTCGCTCGCATGGTTCTCACCAGGACACCGTCAGCACGACAGATGCCGAGTACGTGCCCGCTTGGTTGGCTCGCGTGGCGGACGCCGCGGCGCGAACACCGATCGTGATCTCGGCGGTAGGGCCGTTGCCCTGGACGTCGTAGGTTCGCGTTAGAAACGTCTGAGAGCCAACCCAGCCCGTGTCTGGGTTCTGCAAAGATGCGCCGGTCAACTTGTAGCTGGTCGTCAGGGTATCCCCATTGCACGTCAGCATCTGGTCTCCGGCCTCGCCGACGGACACGGAAATCATGCATGGCGCGTCATGCTCCAACGTCATGGCCACCGATCCGGAGCGAACCTGCCCCGGAGCGGTAACGTGCTCGGTAATCCCCAGGGAATATGGCTGGCCCGGCCACCCGGCCCCGCCGAAGGTGAGGCTCTGTCCGGCACACGCCGTCCCAAGGCAGAAGAGGATCAGGATGCTTCGTCTTCGCATGGTCGCGCTCCCAGAGGTCAGCGACTGTGGCCGGGGCCTTGGCGAAGCAAGCGGCCGCTTCCCGCCTCGCCAAGGCTTCCCGGGCAACTGGTCGGTACGGAGACTACCAAGTGGCAGTCAGTACGACACCGCAGGAATAGTCCCCGGCGTCCGGCGCCCTGTCGGCAGGACTGACGGCTTGGACGCCCAAGGTCAGCGCGTACGAGCCGTCGCCCGCCAGGTGGGTCACCGAGTAGGTGTTGGTTTCTTCGAAAAAGTCGCCAACACCAGTCCCTGCCGCCATGTAGTCGCCATCGGGGACCGTCACGTCGCCCGTGACCTTGTAACTGGTCGTCAGCGTCTCGGTGCCGGTGGTCAGGATTCCGGAGTTGGTCCCGGCCGTCGGCGTGACGGTGCTGGTGACGTTGGCGTACAGAGTCAGCGCCAGCGAGGCCGTCCGAGTCTGATCCACGGCAGTGATGTGGCCATCCCAGTCGGTGGCCACAATGGCTGGCGTGGCATCCGCCCACTCCGCGAAGGTGTCAACCGTGGCCGTGATGGTGACAGTGCACTCCGCTGAGGCCAACACCACGGACGGCACCATCAGACATCCGGCCACAACGACAGCCAGTGTGAGCTTTCTCATGATCTGTTTTTCTCCTAATGACGTTACGTCTTGGGCTACATCATTGGATCGGCAGGCTCCATCCTGAGCTTTAGCGATTTCGGTGACGTCATATTTTTTCCTGCAAAAACAGGACCGGTGTAACCTCCCGGGCATTGAGTTCTTGAACCGGGCTCCGAAGTCGGCCGCACGGGAAGCAGGCTACACCATGGCCAAGAGGGTACTGCCGCGCGTGCGTCTGGGGAAAGCGTCTCAGTCGCCCCTGGCGGGGCTCGGTTTTCCCGTCGATGCCCGCAACCACGGGCTTGATTTTCTGCTCCGCCGAAGCTGCGCAGAACGTGCGCCCGTGGCTACTCCCAGACGCCCCTGGCGGGGCTTGAGCATCACGGAACGCTGTAGCCTCTCGACGAGCTGTCGGCCGATTGGCTGACCGCCGCGCGCTACGGTTCGGCCTGTGCCGGGGCTTCGGCCTGGCGCGTGAAATAGATCGCCAGGAAGATGCCCACGAGCAGGACTGCGCCGCCGCCGATCTTTGCTGCCGAGGGCTCCTCGCCCCTAAGAAAAAAGCACGCGAGGACGATCGCGATGACGGGCTCGCCGAGGTTGACGACCGAGATAACGAAAGACGGGAAGTAGCGCAGCGCCCAGTTGTACGAGGAGTGGCCGACGAGCGAGGGAACGAGGGCGAGCAGCGCGAACATGAGCCACGTTGGAGGCGAGTAGCCGACAAGTGGTTCGCGCATCAAGAGGGCGGCGACGAATATCGTGATCGCCGCGATCGCGTAGACCGCGCCGATGTACGGCAGCAGGTGCAGCTTCGGGCGAAGCGTTCGCCCGATGAGCAGGTACGCGGTGACAAAGAGCGCGCCGACGAGGGCAAGCGCGTCGCCGAACAGCTCCTTGAGGCCAGTCGGCCCGCTAAGGTCCACCCCCATGATGATGACGCCGCCGCAGACCGTGATCGCAACGGCGATCCAGACCGGCCACGGGACGGGCTCGCGCAGGATGAACTGGCTGCCGAGCGAGACGAAGATCGGCGTGATCGTCACAAAGAAGACCGACGAGGCAACGGACGTGTAGTCGAGTGACGTCATCCACGTGGCGAAGTGCAGTCCCAGCGCCACGCCCGATCCGCCGAGGAGCAGTCGCTCGCGTCTGGTGAGCGCCTTGATCTCGCACGCCCCGCGCGCGAGCGCAAACGGGAGCACAATCGCTGCGGCGATGATGTTGCGCCACATCGCGGTCACGACGCCCGGGGCGTCGGCAAGCTTCACCAGCAGCGCCGACACCGACGTGGCCGACACCGCCAGCAGTAGCATCCCGTAGCTGCCCGCGCCTCGTGAGATGACCCGCTCCTTTCCGTGTCCTGGATGTGCGGGACACGCGATGGTAGCAATGCCAACCCGGCGAATCAACCTGCGGCGTTCTGCGGCCCGTTGCAGGGTGGCTCGTCCTAGGCTCGCCGAGCGAGGGGGAATCACCGCAGAGCTCGCAGAGAACGCGGAGACCGAGTTCCTCTGCGGCTTCTGCGCTCTTCGCGGTTGATTGCTATAGCGAAGATCACTCCCGGCACGCCGAAGCGACAGATCGCTGATGTCTGAACAGAGCAGCCAAGGTCAGCCCGGTCTTGCCTCTGAGCTCTCCATTCTGCTATCGTCGCCTCGGAGACAGGTGAAATGGCCAAGGAACAGATGCAGGGCTGTATCGCACAAGTGCTGCTGACCGAGGAGGCGATCCGCGACCGAGTGGCCGAGCTGGTAGATCAAATCAACGCCGATCTGGGCGACGCCGATCTCGTGATCGTCGCCCTGCTCAAGGGGAGCGTGGTGTTCCTGGCCGACCTGATCCGCGGTTTCGACCGCCCGATCGCCTTCGACTTCATCGGCGTGGCGAGCTACGGCGACGGCGCCTCGCCCGGCGAGAAGCTTGCCTTCACGAAGGCGTTGTCCGTTGACATCGCCGGACGCCACGTGCTTGTGGTGGACGACATCCTGGATACCGGGCGGACGATGCGCGAGGTGCTGCGCTACCTCGAATCGTTCCATCCGGCGAGCGTGCGCATCTGTGTTCTGCTCGACAAGCGCGCGCGGCGCGAGGCGCCGATCGAGCCCGACTACCGGGGGTTCGAGATCGGCGACGAGTTCGTCGTCGGCTACGGCATGGATTTTGCCGACCAGTATCGCAACCTGCCGTTTGTCGGCGTGCTCACCCCCGAGGCCACACAAGCGGCCCGGCGCCGCGATCATTGACGGTCGCACTCATGTTGCTGGGGAGTGGCCAAATCGGTAAGGCTCCTGACTCTGGATCAGGTAATTGAAGGTTCGAGTCCTTCCTCCCCAGCCACTTCTTTCCATTCTCTTCATCCTGCACTGCCCTAGCAAACTGCTGAAAACCGGGGGCGTTTCCCCGGAGTGTTCGGCCGCGTCGCCAGTTCCCCGAAGGGGAACGACGTGAGTAGCCGTGGGTGAAACCCACGGGACGAGAGCCCCACCACACAGCCGACCCTAAAGGGGTCGAACAAACGGGGAAAGCTGCCGGGGCCATTGTTCAACCCCGTTGGGGTTAGTTTATCTCCTGCGTCGTGAACCCCGGGTTTCACCTGGGGCTACTCGTGTTGAATCCCTTCGGGATTAGGCGTGTTTAGTGCGGGATTAGTAGCCCGGCGGCGGCGTCTCGGTCATGGCGGCGAGGGAGACGCGGGTCACCAGCGCGATGAAGCCCTGGGCGCGCGAGGCGGCGTACACTTTCTTCGCGTTCGCGGGCTTGAGGCAGTAGTCGCACGTGAACACGGGCAGGCCGTGCTTGCGGTACTTCCGGTACTGCCGGATGAGACTGGAGGTGGCGTACTCGTCGGGGTACTTGTTCGGCAGGTCGCCGCCTTCGGCGTCGTCCCAGTCGGCGTCGGCCTCGCCTCGGAACCAGGTGTCCTCGAACGCCACAGCGTCTATCGCGTTCGCGTAGCGGTCGTCGAGATCGAGGAGATACGGGGCGTTCTGCGCCACGATGAGGAACTCGGGGTCAGTCCTCTGCGCCGTGTTGCGTAGGTAGAAGATGAAGTTCACCATCGCGCGGGCGGGGTCCACGTTGGCCTTCTCGGCGGCGGCGATCACGTCGTCATCGTCGTACGCCTCGACCCAGTCCATGTAGATGCCGTCGTAGCCGTCGTCGAGCGCGCTGGCGACGAGGTCCAGCACGACGGCATGCCAGCGCTGGTCCCAGTAGGCGACGGGGTAGTTGTCGGCCCAGCCGTCGGGGTCGGCGGTGACGATGAAGTCGGGACTGCCCCGCTTGCCGCCCTTGGGCGGCCGCCAGTCCTTCTGCCAGTACGTCCGGTACGACTCCGCCTCGCCGATATCAATGTAGGCCAGCACGATGCGGCCGGGCCGCCCGGCCTTGATCCGTCGCACGGCGGCCGCGGAGTCGAAGTCTGCGTCGTGCCGGTTCGTGTTCGTCGGCTCGATGACGATGAGGTCGTAGCGGCTCTTGGCGAGCGCCTCGACCGCGCTCTCCTCAGCCACCTCCTGGATCTGGTACATCCAGGTCTTGACGGCTTGGAGGCGCGCCAGCCGCGACCCCGGCACGGGTGATAAGACCTCTGGTTCGACAGGCTCACCATTCGCAGGCTCCGGCCCTTCGCCAAGCTCACCATTCCCGGGTTCACCCTCTTCCGAGTCGCCGTCAAAGATGTCCCAGGGGGCGCACCCGGCGAGGAGGAAGGCGAGGACGAGGGTCAGGAGAATCAGCGGGCGGTTCGGCTTCATCATGGCTCACTCCTTCCGGCTGGCGGACGCGTACAGACCTCCCAGCGTCTGGGAGAGAGTGCCCAGCTTCGCACAAAGGCACCGAACGCGCAAGGGATCCGGGCGGCTCCCAAATCAGCGGATAAGCG
>CBDUSE010000117.1:0-10396 GCA_965369835.1 uncultured bacterium
CAAAACCAAAAAACGGGGCAATATCCAACTTCATCTGCCCTTTTTCAGCAACCTGTTAGTTCCGGCAGGGCCACTTGCCACTCGATCGCGTAGGTCCACGGCACGTCGCCGGTTTTCGAGTCGCCGTCGTTGTAGGGGCCGTTGAGCACTGCGAAGATCGGGCGCGACTCGCCGGCCCAGATTTCTTGCGGGACCTCGACTCTCAACACGACGCCTTTCTGCGCGTACAGCGTTTTGTGCGCCGTCGTGACGGACTTGTCGGCCTCGGGCCAATGGAACTCGACCTCGAGCGGAATGGCAATCGTCTGGCCGATGCCCTCCAGCGTCCACTCCGAGTCGTCTATGAAAACTTCGGCCTGATAGGTATCACTGCCCCCGATCGGGCCAGAGGTGAGTGAGACGGTCGTTGGAGCGCCTGGAAGGCTGTTGTACTCGGTCCAGTCGTACTTGCCGCGTCAGAAGAAGTGCGAGGCCCGCGGCCGGCGCGATGCCGACGAGTCCCCACAATATAGGATAACGCGGCGTCCCGACCGCTGCGCGCAGGACGAGCACT
The DNA here is from genome assembly GCA_965369835.1 of uncultured bacterium. Classification (GTDB taxonomy): domain Bacteria; phylum Auribacterota; class JABMQX01; order JAFGEW01; family JAFGEW01; genus CBDUSE01. The sequence goes on from CBDUSE010000117.1 coordinate 554, forward strand.
GCCGTCCCCCAGAGGAAGCCCCACGCGGTGATGCAGCTCAGCGCGTGTTTGAGAACGAGGAGAGCGGCTACTCTGAACATGAACGCGCTGATTGTCTTCTCGTCAGCACTCATCAGCAGTACCTCACGTCGCCTGATCCTCCTCCGGTCTGGAACCGGCCAACGCGGCCGCTTTAGCGGAGAGCAGAGGCCAGGCAAGCCAGCTTCGGTGTTCCATCTCAACCACTCTGTGTTGTCGCTCGGATAGCCCCGAGTGTCAAGGATGGCACAGCGTATTGAACAACATGCAACCCTCCCCGGCCTTCGAGGACTGAGCCCTCGCATGATACTTGCTGTGCGCTTGATGCGTCCTTGACTTGCGGCGCGGAAGCCGCCAAAGGCGCGCGGCGCACGCTCCGCGCCTCTGGATTGAAGTAGCGCCGATCCAGGCACTTAGCAACGAGAGGCGGGCTTCAATCTGTACTCGCTACCGCCTGATCAGCCGGCGCGTCGCCCGGCCCGTCCGCGCGACGGACGACCTGGGGTTTGGCATGTTATCTGCACCTGGTTTCCGCGGCGTTTTGTGCCGGCACATTGTCGAGGAACACCACAGCCACCGCAGAACCGAGAGACGAGGTCACCTTCGAGCACCTGATCCGCAACCCCAGGCACAAAGGAAACAACCCCATGAGACGCGCACCCGTTCCAGCATCGCTATCAGCCGCAAGGCGGTCAGACCTCCGCGGCGGCGCAGCAGCCGTTCTGACACTGGCGCTGCTCATCCCCGGCGCTCGGGCGGCGTGCACCTGGTCCTCGGCGAGGTGATCCTTCACGGGGCCGAGCAGCGAACGGTTGTCATAGAAACCGTCATGAAACGAAGGAGAGAGACATGAAGAAGGTTTACGTGGCGTTCACGGTGGTTGTGCTGGCTGCAATTGCCTTCACCGTTGCAGTGACGCGCAGGGGACTGGTCGGGACCGACTCTGCGCCGGCCAAGAAGGAGCTCCTGGTCTATTGCGGCATCACGATGATCAAGCCGATGTCGGAGATCGCCCGGGTGATCGAGGAGCAGGAAGGCTGCGAGATCATCATCACGAAGGGGGGCTCGGGCAACCTGCTGCGGGCCATCAAGGTCAACAAGGTCGGTGACCTGTATCTGCCGGGCTCCGATTCCTACATCAAGACCTGCCTCGAGGAGAGCCTGGTGAGCAAGACGGTCCACGTCGGATACAACAAGGCCGCCGTCATGGTGCAGAAGGGCAACCCCAAAGGCATCTCGAACGACCTGAAGAACCTGGCCAGCCCGGACTACTACGTCGTCATCTGCGACCCCAACAGCGGCAGCATTGGCCGGGAGACCAAGAAGATCCTGGAACGCGCGGGGATCTTCGACGAGGTGTCAAGGAACGTCAGCCAACTGACCACCGATTCCAAAGACCTCGTCAACGTCCTCCGGCACAAACAGGCCGACCTGGTCATCAACTGGTACGCGACCTCCACCTGGCCGGAGAACGAGCCCTACGTGGACACGCTGAACATTGACGAGCGGTACGCCTCCAAGAAGAAGCTGGTGCTCGGCCTCCTCACCTGCTCCAAACACCCGGATATCGCCGGGAAGTTCATGGCGTATGCATCTTCCGAGAAGGGCCGAGCGCTGTTCCGGAAATATGGGTTGTTCGACGTGGAGTAGGCTGCGAGGCGACAGGAAATGGGCGCAAGAAAGCTATTGCGGATCTGGACCGACCCCATCCTCAGGAAGGTCGTCTTCCTGGTGCTCCTTTTCTTTGGAGCACTGGGGCTCCTGTTGGCGCAGCACTACGTCGCGCACGTGTGCACGTCGAGATGCAAGGAACGTCTCGAAAACCAGGACGCCAAGAGATCCCTGGGATGGATCATCCGGAAAAGGCTCGTGCAGGCGGAGTCCGCTCTTCACCAACTGGCGGCCGAGGACGACGCTCGGAACGTTCAGGTCCTTCACGAGGACATCCTGACGCTGATCGAGTCCATGGAAGAGGCCCTGACGGTCCTGTCCAATGGCGGCGTGTACGAACACGTCATACGCACCAACTTCGAGAATATGGACGAGTTTCGGGAGACGATTCACTACACGAAACCCGAGAGCGAAGGGATCACCGTCGAGGCCATCGAATTGGTCCCGAAACTGGGCGACCTGCGAAGCCGGGTTGAGCAATTGACGGCTACAGTGCGGAAACGGATCGCCTCAGAGGATGACGAGAGCCGCCGGGCGCTCGCCGACGCGGTTGCCCTGCACAGGATGGCAGCGGAGGCGACGCTCGTGCGGTGTGGGGAGACCGCCAACAAGATCCACCGTGACACCAGCCGGGAACTCGCCGCCATCGAGCGCAGGAGCATGGAGGTGGCAGGCCACGCCCGCTTGGCCGAGTACGCGACGGCCGGCGTTCTCGGCCTGCTGTGCCTCCTTATCGGCTGGGTCACGTTGCGGCAAGTCGTCCGCATCCTCAACGAGCGCGAAGGAGCGCTCAACGACCTGCGAGAGCACCGCAACGGCCTCAATGAGCTCGTCAACGAGCGGACGGCCGCGCTGGAACAGATGAGCCGTCGGCACGAACTCATTCTCCGCTCTGCGGGCGAGGGCATCTTCGGGTTGGACGCGCGCGGCAGCGTCACCTTCGTCAACCCGGCAGCCGCGAAAATGCTCGGCTGGGAGATTGAGGAGCTTCTCGGCAAGCCTCACCACGACCTCATCCATCACACCAGGCCCGACGGGACTCCTCATCCGCAGGAAGAATGTCCCATCCACGGCGCGTTCCAGAATGGGATCATCCATCGCGTCGCGGACGACGTGTTTTGGAGGAAGGACGGAACGAGTATCCCGGTCAGCTATATCAGCACCCCGGCCTGGGAGGGAGACGAACTGACAAGCGCGGTCGTTACCTTCCAGGACATCACCGAGCGCAAGCGGGCCGAGGACGCGCTGCGGGAGAGCGAGGACAAGTACCGCTTCCTGATCGAGAACATCCCCGATGTTGCCTGGACGACGGACAGGACGGGCAACACCTCATTCATTAGCGCTAACGTCGAGAGGGTGTACGGCTTCACGCGAAAAGAGATCTACAAAGGCGGAGCTCGCCTGTGGTGGGGACGCATTCATCCTGACGATGTGGATCAAGTGAAAGCAGCGTTCGGGTCGCTGTTCGAGCGAGGCGAGCCCTTCGATGTTGAGTACAGGACCCAGCGAAAGGACGGGACCTGGATCTGGCTCCGCGACCAGGCCACGACCACGTACGAGAGAAACGGCGTCGAGCATGCCGTTGGCGTGTTCTCGGACATCACCGAGCGCAAGGAAGCCGAGAAGGCTCTCCGCGAGGCCGAGGAGCGATACCGCACCCTCATGGACAACGTGCCCGTTGGCCTCTACCGCAACACGCCGGGCCCGCAGGGCCGTTTCATCGCCGCCAACCCGGCCATCGCGAGGATGTTCGGCTACGACTCGCCCGGGGCGTTCATGCAGTTGAGCGTCGCCGACCTCTACGAGGATCCCGCCGAGCGCAAGGTGTTTTCCGAGCGGCTCCTGGCCGAAGGAAGCGTCGCGGCTGCCGAGCTGCGGCTCAAGAAGAGGGACGGGACGCCACTGTGGGGCAGCGTCTCGGCCCAGGTCAAGCGCGCCCCCAGCGGCCGGATCGAGTACTTCGACGGCATGATCGAGGACATCACCGAGCGCAAGCTCGCCGAGGAGGAGCTCCATGCCGCCAAGGAGCGCGCCGAGGAGGCGCTGGACGAGCTGGAAATCGAGCGTGCGGCCGCTGAGAAGAGCGCCGCCAGCCTCGCCAAGGCCCTCGACGAGGTCGCCTTACAGCGGCAGAACGCCGAGGAAGCAAGCCGCCTGATGAACAACATCCTCGCGTCGGTTGGCTCGATTGTCATCGCCGTGGACGAAAACGATCGCGTCACGCAATGGAACGCGGCCGCCGAACGGATCTTCGACCTCCGGGCCGAGCAGGCTGTTGGAAAGCCGTTTCCCGAATGCGATATCGCGTGGGAGAGCACCGAGATCCTGGAGATGATCGCGGCGTGCCGCGAGTCCGATGTCGGGGTTTCTCTCGATGAAATCCGCTTCACTCGGCTCAACGGAACCGTCGGTCTCCTAAGCATATCGGTCAATCCCATGCAGAACGAGCACAACGAATATGCGGGCCTCGTCTTGCTCGGCGCCGATGTCACAGAGCAAAAGGTCATGGAGCACGAATTGAACCGGGCACAGAAGCTCGAGTCGGTCGGTGCGCTGGCGGCAGGCATCGCCCACGAGATCAACACACCGATCCAGTTCGTGGGGGACAACACGCGCTTCCTCTCCGATTCTTTTGAGCAGTTGCAGCAGGTGCTGCAGGCGTATCACGAGCTCAAGACAGCACTGGAAGCGCAAGGGGCGGCGCCCGCGCTCCTGGAGGGCCTGGCCCAGGCCGAAGAGGACGCGGATATGGCGTACATCAAGGAGGAAATCCCGAAAGCCATTGACCAGACGCTCGAGGGCGTCGCGCGCGTGGCGAAGATCGTCCGGGCGATGAAGGACTTCTCGCATCCGGATCAGGGCGAGAAGGCGCTTGCCGACATGAACCACGCGCTGGAAAGCACGCTGACGGTGGCGCGCAATGAGCTCAAGTACGTCGCCGACGTAGTGACGGACTTCGACCCGAGCCTGCCACCAGTGCCGTGCTACCTCGGCGACATGAACCAGGTGTTCCTGAACGTGCTTGTGAATGCGGCCCACGCCATTGCCGACGTGGTGGGCAACGGGAAGAGCGGCAAGGCGGCGGGCAAGGGCACGATTACCGTCACGACCCGTCGGGAGGGCAATGAGGCGGTGATCCGCATCGCCGACACGGGCACGGGCATCCCCGAGAATGCGCGGGACCGCGTTTTCGATCCGTTCTTCACGACCAAGACGGTGGGCAAGGGCACGGGGCAGGGCCTTTCCCTCGTGCATAACGTCGTGGTGGAAAAGCACGGCGGCGCTCTGACTTTCGAAACCGAGCTCGGGAAAGGAACGACGTTCATCATCCGCCTGCCGATCCGAAATAGCCTGGCACGTACGGGAGCGAACAATGAAAAAAAGAATCCTCTTCGTGGACGATGATCCAAGTGTGCTTCAGAGCCTCGAGCGGATGCTCCACGAGCGCGCGGGCGAATGGGACATGACGTTTGCGGAAGACGCGCCGGCGGCCATGAATGCGTTGTCCCAACACCCCTACGACATGGCGGTGCTGGACGTCAAGATGCCCGGCAGGGACGGACTGGACCTCTTGACCGAGATAAAGGCCAACGCGCAAACCAGGGACATCGAGGTGGTGATGCTCACGGGACTTACAGACCAGGAGCTGAAGCGCCGGGCCCTCGACCTGGGTGCGGCCGACCTGCTCAACAAGCCGTTGCTCAAGGAAGACCTCATCGCCCGACTCAATAGCGCGCTGCGCACGAGGACCTACCGCGAGGAGCTGAAGGCGCAAAACGCGCTCCTCGAGGAGCAGCTCATCCAGTCTCAGAGGATGGAAGTGGTCGGGGCGTTGGCGGCGGGTGTGGCGCACGATCTCCGGAACGTCCTCACGGCCATGCTCGGCTATAGCGAACTGACCCAGCAGATTCTGCCGGACAACACAAGCGCCCACAAGAACATCCAACAGATACGGAATGCAGGAAACCGAGCAAGAAAGCTCGTGCAACACATCCTAAAGTTGGTTCATGGAACGGAAGCGTCGCGCGAGCGGTGCAACCTGGGGCAGATTGTTAGCGACTGCCTCGATCTGCTGCGTCCGAGCATTTCCGACATGGTTGACATTGCCTGGCACGGCCCCAAAACGGACCGCCTCGTGCTCGCCGACTCGACGCAGATGCACCAGGTCCTGATGAACCTGTGCCTGAACGCCGGCCAGGCGATGAACCACGGCGGCGTGATGACGATCTCGTTGACCGAGAGCAAACTGGACGGCGATTCGATGCCGGCGCACTGCGACGCGCGCCCGGGATCGTACGTAAGGCTCGATGTTGCGGACACGGGCGTCGGAATGGACGAGGCGACGCGAATGAGAATCTTCGAGCCGCGTTTCAGCACCAAGCAAGCGCAGGGCGGGACGGGGCTCGGGCTCTCGGTGGTCGAGCGCATCGTGAAGAGCCACGGAGGATGGATCACCGTTCAGAGCAGTCTGGGCGAGGGGACCCGGTTCTCGACATACCTCCCTGTCATCGAGGACGAGGCCAAAGCAACGTCCAACAGGACGGAGACGATTGATGTCGGACAATAGGAAGCGAATCCTGTTTGTTGACGATGAGCCGAAGATTCTCGACGGGCTGCGTCGGATGCTGCGCAACATGCGCCGCGAATGGGACATGGAGTTCGTCACGAGTGGCCGTGAAGCCCTCGAGGCAATCGAGAAGGAGCCCTTTGACGTCGTCGTGTCCGACATGCGCATGCCGGAGATGGACGGCGCGGAATTGCTCAACAGGGTAAGGGAGCGCTGCCCGACGGCCGTGCGGCTCATCCTCTCGGGCCATTCGGACAAGGAGATGATCCTCAAGTCCGTCGGGACGACACACCAGTTCCTTGCAAAGCCGTGCGACGCGGAAGGCCTGAAGGCAACGGTGGCGCGGGCGTGCGCGCTTCGCGATATGCTGGGCGACGAGCAGCTCAAGGCGGTCGTGGCGAGCGTCAAGACGCTGCCGAGCGTGCCGCTTCTGTACGAGCGGCTGCTCCAGATCCTTGATTCGCCCGATTGTTCCCTCGAGGAGGTGGCCCAGATCATCACGAGCGATGTGGCGATGGTGGCCAAGGTCCTGCAACTGGTCAACTCGGCGTTTTTCGGCCTGCGGGACCACATCGAGAGCCCCCAGCGGGCGATCACCTACCTGGGAATTGACACCGTGAGGGCCGTGGTGCTGACGGCCGGCGTCTTTGCCGAATTCGAGTATACCGAGACGGCGATGGTGGCCGCGGAGGAGCTCTATCCCCGCTCCCTCAGTGTGGGGAGCTTGGCGGGGAAGATCGCCAGAACGGTCAGCCGCGATCAGAAACTGATTGATGACGTGCTCATGGCCGGCATGCTCCACGACGTGGGCCAGCTCATTCTTGCCGCGGAACTCCCCGGCGTGTGGGAGGAGGCGATCCAGCTCTCATCCGAGCGCAAGATGCGGCTGCACGAAGCGGAGCAAGAGCTACTGGGCGTAACGCACGCTGAGCTCGGCGCCTACCTGCTCGGTTTGTGGGGGCTGCCCGACCCCATTGTGGAGGCGGTGGCCTTCCATCACCAGCCGTCGAGATGCTTGAGCCGAGCGTTTACCGTGCTGACGCCCGTGCACGCGGCGGATGCGCTTGTCCACGAAATGAACTGGGGACACGAGGAGAAAGATGCGGCCTGGATTGACATGGCATACCTCAACGAGGTCGGTGTGGCCGGCCGCGTGCCCCAGTGGCGGGAACTGTGCCGGTCGGCCCGAGTAGAGGAGAAAGAACATGCCGGAACGGACGGCTGAAAAGATCCTGTTCGTTGATGACGAGGCGAGCGTTGTGGCCGGCATCGTGCGCCAGTTCCGCAAGCAGTTCAACATCGTGCCGGCCGGCGGCGGCCAAGAAGGGTTAGACTTGCTCAAGAGCGAAGGGCCGTTCGCCGTCGTCGTCTCAGACTTCCGGATGCCGGTCATGGACGGGATCGAGTTCCTCGCAAAGGTGCGCGAGGCGAGCCCCGACAGCGTCCGGGTCATGTTGACAGGCCAGGCCGACGCCGATACCTCCATCAACGCCGTCAACGAGGGGTATATCTTCCGGTTCCTGAGCAAGCCATGTCCGCCCGAGACGCTTACAAAGACGCTCGTTGCGGCCATCGAGCAGTACCGCCTCATCACCGCCGAGCGCGACCTGCTGCAGCGAACACTGCGCGGCAGCGTCAAGGTGCTCACGGATATTCTTGCCCTCGCCAGCCCGGCGGCATTCGGTCGGGCGATGCGCGCGCGGGAACACGCGCGTCAAATAGCGACGCAACTCGGGGTGGTGGACGCCTGGAGCGTTGAGCTCGCGGCGATGCTCTCGCACATCGGATGCGTCACCATGCCGCCCGAAACGGTCGAGAAAATGTACCAGAGCAAGCCGCTCAACCCGACCGAAACCCAAATGGTCGAGCGGTCTCCTCAGATCGGGCACGATCTGATCGTCAACATCCCTCGCCTCGAGAAGGTCGCCGAGGCCGTGGCGTACCAGCAAAAGCAATACAACGGTATCGGCGCGCCCAACAACGGCGTCTCCGGCGAGCAAATCCCGCTCGGCGCGAGGATACTCAAGGTGATCTTCGACTTCGACGCCCTGGAATCGAGCGGGCTGCAGCGCGCCGAGGCACTGGCGCAGTTGCGCACGCGCCCCGGCTGGTACGATCCGCGCGTGCTCATGGCGTTCGAGGAACTACTCAGTGCCGAGGTCGAGGACGAGATCTGGTCCGTCGCCCTGAAGGAGCTCAAAGCGGGGATGATCACGGTCAACGACGTCCGGAGCGACTCCGGGCTGCTGGTGCTGGCCCGAGGGCAGGAGATCACGGAGCCGCTGCTGGAGCGGCTCACGCACTTCGCCCAAGGCGGCCGCATCAACGAGCCGATCCGCGTCATTGTGCCGAAGCACCTGGCGGTGCCTCGGGAAGCTTCGGCCCCGACGGGGCTCACGTTCTGAGGGAGGTCGGCCATGCAACACACGGTGCTTCTCGTTGATGACGAGCGAAACCTCGTCGAGGCGCTCGGCCGCGCCCTGCGGCATGAACCGTACAGAATCCTCGCGGCGGCTTCAGGCGCCGAGGCCCTCCAAATCCTGGCGAAGACCCGCGTGGATGTGATCGTCGCCGACGAGAAGATGCCTGAGATGTCCGGCACCGCGCTGCTTGCCCAGGCGCGCCGGGCGTACCCCGATGTGATGCGAATTATTCTCACGGGCCAGGCCAGCCTCGAGTCGGCGATCCGGGCAATCAACGAAGGCGAGGTGTATCGCTTTCTCACCAAACCGTGCGACCACGCCGACCTGGCGATCACGATCCGGCATGCGCTCCAGCAGAAGGCGCTGATGGACGAGACCCAGCGCCTGCTCCGCACCATAAGGCGCCAGTCGGCCTTGCTCGAGGAGGTGGAGCGCGCCCACCCCGGCATCACCAAGGTGCGCACGACGCCCGACGGCGCAATCGTCGTGGACGATGATCTGCCGCGAGACTTCGACACGTTCATGAAGGAAGTCAACACCCGGGCCAAAAGCGCCGAAAAGATCCTCGGCCGCGAACAATAGGCAGCCGATGTGCGAGCCCCGGTTTCCCACCACCGCCCTGTGGTAGTGCAGCAATCAGTTTGAACTGATCGATAAAGGTGTTTCAATTTTATCCTGGTCTGAGACACTTCCAGCGGAGCTGCACATCTTCACCGCATGGTTCGTGCAGTGGCGGAATAACGGGTTGTGGCAAAAGCGGCCTCATGGCAAGCCGGGAAAAGGCCGTTTCGCACGAGCCCGCCGAGGCGGGCTTTCTTTCCGCATCAGGCCGGTGCTTGAGCGCCGGTACACAGGCCGCCGCACACACCATCCCGAGCGCGTTTCAACGCGCTTGCCGTGTGCGGGCAAGGCGCTGAAGCGCGCTCGTCGGCAAAGCCCGTTGAAACGGGCTCGACATTGGCACGTGCGCCGCCGGGTACACCAGCCCTGAAGGACTGGCCTATGAGCAAGACAAGCCCGTTGAAACGCGCTCGCTTCGATAGACAAAGTAGCCCATAAGACAAGAAGAAAGCCGCCGATGGTCATCAGTTGAGGCTCATCGTCGTCAGCTATTGCACGGACAATGGTGCGAAGAGGGCAGCTCCACTTATTGATCTTTGCACA
>CBDUSE010000118.1:0-10256 GCA_965369835.1 uncultured bacterium
CATATCTTGTTCCTCCTGAAAGCAGTAAGGGCGAGCGGTTGTCCGCTCGCCCCGGGTGTTGCTCTATGGGAATTGTCGTTTCATTGGGCGGTTACTCTTCCTCTTCCTCCTCTTTGGCTTCGGTGACGAGGGCTTCGGTGGTGATGAGGAGGCCGGCGATCGAGGCGGCGTTCTGGAGCGCGGTGCGGGCGACCTTGGTGGGGTCAATGACGCCGGCCTTGACCAGGTCCTCGTAGGTGTCGGTCTCGGCGTTGTAGCCCCAGGCGCCCTTCTTGCCCAAAACGTTCTGCACGACGATGGCGCCGTCGGCGCCGGCGTTCTCGGCGATCTGCCACGTCAGCGACTGGAGCGTTTTTTCGACGATGCTCGCGCCGACCGCTTCGTCCCCCTCGAGCGCCTCTCGCGCCTTTTTCGCCGCGTCGCGCGAGCGCAGGTAGGCGACGCCCCCGCCGGGGATGATGCCTTCCTCGACGGCGGCGCGGGTGGCGTGCAGCGCGTCCTCGACGCGCGCCTTGCGCTCCTTCATCTCGGTCTCGGTGGCGGCGCCGACGTTGACGACGGCGACGCCGCCGGCGAGCTTTGCGAGGCGCTCCTCGAGCTTTTCGCGGTCGTAGTCGCTCGTGGTCTGCTCGATCTGGAGCTTGAGCTGGCTGATGCGGCACTTGATGTCGTTGGCGCTGGCGGCGCCCTCGATGATCGTGGTCGTGTCCTTGTCAATGACGATGCGGCGCGCGGTGCCCAGATCGGTCAGGCTCACGTTCTCGAGCTTGATGCCGAGGTCCTCGCTGATGAGGCGGCCGCCGGTGAGGATGCCGATGTCCTCGAGCATCGCCTTGCGCCGCTCGCCGAAGCCGGGCGCCTTGACGGCGGCGCACTTGAGCACGCCGCGGATCTTGTTCACCACGAGGGCGGCGAGCGCCTCGCCCTCGAGGTCCTCGGCGATGATGAGGAACGGCTTGCCGGTCTGCGCCACCTTCTCGAGCAGCGGCAGCAGGTCCTTGAGGGTCGAGATCTTCTTCTCGTGCAGCAGCAGGTAAGCGTCCTCGAGGACCGCCTCCATGGTGTCGGGGTTGGTGACGAAGTACGGCGAGAGGTAGCCGCGGTCGAACTGCATCCCCTCGACCACGTCGAGCGTGGTCTCGATGCTTGTGGCCTCCTCGACGGTGATCGTGCCGTCCTTGCCGACCTTCTCCATTGCGTCGGCGATGATGTTGCCGATCGTCGTGTCGCCGTTGGCCGAGATGGCGGCGACCGACGCGATCTCGCTGCGGTCCTTGACCGGCTTGCTGATCTTCTCGAGCTGCGCCACGACGGCGCGGACCGCCTTGTCAATGCCGCGCTTGAGCGCCATGGCGTCGGCGCCGGCCACGACGTTGCGCAGCCCCTCGCGGTAAATCGCCTCGGTGAGGATCGTGGCCGTGGTAGTGCCGTCGCCGGCGTCGTCGCTCGTTTTCGACGCGACCTCGCGCGCGAGCTGCGCGCCCATGTTCGCCAGAGAGTCCTCGAGCTCGACCTCCTTGGCGACGGTCACGCCGTCCTTGGTGATCTTGGGCGAGCCGAACTTCTTTTCGAGCACCACGTTGCGGCCCTTCGGCCCGAGCGTGACCTTGACGGCCTTGGCGAGCTGCTCGATGCCGCGGAGCAGCGACCGGCGCGCCGCTTCGCTGAACTGCAATTCTTTTGCGGGCATAAGCTCCTATCTCCTTCCATTGTTGGCAGTGTTTCGAAGGATGAACTTGTCTCGTCGCTGTAGGGTCAGTCGAGGATGGCGAGCACGCCGTCCTCTTTGATGATGGTGTACTCCTCGTCGTCGAGCATGATGTCGGAGCCGGTGTACTTCTCGATCATCACCCGGTCGCCGACCTTCACGTCGAACGGGAGCACCTTGCCGTTCTTGGTCTTGCGGCCCTCGCCGAGCGCGACGACGATGCCTTCCTGCGGCTTTTCCTTGGCGCTGTCGGGGATGATGATGCCGCCCTTGACGATGTCTGCCGGCTCGAGCCGCTTGACCAGGATGCGGTCGCCGAGCGGGCGCATGGGCACCTTGGGCGCTTTTAGCGCCTTCGCCTTGGCTTTCGGTGCCTTTGGCTTCTTCGGCGCTTTCGCCGCTTTCGCCGCCTTCAGCGCCTTGGCCTTGGCGGCCTTTCGGACCTTTGGCGTCTTGCCCATCTTCTTTCTTGATGCTTTCTTTTTCGTTGCCATGTGTAAGGCTCCTCCGCAATTCCGTTATTGGGCTATCATTCGCACTGCTCTTGGGCTGTTGGGATCTTTGCCGGCGACCGCTTGTTTCCGGCGAGCAAGTTTGTAACCGCACGGCGCCCGCGCCGCAAGCATTAGCTGCCGCCGTTCGGCATGTGCCAAGGGAGTGCCCTGCAAGCGGCTTCGGGCTTGCAGGGCGGCTGGAGTGCACTGGGATGACCACGGACAGCACAGGGACCCGCGCCGCCTCGACGAGCCCAGCGCTTTCGCTTTGCTGCTCCGACATGCAATGCTCATCGTCTAGCGCGTTTCAACGCGCTTCTTCCTTTCCAGGCCGGTGCTTCAGTGCCGGTGTGGCCCGCCCCTACGTGCTGCACGAGCGCGTTTCAACGTGCTTCTCGATTGGCTTAAGCCACACCTATGAAGCCCGTTGAAACGGGCTCCGTTGAGTGTTGAACAAATGCTCCTCTGGCACCAGCCCTAAAGGACTGGCCTGAAGAAGATCGAAGAAGCCCGTTGAAACGGGCTCCTCAGCTGATCTCGATCTTCTTGGGCAGGACGGCGCTCGACTTCGGCAGCGTCAGGTGCAGCACGCCGTGCTCGCAGCGGGCCTTGATCGCGTCGCGGTCAATCTCATCGCCGAGTGTGAACGTGCTCCGGTAGAGGCAGTGGCACGTCTCGCGGCTCAGCGGCCGCCACTCGTTCGGCACGAGCGTCTTCTCGCCGACGACCTCGAGCTCGCGGCCTTGCACGTTGATCTCGATATTGGCTCGGTCAACGCCCGGCATCTCGATCTCGAGCCCGTAGTCGTGCTCGTGCTCGACGAAGTTCGTCGCGGGTGTGAGGCGCCGTGTCTCGTTTGATGTCCGCTCGTTGTTCGGCATGGTTCCGTCTCCTCCCCTGTGGAAGGTTCTGGCCGGGCCGGATAGTGTCCAGCACTGTCCGGCCCGGCCGATCTATGTTCAAGCGGCCCTCTGAGCGCCGTGGGCGCTATCCGGTCACTTCACGTCAATGCTGATTTGCTTCGGCTTGACCGCTTCGCTCTTGGGCAGTGTCACCGTGAGCACGCCGTTGGTGAGCTTGGCTTTCGCCTTCTCGGCGTTCACCTCGACCGGCAGCTCGATGACGCGCTGGAACGAGCCGTAGCTGCGCTCGACCCGCTGGTAGTCTTGCTCCTTGACCTCGCTCTCGTGCCCCTCGCCGACTGGCGAGGCCTTCTCACCCTTGAGGGTGATCGTGTTGCCCGTGATCGTCAGATCAACGTCCTTCTCAGCCAGGCCCGGCACCTCGGCGGTGACGATCACGTTGTCCTTGTCCTGGTACACGTCCACCGACGGGAACGAGGTCCCCCAGCCGGGCGCAGCCGGCCATTCGACCAGCGAGCTGTTGAACGCCCGGTTGATCTGGTTCTGCAGGTGCTCCAACACCGAGAACGGGTCCCACTCACGCCTTGGTTTCCACCTGATGAGCGTCATTGTTCCGCCCTCCTTAGCCCGGATTTCTCACAAGTCCAGCGCGGCTTGTTCGAAATCCGCCACCGCCGCAAGACGTTGCGGCGGTGGCTTCGACGCGGCGCAGCAGCACCTTGCTCAGGGCTAACCCTGAGCGACAGCGACCCAAGTCGCTGGAGTCGAAGCCCGGAGGGCGCATTTCGCACACGCAGTGTGAGAAATGCGGGTTAGTTATTCGCGACAACTCTGTCTGATGTTTCCTTCTCGATTCCACCGCCTAGTTGAGCAGGAGGTATGCCAGCGGGATTTGGGGCCGGCCCTGGGTGTGCTGCGATCGGCGTAACCTCCCAGTGGTGAACGTGATCAGTGCAGAGCGACGCTTGATGAGCGATCCCATTGAGGCCGTTCGGCAGGCCCTGGGTGTGCGACATTTTGGCCCGGTCTCGTGTGCTACAAGAGCGCCGTGAGTCAATCTGGCACAGGCGACCAACCGCAGAGCTCACAGAGGACGCGGAGGCTCCGCTTCGTGGAATTATACAGCCGGGCGCCCTCGGCCCACCAACTTGTCCTTCGTAGCCACGGTAGAGAAGGAAGTGCTCCGCGCTCCAGAGCTGCAATCGCCTCGCTGCCGGTGTAACGCCGTGGACGGTGTCCGAAACGGCTTGACCGATGGAGCCTCTGCTGACTACAAGCGGGAGGGAGCAGGGATGTTGCTCGAAGCGGTGTTGTCATCGGTTGTGGTTACGAACTCGGGTCGTTGCAGTTAGATGGTCTTGCAGTGAAGTCTGGAGGACGGATCATGAGGTTGTTTTGGGGTCTTGTCGTGTCAGTTCTGGCGCTCTGCACGGAGGCGCCGGCGCAGGAGGAGCCGAGGACGCTGACGGCGGACGAGTGTGTCCGGCTCGCGCTCGATCGGAACAGGCTGGTGCGGGCTGCGCGCGAGCAGACCGAGGCGGCGCGGCACTGGCTGAAGGAGACCGGGGCGCAGCGGCTGCCGCGCGTGACGACCACGGCCGCCTACAGCCGCGTTGATGACGACGGGACCAGTTTGTCTTCATCGGGCGGCACGACCGGGTCGGCGGGCGCCCTCGGCGCAGCGGTCAGCCCGGAGGAGGTCGTGACGGCGGGCGTGAGCATCACCGAACCGCTCGCCGACCAGATCGGACTGAGCCACGCTGTGGGCATCGCGCGGCTCGAGGCGACGATCGCCGCGCTCGACCAAAGGTCGGCCGAGGATGCTGTGGCCTTTGGTGCGCGCCAGGCGTTCTACATGGTCCTCACGTACGAGAAGACCGTCGAGTCGGTCGAGCAGACGATCACCGAGTTCGAGTCCACGCTCAAGCTGACACGCTCGCTCAAGGAGGCCGGCCGCGTGCTGCAGCGCGACGTGAACAAGGCCGATATCGCCGTCGAGCAGGCGAAGCTCGAGCTGCTGCGGGCGCAGAACGCGCTCCGCTCGGCCAACTCGTCGCTGCGCGACGTGCTCGGCCTGGAGCTGGACGCGCCGCTGTCGCCGGCACCGACCGAGGAGATCCAGCCGTTTGACATCGCGCTCGATGAGTGCGTCGCAACCGCGTCCGTGCAGCGGCCCGACCTGCGTGCGAGCGAACTCCAGTATGCGGCTGCGCGGCGGGGCGTGTCGCTTGCGCGGAGCGCGTACGTGCCGAGCATCGGCGCGTCGGTAACTTACCAATGGCAGGACACCGACATCTCGGACAGCGAGGACAGCGTCACGTTCGGCCTGAGCTGGTCGTGGGACCTGTGGGACTGGGGCGAGCGGCGCTCGGCGGTGCGTGGGGCCGAGGCGACGAAGCGCGCAGCCCTGCTTGCCTACGAGAACGAGCGCAGCCAGGTGGGGCTCGAGATCGAGCGGCTGTGGCTCGCCGTCAAACTTGCGGCCCGCAAGATCGAGGTGGCGAAGAAGGTCTGGGATTATGCGGTAGAGAACGTGCGCGTCAGTCGCGAGAAATACGAAGCGGGGACGCTGCTCATTACTGACCTGCTCGACGACCAGACGGAGCTGAACGATTCGCGAATTGCCTACTACATGGCGATCTACGACTACGCGATCGCGCTCGCCGATCTGCGCCGCGCCATGGGAGAACGATAAGGAATCTCACCACGGAGAACACAGAGAGCACAGAGAAAACTCACTTCATGAAGGCGTTGTAGATCGGCTGCCAGGGGCGGATGTAGTCGGCGACGGCAACGGCGTCGCGCATGCCGTCCTCGCAGATGTAGCCGGAAACGAGGTGCGGCGGCGTGCGATCGAAGACGACGTTGCGCACGCTAAACGGCGGTTGCTCGGGGGCGATCTCGGAGGCGGGCCGCTCCTCATAGATAACGAGGGCGGGCTCGAGGCCGAACTTCCACGAGTCGCACACGACGAAGAACGGCACATCGCGATCCGAGGCCGCGAGCGCCAGAAGGTACGTACCCGCCTTGTTGATGACCGAGCCGTTGGGCAGCACGCCGTCCGCGCCGGTGAGTACCACGCCGGCCCGGCCCATGAAGTGGCCGGCCTGGGCGTCGGTGATCAGGGTAACTTCCGCGCCCCGGGCCGCCAGCTCGTAGGCGACCCGCTTGCCCTCGCAGAGCGGGCGTGACTCGGTCACGATGACCTTCACGCCTCGGCTTGCCGCCTGCCTGAGGGCATCGAGCGCGGTGGCGCTGATACTGTGGGTCATGACGACGTCCACCGTACCCACGATGTCCGCGGCGGCTCTGGCGGCGGCTTTGGCGGCGGCCTGCGACTCGTCGCAGAGCAGCTCGACGCTGTCGCGTATAAACGCGAGCAGGTTCTCGGCGCTCTCATCCGGGCGGCACTCGTCGAGGATCGCCTTGTAGAGCCGCAGGATGCCGCTTGTGACGGGGATCGTCATGGACGGGCGCAGCCGCATGAGCGTGCGGCCGATCGTGCGCACCAGCTCGAGCAGCCCCTCACGGTTGCCGAAGGGCGACTCGGCGGCGGCCACATGAAGCGTGCGCAGCGCCTCGCGGGCGATGGCGCTCGCGCCGCGCCGCGTGTCGGTACGGATGATCTCGATTTTGTCGACGACGGAAGGCGTCATCAGCGGGCGCTTCCCGAGGCTTTGGCCTTGTGCGTAGTTTGTACCATGATAGTATGAAATGCTTTCTTACCAAGTCAAGCAACCCCGTTGAGTTGGAGCGCCATGGCGAAGAAACTACAGAGACCGGTGAAAGCGTATCGCAACGTTGACTTCCTCACGAGCCCGGATGCTCGCCCGCTGCGGATCCTGGCCGAGTTCCTCGAGCCCTACAGCCGGTTCCGGCGGCTCAAGGTGCGCGACACGATCGTGTTCTTCGGCTCGTCGAGGGCCGAAAGCGAGAAGGCAGTCCGGGCGGCGGTGCGCGCGTTCGACGAGCAGACGAAGGGGGCCCGCGGTCGCTCGAAGAAGGCCAAGGCCGAGCGCGAGCGGCTCGAGATGCGCCAGAAGCTGGCGCGCTACTACGAGGAGGCCGCCGCGCTGGCGAAGTTGCTGACGCGCTGGGCTAGGTCGCTCAGCGAGGACAACCGCTTCACCGTGGTCTCGGGCGGCGGGCCGGGGATCATGGAGGCGGCCAACCTTGGCGCGGCGCGCGGCGGCGGCAAGTCAATCGGCCTCAACATCAGCATCCCGACCGAGCAGGACCCAAACCCGTACATCAGCGACGGGTACAATTTCGAGTTCCACTACTTCTTCATGCGCAAGCTGTGGTTCGTCTTCTTGGCACGGGCGCTGGTGATTTTCCCCGGCGGCTTCGGCACGATGGACGAGCTGATGGAGACGCTCACACTGCTCCAGACGAAGAAGGTGACCAAGAAGATGGCCATCGTGCTGTACGGCGGCGAGTACTGGGACGAGGTGCTCGATCTCGACGCAATGGTGCGCTGGGGCACGATCGGCCCGGAGGACCTCGAGCTCTTCCACCGCTCGGACGATCCCGAGGAGGCGTTCAACTACCTGAAAAACGAGCTCACCGGCGGCCCTTAGAACGGGGCCTCCCAGGCATCTTTCCTCTGGGCGCCCGCTCACGGACAAGAAAGGAGGGGCCCCAGCTCCGTCAGGGCCTGCCCGGTTGGCCGCGATCGCATAACGGTCTGGAAGAAGCCGGTTGCGCTTGGAGGCAACAAGAAGACGGGCTCCCGTGGCTACGGGAGCCCGCCGTCCCGAGTGTCAGGTGCTCGGCGCTACTTCTTGCGACGAATCAAGGCCAGGAGGCCAAACCCGCCAAGCAGGAAGATGCTCGGTTCCGGAATCGGCGTGATGACCAGGTTCTTGAAGTCCACGAAGTCATCGCCCGTGCCGTCCCAGTCGGTGCCGTAGAAGCGCAACCGGCTCACCTTCGTCGGATCGAAGGGAGTACCTTTGTCGTCGTACGCATTCGGGTCGGTCAGGTCGATCACGACATGCGTCCAGGTTGGGTACGGTAGGTCGCCCTGCTGGGTCGCGTAGACGATCCCGAAGTCGCGCTTACCCACCTCGGTGTCGTACTCGCCGGTGACGGGGTCGATGTCGTACGTGTACAGACGCACGAACACCGGCGCGTCGCGGTACGGGTCGCTGTTGGAGTCCGGATCCTGGTAGTACCGGGTGTCGAACTCCAGCGTGAGTGCGCCGGTGATGTCAATCCAATCGTTCGTCTCACCGGTCAGGTAGAAGTCGACATAGGTGTAGAACCAGCTCCCGGCGCCGCCGCCGTCGAGATAATGGCGGGTGTAGCCCTCGGCCTCGTCCGACATGAAGGCGAGCGTGTCGTCCGAGCTGCCGAACATGTTGTAGATGGCGTCCCCGCTGGGCGATTGGCCCGTGCTGCGCCCGATGTTGATCTGCGCATCCATCGGGATGTCAACGATGTTGCTAGCGTTCGCCGCGCTGGCAAACAGTATGACTCCCATGATGGTGATGAGTTTCTTCATTCCCTTACCTCCTCGTGTTGTGTCTCGCAAATCCTCTTGTATTCGACCAACGAGACCAGTTGTTTGATTGAATCACTCGAAGCCGTTGTTATCGTTCATGAAGCCGCCCGAGGCGGCCGGGAACACCTTGCAGTTAGAACCTGGTGCGCCCTCCTCCCCTTGGCAACGCCAGGGCGTGACCTGGGCAGTAATGGTCCCGTTGCCCCACGACGGGTAAACAGCCCAGCCGTCCGGCAGCGACCTGAGCGTTTCGCTGTCGAAGTCGTTCTCGTGGACCTGGGCTGCGAACGCAGAGCCTCAGAGCAGCACCATTGAGACGATGAGCAGTTTTTTGACAGACCCTTACCTCCTTACTACCTGTGTTGACCGATACGGGAATCCAGCCTCGATTCGAGGAAAAGGATAGAATCCCCCCCTGCTTTGCAGCTTTCTTATATCAGATGTAGGACACATTGTCAACCTATATTTTGTATATCTGAGTAGCGGCGTCTTTTTGTGCGGATGTATCCATAATATTAGAGACGTATTGTCAAAAAAGAGGTTTGTTCCTCGACGAAAACGACAAAACGTTTATGGAGACGCATATGTAATGCGAGAGACGCCTTGTCATAGTCATGCTTGGATTCCAGAGAAGGCGAAGCATTTGGGCGGACGGGGCTATGATGAATCGCCGGTTACCGCGCCTTGGAGCGCGTCGCTGGAAGTCTGCTTTTCTTGTCGTGGCGATAAAACAGACCTGCGTCGCGGGCTCTCGCTCAGGGGGGACCGGATCTGTGCGATCATGCTCTACGGCACCGAGTACTGGGACGAGGTGCTCGACTTCGATGCGCTCGTGCGCTGGAACACGATTGACCCGGAGGACCTCAGGCTCTTCCACCGCTCGGACGATCCCGAGGAGGCGTTCAACTACCTGAAAAACGAGCTCACCGGCGGCCGTTAGCGCGGGGCCGCGCCGGCATCTTCCCGTGAAGTTTCATTCGGATACAAAGATAGAGACGGGCCCCTTGACGCTTCAGGGGGCTCGCCCCAATCTGTTGATTTGACTGTCTGGTGCCGGCTTACTTCTTCCGGCGGATCAGGGCCAGGAGGCCGAGACCGGCCAGCAGGAAGATGCTCGGCTCAGGAACCGCCTCGACGTTGTCGAACAGCGTGTAGTCGTCCTGCTCGGGGAAGTCGCCGCCCGCATCGAAGGAATAGATCTCGGTGGCGTTCCAGCCGAATGCGTTGTCCAGGCCAAAGCTGGTCGGGCCCAGGACCGGACTGCCGTTCAGCCATACCTCGAACTTCCCGTCTTCGGCCAGCGGGTCGTTGGACGTCGGATCAGCCACGGTCAGCCAGCCGATCAGGTCAACGTGGTGCCACACGTCCAGGGCCAAGCCGGATCCAAGATTGATGATGCCATAGTCGCCACCACCACCGGCCCCGGCTACGTCCCAGATGTCGAGGGACGTGGAACCCAAACTGCCGCCCCAGTCAACTATGAAGACCCCGATCGAGCTGCCGTAGTCGATGTCCATGAGCGCCGGATTGCCGGAGCCCACGAACACGTAGTCGTCCATGTCGTCCTCGCCCTCTTCGTGAACGAGGAAGTCAAAGGAGAACCTTCCACCGCCTCCGCCTCCGAAGAGGTTGGACCAATGAGCGACGACGTCGGGGACCCCGATGCCATCGTGGTACTGCGCATT
>CBDUSE010000119.1:0-10075 GCA_965369835.1 uncultured bacterium
TGACTTCAACGGTAACGGCAAGGCCGATATCCTCTGGCGCGACACCGCGACGGGGGGTGTTGCCGTCTGGCTCATGAACGGCGTGAGCGTCGCGGCGAGCGGCATCTCCGCCACGGTTGATCCGGCTTCGGGCTGGACGATCAAGGGCACGGGTGACTTCAACGGTAACGGCAAGGCCGATATCCTCTGGCGCGACACCGCGACGGGGAAGGTTGCCGTTTGGCTCATGAACGGCGTGAGCGTCGCGGCGAGCGGCATCTCCGCCACGGTTGACCCGGCGTCGGGCTGGGCGATCAAGGGCGCCGGCGACTTCGACGGCGACAGCAAGGCTGATATCCTCTGGCGAGAAATCACGACGGGGGACGTCGCCATTTGGCTCATGGACGGTCTGGTCGTCCGGAGCGGCGGCATTGCCGGCACAGCCCCCCCTTAGCAGGCTGCTGAAAAAGCCCGTTGTTGCTCCGCCTCTGTTTGCCGCGGCGCGCCTCAGGTCACGACGGCGAGAAGCCCAAATTCGATTCATGCTGGCTGTTCGCTGGAGCCGATGCTGCCGTTACGAACGCCGCTTGGCTATGCTCTCCACTGGTGCCCGCACGCGCTGCATCGCCAGCGCTTCTTCACGAACAGCAAGGGGAAACCGAGAAGCAGCCACGAGACGATTGCCGTACTGCGCGAGAGCGGCCCGTAGGATACGTCGTATAAGCCGCAGTTCGGGCATTGGGGCAGGCGGGCGATATTGTCCTTGAGCAATGGATGGCGATCGGAGCTTTGCTGGAGTATCTTGATTGCCCGTTTGGCGTCCGGTTCCATCACTTGGAGCCTCACGTACCGCACCGCGTGCGGGGCCAGCAAGCGGGAATGCAGGT
Organism: uncultured bacterium; assembly: GCA_965369835.1. Lineage (GTDB taxonomy): Bacteria > Auribacterota > JABMQX01 > JAFGEW01 > JAFGEW01 > CBDUSE01. The sequence continues at coordinate 867 of CBDUSE010000119.1, forward strand.
CGGCAAGCGCGGCCTCGATCCCGCTCGTTGCAAGAATGGTCTTGGCGAGATCAGCATCGGCCACACTGGCGAACCTGGCGATGGTGACGAGCCGGTCAGGTTTCTTCTTGCGCATTGACTCACCTCGTGAAGTTTTGCTTCGACCCAGAGTTGCTAGGACAAAAGAGATGTTATTATAGTGAATTGCTGCACTTGCATGGAACCAACGACTCGACGACCAACCGTCGTCAGTATCGGTGCCGGTGCGTAAGAGCTTCTTTGTGGGAGAGGGGCTTGCTACGATGCCGCGCCTTGCGGACGTAATTCAGGAGGTGCGGTGAAGGAGTACGGTGTGATCTTCGACCTCGACGGTGTGATCGTGGACAGCGGCCCGCCGCACCGCGAGTCGTGGCAGCAGCTTGCGCGCGAAGTGCACCTGCCGATGTCAGACGAGTTTTTCAAGGAGACTTTCGGCCGGACGAACAAGGACATGCTCGCGGCGCTCTTTGGCCGCGAGCTGCGCGAGGTGAAATGGCGGCGGCTCGGTGACCGCAAGGAGGAGCTGTACCGCGAAATCGTCCGGGGCAATGTTCCCGCGATGCCCGGTGCGGCTGGGCTCGTCGAGGCGCTACACGCGGACGGCGCGCGTCTCGCTGTCGGCAGCTCCGGTCCGATCGAGAATATCGAGCTCTGTCTCGCGAAGATGGGCATCCGGCGCCATTTCGACATCGTTATCACCGGCAACGATGTCACGTGCGGCAAGCCCGACCCACAGGTTTTCCTGCTGGCCGCTCAAGGGCTTGATATCGCGCCGGAGCGCTGCGTTGTCGTCGAGGACGCGGTAGCGGGCGTCGAGGCGGCCAAACGCGCCAGCATGGCGGCCGTCGCGCTCACCTCGAGCCACCCGCGCGAGTCGTTCCCGCACGCCGACCTCGTCGTCGAGAGCCTGGGAGAACTCGACCCGGCGCGCCTGATGGCGCTCATTGACTGATAGCGTCCCGTCGTCCTTCGGTTGACCTTCACGGCCTCGGTCTCATTATTATCGTTTTTTCGTTCTTTGTGTCGTTCGCGCGGTTTCCAGGCATTTTCGACTAGGGAAGACTTTCGGGGTTTCTGCCATATACTTTCCTGGATTGGATTGCGGTCGGAGAAATGCGGCGGTAGAAAACGCGCGTGTGCTTATTCTCTATTGCCGTGCGTTATGCTTGCGCTCATTTCTTGACCCACTGGCGGGAGTCGGGCACGTCGAGCCAGCGGCCACCCTCGGCGATGGATTGCTGCGACACCAGGCCCGGCAGCGTAATCTCCATCGCCTCGTGGATGCCGATGGGGCAGGGCGCCTCGCCCCGGATGGCGTTGACGAAGTCGAGCACCTCGAAATAGTCGCCGCCGCCGTGCCCGGCGCGGAGGGCCGCCTCCGGCGGGTTGAGCCAGCTCTCCGGCAGGTGGTCATGTGCGAACCGGTCCATGCCCCACAGCGACTCGAGGTCGAGCCAGCGCGGCTCCTCGCTCAGGGACCGCAGCCAGATCTTGGGCCGCTCGCCCGGCCCGCCACGGCTCGATTCGTACACGCCGTCGGTGCCCTGCAACTGGTAGTTCGTCATGGCGTGCGGGCGGTCGGAGAGCATATCTACGCGGATCTTGATGAGCGCGCCGTTCCGAGTCTTGCAGAGCATCACGGGGCTTTCCTGGTTATAGGCTTTGCCTCGGGGGTCGGTGTAGTGATGGCCCGCGGCTTCGCAGCAGACGCGGACCACGCGGTCGCCATCCATCCACTGGAGGATGGGCCCAAGGCTGTGCGTGCCGTAGGTCACCCCGTCAATGCCCGTCTGCCAGGTGCGGCGCCACGGCGTCTCCTCGTTGAGCTGCTTGAGCTCGTGCAGGTATTCGCCCTCGGCATAGTACAATTCGCCGAACAGCCCCTGGCGCGCGAGCGCCCTGACCGCCACGTTCGGCTTCATGTACGTGTAGTTCTCGGCCATCATGTACACGGCCTCGGACTTCGCGCACGCCTCGACGAGCGCCCGGCACTCCTCGATCGAGACGCCGGCAGGGACCTCCGAGAGCACGTGCAGCTTGCGCTCTAACGCGAGGACCGATTGCGGCACGTGGAACTGCATCGGCGTGGCGATCACCACGGCGTCCAGGTCGGATTTGTCAAGCATTTCGGCGTAGTCGGCGTACGCCTCGCTCGCGCCGAAGCGCTGTATGCATTCCCCCAGAAGCTCTTCCTTGATGTCGCAGACGGCGTGGATGCGCGCGCCGTTGGCCTCGAAGGCCGCCCGAAACGACCCGCCGCGTCCCACGGACCCGACGAGGCCGACGTTCAGCTTTTCGATAATACCCATCGTGTCACTCCCAACTTGCCTTGGCTTCGAGGACGGAGGCGATCAGCCGGTCAGCATTGCCGCAGAAAATGGCCTCGACATCGTTCCGGCTCAAGCCTAGTTCTTCACAAGCGTTTTTGATTGCGCGCAGGGCTTCGTACATCATCAGCGTGTAAGTCGCCTTGACCTCGGGCGGTTCGCGGTCTTTATTGAAGCAAAAATCGTGGCTGGTGCGGTTGATGTACGCGCGCCCGTGCCACTGGCGTCGGCCAGCGCGGGGAGCGCCTCGCGCGCGTGCGGTTCCGCGTAGCACCGGCCCAGGTGGGCGATCACCAGCACGACGCGGGGGTAGCGCCGGCGGATTTCCTTGATCTCGCGAATGTTGCCCGCGTGGCCCAGCCGCTCGGCCGACCACTGCGGGCGGACCATTGCGAGGCCGTACCAGTTTCGTTTGAGGCACTCGGTCCGGACGTACTCGTTGCTTGTCTTGATGTCGTAGTCGAGGTCCGGGTAGCCCATCGCCACGCACGTGACGGTGGCGATGCCTTCCCCGCCCGGGCCCAATATCCTCGACAACGAGATCTGCCGCGTCATCGCCTCATTCCCGTTTCTGCTCAGCGGGGTCACCCGGCCGGGGCAACGCTCGAGTCTTTCGGCGGGCCGCCATGTGCTTCCGCATCGAAGCGGAAGAAACGGCTGCGACATCGGTTACGAGATGCGACGATGGAGCCCACCTGTAAGTGCCTGCGCGAGTGGTGGGCCAGGTAGGATTCGAACCTACGACCAACGGATTATGAGTCCGCGGCTCTAACCACTGAGCTACTGGCCCTGAGGCGGTCTATGTGGCCATAGTAGCGGTTGGCGCGTGGCAGTGCAAGGGCCGGGGAGCACGTTGCCTGCGCCTGGGCGCGAAGACACGCACGCCGCGGCCGGCATGTCGTGCCGGTCGCGGCGCTTGAGGTTGCGTGTGCGTGGGGCTTACTCGCCTCGGGCGTCGAGCGCTTCGAGGAAGCCCTTGAGCTTGTTGCTGCGCGTCGGGTGACGCATTTTGCGGAGTGCTTTGGCCTCGATCTGGCGGACGCGCTCGCGGGTGACGTGGAACTCGTTGCCGACCTGCTCGAGTGTGCGCTGGGAGCCGTCGTGCAGGCCGAAGCGCAGCGAGAGGACGCGGCGTTCGCGATCGGTCAGCGTCTCGAGCACGTCGCCGACCTTTTCCTTGAGCCGTGTGTAGCTCGTGGCGTCGGCGGGCGATTCGGCGTCTTTGTCCTCGATGAAGTCGCCGAAGTGGCTATCGTCGCCGTCGCCGATCGGTGTTTGGAGCGAGATCGGGTGTTGGGCGATCTTGAGGATGCCGCGCACCTTCTCGGGCGGCATCTCCATCTCTTCGGCCAGGTCCTCGGCGGTCGGCTCGCGGCCGCGTTCCTGCACGAGCTTCTTGCTGGCGCGGACGAGCTTGTTGATCGTCTCGATCATGTGGACCGGGATGCGGATGGTGCGCGCCTGGTCGGCGATGGAGCGGGTGATTGCCTGGCGGATCCACCAGGTGGCGTAGGTGCTGAACTTGTAGCCGCGCCGCCACTCGAATTTCTCGACCGCCTTCATCAGGCCCATGTTCCCTTCCTGGATCAGGTCGAGGAACGACAGGCCGCGGTTGGTGTACTTCTTAGCGATGCTGATCACGAGGCGCAGGTTCGCCTCGACCATCTCCGTCTTGGCCTTATGGGCCTCCCTGGCCCAATGGTTCAGTTCTTTGGCCTGCGTCATGAAGGGGTCGGTCTTGGTGCCGACCTCTTCCTCGACGCACCGCAGCTCGCGCCGCGCCTCGCGCAGCGCTTCGGTCTTCGCCTTGCTGCGCGAGCGACCGGCGTTGAGGTGGGTGATTCTCTTCTTCAGCCCGCGCATCCGCTGGTACCGGTCGAGGGCGCGGTCCGAGAACTGCTCGTACGCTTTCTGCTTGAAGTGGAGGCTGCGCAGTGCGCGCTGGATGGCCGCCTCGGCTGCGGCGAGGTCCTTCGGGAGCTTGCGCTTCTTGTAGGTCGAGAGGTTGCGCTGGCGCAGCTCGGCCTCGGTTTGGTGCGCCGTCTCATCGGCCTGCTGGAGCCTGTCGCGTACGCGGAGCAGGGCCTTCATGTAGCGTTCGCGGTCTTTGACCTCTTTTTCGTTGACGAGGCGGTCGAATCGTTCCTTGCCGCCGAGCAGCTTATTGGCCAGCCGCACCGCCAGCGAGGGCGTGAGGCGGAACTTGCCGACATATTCCTTGATCTTCAGTTCGGCCTTTTCGATTCGCTGGGAGATCTCGACCTCCTCCTCGCGCGTCAGCAGCGGCACCTGCCCCATCTGCTTGAGGTACATGCGGACGGGGTCGTCGAGGACATCGAGCTTCTCCTGCTCGGTGGCCTTGTTGCGGCGTTTGACCTTGGCAAGCCACTCGGTCCCCTTTTTCTCGACTTCGGCCGAGTCGAGGATTTCGATATCCATGCCTCGCAGCAGGATCATGATCGAGTCAATCTCCTCGGCCGAGACCACGTCTTCGGGCAACAGCTCGTGGATATCGTCGTAGGTGATGTAGCCCTTGTCGCTGCTGAGCTGAATCAGCTCTCGGATACGTTTGTTCCGATCCTCTTTGCTCATTTTCCGGTATTAACCCCCATTGTCATGGGAACAGCAGTTGTCGAATCGATTGTGCATTCAGGTTCCCTGTCAGAGTTGCTCGTTCAGGGCTGCCGCGCGCTTCCCTATGCCCTGCCGGTGAGATCGGCCGGCGCTTCGCGGTAGATCTGTTCGATCACCTCGATGGCCCGCAGGCCGTCGCGCCCGTTCACCGACGGGGGCGTTCCCGTGCTGACGCTTTCGACGAAGTGGGCGATCATCCTGTCGAAGCCGTCCTGGAAATCGGGGCACCCAGGGCGTGTGCTCCACTCGGCCGGCGCGGTACCGCCGTACCGCACCTGGCCGAACTTCACCTGGATTGTCCCCTCCGTGCCGTAGATTTCCAGATACCACTCGCGCGGCCTCGGCACCGACCAGCTCAGCTCGATCGTGCCGCTCACTCCCGACTCGTGTTCCGTCAAGATCAGCGCCGTGTCCTCGACGGCAATCGCCTCGTTGAGGCGATCGAGTGAGGCACACACCCGGCGCATGTCACCAAACAGGTGATGGAACAGGTCAATGGAGTGGCTGCCGTTGTCGAGCACGATGCCGCCGCCGGAGACCGCCTGGTCAACGAGCCAGGAGTCGGCCACTCCGTCCATTCGGCACGAGAACACGTTGTGCGCAAACAGCGGCTTTCCTATCGCACCTCCCTTCAAGAGTTCCTTGGTTGTAACGATTTCCTGTCGAAACCGGTACGAGTAACCGGTCATTAACGTTGCGTTCGCTTCGTCTGCGGTCCGGACCATTTCGGCCGCGTCCTCGACGCTCGCCGCAAGCGGCTTCTCGCACAGCACGTGCACGCCCCGCCTCAGCGCCGCGACGGCCGGCCCGCGGTGCGCCAGCGGCGTAGTGGCGACGCTCACGGCGTCGAGCCGGTCCGCATCGAGCATCGTGTCCGCGCTGCCGAAGGCTTTGCCGCCGTACACCTCGGTGAACCGGGCGGCCTTCGGCTCGACGATGTCGCAGAAGGCCACGAGCTCGACGCCGTCGAGCTCGGCGTAGGCCTTCGCATGGCAATTAGCAATGCCGCCGCAGCCAATGATGCCGACGCGCAGTCTGCTCATTGGTCCTTTCGCTAGCGCCAGTGGCGGACGCTGGCGCGCAGCTTCTGGTATTCGGCGATCAGCTCGGAGCTGATCGTCCCGGTGCGCGACTCTTTGTCAATTCGTGTCTTGAGCTCCTTCAGCCTCGCCTTGCGCCGTGGCTCGAGCACCTTGCTAACCAGTTGCTCGATGATCTCGTCGCTCGGCTCGGTGTGCGGGCCCTCGAGCGCGATCTCAGAGACGAGGCGGCCGAGTTCCGGCCGCTCGACGCGCCGCATGAGCGCGTCGGTGGTCGCGGCCTCGCTCTCTTCGAGCACGTTGAACACCGTCTCGAGCAGCTCGCGACAATCCGGGTCCGTAAGGTCGGCCGGAGCGATCCGCTCACGAAGGGCCTGGCCGACCGACCCCGCATTGATCGCGAAAGCGACAAGCTCGCGCTCGGCCCGATTGCGCGCTTGCTCGGGCGCGGCCGCCTGTGCGCCGAGGATCGAGCGGCCCTTGCCGCTTCTGCGGAGCTCGATCCGCAGCGTCTCCTCCGGGATGCCGGTCAGCTCGGCCGCGCGCTGGACGTATTCGTGCCGGAGCACGGGGTTGACGGCCGCGCGGACCGTCTCCATCAGCGCGGCGGCGATTGCAGCACGGCCTGCGCCGGCGGTGGCATCGTGCTCGGTCTTGAGCACCTCGTACTGAAACGCCACCAGGTCCACCGCCGACTCGACCTGCTCGCGGAACGCCTCGACGCCGTGGTCGCGCACGAGCTTGTCGGGGTCGAGGCCCGGCGGCATTGGAGCGACCTTCACGTCAAGCTCCATTTGGAGGAGCGCCTCGAAGCTGCGGACTGTCGCCTTCCGGCCGGCGGCGTCCGAGTCGTAGGCAAAGACGACGGTTTCCGCGTACCGCTTGAGCAGCCGTGCCTGCTCGGGCGTGAACGCCGTGCCCTGCGAGGCGACGGCCTCCTCGAAGCCCGCCTGGAACAGCGTGATGAAGTCGAGCTGTCCCTCGACGACGACGATGCGCTTTTCCTTAAGGACCGCCTCGCGCGCTTCGTGCAGGCCGAAGAGCACGTTTCGCTTGTTGAAGAGCGCTGATTCGGGCGAGTTGAGGTACTTCGGCTCGGAGGCGTCGAGCACCCGGCCGCTGAAGGCGACCACCTTGCCGCGCACGTCGCGGATCGGCAGGATCACGCGTTCGCGTAGCATGTCAAAGAACTTGCCTGTTTTCTCACTTCGGGCCACGAGCCCCGCTGCCGCGAGGATCTGTTCGGGAAAACCCTTCCTCCGGGCTTCATTGAGCAGCGCGTCCCAGCCGCCGGGTGCCCAGCCGATGCCGAACCGTTCGATCGTCGCCCGGCTGATACCGCGGCCGGTGAGGTACTCCATCGCCTGCTTGCCGCCGCGAAGGCCGTCGAGGAGGCAGCGGTGATAGAAGCTGGCGGCCATGGCGACCGCCTGGCTCAGCGCGTCCTTCTTGAATCCCGCCTCACGCTGCTCGCCCCGCGCTTCCGGCACTGCGATGCCGTAGCGCTCGGCCAGGGCCCTGACCGCCTCGGGGAAGCTCAGGTGCTCCTTCTCCATGACGAAGTGGATCGCGTTGCCGCCCTTGCCGCACCCGAAGCATTTATAGATCTGCTTCTCCGGGTGCACCATGAACGAGGGCGTCTTCTCCTCGTGGAACGGGCAGAGCGCCTTGAAGTTCCGCCCGGAACGCTTCAGCGGCATGTACGAGGAGACGACCTCGACGATGTCCGCCTGCCCGAGTAGCCTGTCAATGATCTCGTTGGGAATGAGCCCGCCCATTGCGGCTCCCCTGCTTGTTCAGTCGCGCGGCCTCACCGATACGTGCGGGTTGCCCGCGATGTAGTACCGCGCCGGCTTGTGCTGTGCCTCGCGGATGCCGATCCGGCCGCTTCGGCCGATGCGGAACCGCTCGCCGTTGCCGCTGGCGCTGGTAGCGGCCGCGATCATGAGCGGCGAATCGCTCAGGTCCGCACCGTTCAGCTCCCTTGTGACGGCAAGCGCCTGCGTTAGCTTGCCGGGCCCGCTCGCCAGCTCCGTGTCGCTCCTACCGGGCCGATGCGCGCGCATCTGCTCGATCCCTTCGAGCGGCTCGAGCGCCCGGATCAGCGCCGCCGCCGGGCGGCCTTCGCGCCCGGTCACCACGTTGAGCAGGTAGTGGTTGCCGTACGTGAAATATACGTACGCGACGCCGCCTTGTTCAAATATCATGCAGTTGCGCTCGGTTTTGCCCCGATGCGCGTGGCATGCCGGGTCGTCGGTCGGGAAATACGCCTCGGTCTCGACGATCCTGCCGGCCAGCACGATCCCGTCGAGCACGCGCACGACCACGCATCCCAGGAGCCGCCGGGCGACACGGTCGGTCCGATCAAGGTAAAAATCCGGCTCCAGGATCTTGTAGCCCCGTGCGCCAGCGGTCCGCCTCGGACTCGTCATCGTCCTCCGTTTCGTGCTGGAATCCCTTTTCCAGCTCCTCGAGGTCGGTTGCCGTTCTCGGCTTCGTCCTGCGGGGCTGTTTGATCCGGGCCTTTAGGTTTCGCACCACAGGGGGCCCCGTCGAAAATGAACCGACAGGCTGCTGAGCGACCGCAAGCGTCGCCGCAAAAGATGTCGCGGCTCACCGACAGCATCGAAAGGCATGGAACGATGAAGACAAGTCCCAGCGCACCTAAATCAGAGCGCTGACGATGCTGTCAACGAACCGCGCGGCTGCCGAAGGAGCGACCGCTTCAACAGGCCCCTGAGGCACAAGAACAGAGCCGGCCCAGCCCCGAACAGGATCACGGAGCCGACGGCGTGTGCGGCGGGTCCCTCCCAGTCCAGACAGAGCCCCAGGGCGCGGCCGAGAGGGCCGGCAAGCGACGCAGCGACAACGATAATCGCAACGACGCCTGCTGCGGAGAAGAGGCCGAGGGAAATACCCGTCCCGGATCCGAAGACCAGGAGCAGTAGAATCGTAACGCCAAAGATGGCGTCGCTGACCCCGACCATGTGTAGCCCTATGCACGCGACCGACTAAGGAATAGCGCTGGGAGCTGGCAACCGCCCTATTCCACGCAACCTCAACTAAACTATATATTCCCGATTCCTCGAAGCGTCAAGGGCTTTTCTGGGAAAATCACCGGATTTTCGCCTCGCTGCTCTAGCAGGCTGCTGAAAAACTCGCCCGTTTCCTCTTATATAATATGATGGCT
>CBDUSE010000120.1:0-9855 GCA_965369835.1 uncultured bacterium
ACAACATTGTTGAAAAGACGATCCGCCCGCACGTCGAAGCGTTCGGCCGCCAGCCGAGCGGCGCAAAGATCCTCCTCAAGGAGGTCGAGAACCCCGAGGAGTTCGGCGTCGCCGAGGTCGAGGGCAACGCCGACCAAAGGTCGGGCCGCGTCGTCCGCATCGAGGAAAAGCCGGCGCGCCCGAAAACAAACTACGCCGTCATCGGCATCTACATGTACGACGCGCGCGTCTTCGACATCGTCAAGCACCTCGAGCCCTCGGCCCGCGGCGAACTCGAGATCACCGACGTGAACAACGCCTACATCGAGCGCGGCGAGATGACGTTCGACTTCCTCGACGGCTGGTGGGCCGACGCCGGCGAATCGTGCGACGCGTTGCTCAGCACCTCTCAAATCGTCGCCGAGCGCGAGCAGGCCCGACAGCAAGCGCCGTCTTGAACGCGCGCGAACACGGACCTCACATGCCAGATCAAACATCCAGCAACACGATCCTTATTACCGGCGCCGGCGGGATGCTCGGCGGCGACCTCGTGCGCGCCTGGCGCAAACGGCCCGTCGTGGCCCTTCGCCACGCCGAGCTCGACATCGCCGATGCCGGCGCCTGCCGGCGCGCCCTCCAGGCGCACCGGCCGGCCATCATCGTCAACTGCGCCGCCCGCGCCTCGCTCGACTTCTGCGAGACCCACCGCGACGAGGCGATGCGCGTCAACGCCGAGGGGCCGCGGCATCTGGCCGAGGCGTGTGCCGCCGCCGGCGCACAACTCGTGCAGATCGGCACCGACTACGTCTTCGACGGGACGAAGCCCGGGTCGTACGTCGAGGAGGACGAGGTGCGGCCGCTCTCCGTGTACAGCGAGAGCAAGGTCGCCGGCGAGCGCGCCGTGCTCGAGGTCTCTCCAAAGAACCTCGTCGTGCGCGTGGCATGGATATTCGGCTTCAGCGACAGGAGCTTCGTCCGCACCGTGCTCAGGCGCGCGGGGCGCGTGCCGACCATCGGCGTAATCGGCGACCAGCTCGGCAGCCCGACCTATTCCTTCGACATCGCCGACGCGATCTTCCACCTCCTCGACGCCGGCGCCTCCGGCGTTGTCCACTTCACTAACGAGGGACTATGCACGCGCTTCGACATGACGCGCCACGCGTTCGAGCGCCTCGGCCTCGGCGCCGATCGCGTCCGCGCCATCGCGTCCAAAGAGCTCCCGTGGGTCGCGCCGCGTCCCGCGAGGCTCGACATCTCGAAGGACAAGTACCGCCGCCTGACGGGCGCCAGCGTCCGTACCTGGCAGGAGGCGCTCGACGACTACATCGAGGCCGACGCCGAATGCGCCGCGCTCGCGCGCGCCACAGGCGGTTGAGCCGGGGGAGTCGGCTATGCGCGTCGGTCTTGTCACAGGCATCTTCCCGCCGGACATCGGCGGTCCCGCGACCTTCATCTCCGCGCTTGGCACAGGCCTTGCCGAACGCGGCCACACCGTCGAGGTCGTCACCTACGCCGACGCGCCTCGATCACGTGATGAGCGGCCGTTCCGCGTCAGGCGCATCCGTCGCGGCTCGCGAACGCGACGCGCCCACGCCGTTGCCGCGATCGCGCGCACGGCCCTGCGCGCAGACGTCCTCCTCGTCAACGGGCTCCTCGAGGCCGCGACGATCGCCAACCGCGTCGCCCGCCGCCCATGCGCCATGAAAGTCGTCGGCGACCTCGCGTGGGAGCGCGCGCGCAACGGCGGCCTGACAAGCCAGGAGTTCGTCGCGTTTCAACACGGCGAGCACACGGGCCTGATCGCGCGATGGCAGCGCCGGCGCAACCGCAGCCTGCGCCGCGCTACTGTGCTCATTGTCCCGAGCGAATTCCTCCGCACCGTCGTCGAGGATTGGAACGTCGGCCGGCCGATCCACGTGATCCCCAACGGCGTCGCGGCCGACTTCGTGCGCGCCGCCGATGCAGCCGACCTCGACGCACTGCGCGTCGCGCACGGCCTGCCGCAGCGGTTTCTCCTGTACGCCGGACGCCTGACAAACTGGAAGGGATGTGACACACTGATTCGCATGCTGCCGAAACTGCCGGAGGATATCGGGCTGGCCATCGTCGGCGATGGGCCCGAGCGCGACGCGCTTGGCGCAATCGCCAGGCGCCTCCGCCTCGACGAGCGTGTGCGGTTCTTGCCGCCGGCGGACCGCGCGAGCATGGCGGGCCTGCTGCGCCTTGCCTCGTGCCTCGTCTTGAACTCCGGCTACGAAGGCCACCCGCACGTGGTACTCGAGGCGATGGCCGTCGGTACGCCGGTCGCTGCGGCGGCCGAATGCGGCACGCCCGAACTCGTGCGCGACGGCGAGAATGGGCTCCTATTCCAGAAGGACAACACGCCGCAGCTCATCGAGGCGCTCCGGCGGATCCTCGACGACGAATCTGCCAGGAAGCGCCTCGTCGAGGGCGGCACGGCGACCGCGCGTCACCACCCATGGTGCGCAACGCTTGACCGGACCGAGGCGCTCCTCGAGACCCTGGTGAGGCACCGACCGTGAGCCGACTGCACGTGCTGTCCATCCCGACGGGCGAGGCGCTCTTCGAAGAGCGCGAGGCCGGCATGCTCAACTGCGAGCAGCGCCGCCAGGCGGCGATGGCCGAACTCGTTGACGAGTATCTCATCCTCACGCGCACGCTCGGCCCGATGCGGTATCGCGACCGCAAGCTCTGGCCCAACTGCACGGTCTATCCGTCGCACTCGGCATCGCGCCGCCGCTTCCTGCGCGACGGGTTCGAGATCGCTTCGCGCCTCATCAGGCAACACCGCATCAACGTGCTCTCGGTCCGTGACCCGTTCTCGATCGGTCTGCTCGGCGTGCGGCTCAAGCGCGCGCACAACGTCGCCCTCGTCGTGCACGTTATGGCCGACATGATCGGCAACCCGTACTTCGTCCGCGAGCGGCTGCGCAACCGCCTGTTCGACGTACTCGCCCGGCGCGTCGTGGCTCGGGCCGACACGGTGCGCGTCTCGACCACGCGCGAAAAGAAGAACCTTGACCGCATAGCCGTCCGGCTCGGCGTGGTCCCGGAGCAGATCTGCCACGTGCCGTTCCTCGTCGAGACACGGCCCTTGCTCGAGGCCGACGGCCGGATGGTCCGGCGCCGGTACTCGGCAGGTACGCGCCGCCCCATCGTGCTGTTTGTCGGCCGACTCGAGCGCCAGAAGGACCTGCCCACGCTGTTCAAGGCGATTGCCATCGTCACTGAGCGCATCCCGCAGGTCCTGCTCCTCGTCGTGGGCGACGGGACCGAGCATCCCAGGCTCGAGCGCCTCGCAGCCACCCTCGGCATCGCGCGGCACATCGAGTTCGTCGGCCGAGTGGATCACGACGAGCTCGCCGCGTACTACGGCGCCTGCGACGTGTTCGCAATCACCTCGCTGTACGAGGGGACGTGCATGGCGCTCGTCGAGGCGGCGGCGGCAGGCCGGCCCGTTGTGGCCACCGACTTCGCCGGCGCACACGACGCCATCCTCGAGGGGGAGAGCGGCTTCATCGTGCCGATCGGCAACGAGCTCGCCGTCGCTGAACGCATCATGTACCTGCTCGAGCACGAAGACCGCCGGCAGTTCGGCCATCGCGGCCGCGAGCACGTCCAAGCCGTCTTCGACCGTCGCGAGCTCCTGGTGAAAACGCGCGCCATGTGGGAGGCCGCGCTCGAGCGGCACGAGGCGGCCCGCCGCCAGGTGCCGCTGGGAGGCTGAAGTGTGCGTATTGCGCGGCGCAATCATCACCCAGGTGCTCGACGAGGCTGACCCGGTCCTCGCTTTCGCCGTCGGCTGGGTGAAGGCGCTTGCCGAGCGCGTCGAACGCCTCGATGTGATCTGCCTCGCACGCGGCAGAGCTGCACTCGCGCCGAACGTCTGCGTCACGGTGCTGCCATCGGGGCGCTTCGCGCGCTATCGCCGCGTGCGCTCGATTCTCCACGCGCTCAGGCGCGACGGCGCGCTCGATTTCGTCTTCGCCCACATGTGCCCGAGCTACGCCGTTGCGGCGACTTTCCCCACGAAGCTCACGCCGATGTTCCTCTGGTACGCGCACAGCAGCGTGACGCGCATGCTCCGCGTGGCCGACCGCCGGTGCGATCGCGTCTTTTCTTGCTCCGAGGCAAGCTACCCGCTCGCAGGCCAAAGACTCCTCGTCGTCGGCCACGGCATTGACACTGAGCGCTTCGTGCCAGTCGCTCAGCCAGCACCGGGAGAAGCGCTCAGGCTCTGCAGCGTCGGCCGCATCGCAAAGTCGAAACGCCTCGACCTCCTCATCAACGCCCTTGCGCGCTACCGCGAGCGAGGTCCCAAGGCCCGCTTCGAGTGCCGCATCGTCGGCCCCGCGCTCGGCCCCGCCGACGAGGAGTACCTCAGCAGCCTCAGCTTGCTCATAAACCGGCTTGGCCTCGGCAACGCAGTGCGGATCGAACCGCCGCTTGCGCACGGCCAGGTCGTGCGCGCGTACCAATCCGCCGACGTGATCGCGAACATGACGGAGCGGCACTCGCTCGACAAGGCAACGCTCGAGGCGATGGCGTGCGGCTGCCTCGTCCTCACGACCAACAACGCCTTCGCCCCCGTGCTCGACAAGCGCGCGGAGTTGATGGTGAAGCCGAATGCATCGCCGGAAGCGCTGGCCGGCGCGATCGAACGGCTCGCAGCGCTTCCCGCTGAGCGACGGCTTCAGCTCGGCCGCGAGCTGCGCGAGATCGTCGTCAAGGAGCACAGCCTGGCGCGAATGATGGACCACATCGTCGAGGAGATTCGGGCGGTCCGCAACGCACGGGGCAAGCGATGACGGAGCGCGCGGCAACGGTGCGACGCCTGAGCTACTTCGCGGTCGCGAAGGTCCCAGGCGAGCGTGCCCACAGCATCCAGATCGCGAAGACGTGCGAAGCGCTGGCGCGCCGCCTCGACGAGCTCGAGCTGGTCGTCCCGCGCCTCGGACCTCGGACGGAGCGCCGAAGCGCGCCGCGCCGCGTGCGCCGCGTGCGTCTCTGCGCGCCGAACTTCCTGCCGCTCGGCCGCTGGGCCCCGGCGTGGCTTATGCGCGTGCTCTTCGACGTGCAAAGCGTGACCTTCGCGCTCGTGACGGTTGCGCGATCGCTTCTTCTCCGGCGCTTCGACGCGTACTACACGCGAAGCCCCTTCGTCGCGCTCGCCTTTGCGCTCGCGTTCGGTCGGCGCGCTGTCCTTGAGCTGCACCTACCCCCCGCCGGCCCCCTACGCCGATGGCTGCTCAGGCTGTGCCGCGTGTTTAGATGCCGGTTTGTCGCAATATCCGACGCGTTGCGGCACCGAACGGCCGATTCGCTGCGCGCGAGGCCCGATGAGATCGGCGTCGCCCATGACGGCTACGATCCAGCCGCCTTCGCGAGGGCCGCCGATCGCACCGAGGCGCGCCGCAGGCTGCGCCTGCCCGACGAGACGTTCGTTATCTGCTACGTCGGCAGCGCGGCGACGCTCGGTGCGGCGAAAGGCGTCCGCTTCATCGCTGAAGCATATCGGCAGGCAGCACTGCCGGAAGCCATGCTGCTCCTCATCGGGATCGAGCGGAAAGGGGCCCCATCTCGAACCGAAGGCATTCGCTGCCTCAATCGGATCCCCCAAGAGGAAATCGCCTCGGTGCTCAAGGCGTGCGACTGCGCCGTGATGTCGTTCCCCGAGGACGCGGCCTACGCGCGCGCCATGTCACCGCTCAAGCTCTTCGAATACATGGCGGCGGGCCTGCCGATTCTCGCGCCCGATCTGCCGAACCTACGCGAGGTTCTCGATGAGTCGTGCGCCCTGTTCGTGCCTTTGACCGATGCGGCTGCCCTTGCCGAGGGCATGCGACGCCTCCGGTCGGACGCGGCGCTTCGCTCGCGTCTCGGCGCCGGCGCCGCCGAGCGCGCCCCTACCTACACGTGGGACACCCGGGCCGAGCGCCTCCTTCGCTTCCTCCAGTCAGGCCGCGCGTGAGCTCAGAAGCCCTTCGAGCAGCTCGAGGTACCGGCACGCGCAGCGCTCGATCGTGTAGCGCTCCTCGACGAGCCTTCGTCCCGCCTCCCCCACCTGCGCCGCGCGGGCGCTGTCCCTCAAGAGGAGGCGCAGGCGCTCTGCCAGCGCCTCGACGTCAAGCGGGTTGACCACGAAACCGGTCCGACCCTCCTCGATGATCTCGCTCGTCCCCGAAAAGCACGAGACGACGACCGGCCTGCCCGCCGCCATCGCCTCGAGGACTACCGTGGGGAACACGTCGAGGCAGACCGACGGCACGGCGACGATCTCGGCGAGACCGTACGCCGCCGCGAGCTCCCGTCCGCTTAGCGGCTCCGTCCCGACGACTAACGGCGCTTCCCCCGGCAACGCACCCGTCGGGGTGCCGACCGTGAGAAGCACCGCCTCCGGCATCTCACGACGGACCAGCCTCATCGCCCGAAGAACCTGCGCTTGACCTTTCGCCGCCGTCAGCCGACCAAACGTGGCGATAATGCTTCGCCCACCAAGGCCAAGGCGTTCGCGCAGGCGTTCGACCTCTTCTGGCTCGGCGCGAAACTCCTCGGCCCGAACCCCGTTGTGGATCACGTCGTGGCACGGCACGCGATTCGCGAGGAGCACCCGGCGAAGCAAGTGGCTGACCGCCACGATGCGCGCACCGCTTCGTTCGATGATCGCGCGTATGCGCCGCCGCCGGCCCGGCACGTACCGAAGACGGTAACGGCGAAGCAGATCGAGCACCGACAGGCGCAGTTGCGCGTCGTCCGTTTGCCAGCGCGGGCGTTGGGCGATCTCGACGAACTTGCCTTGGTGAAAGCTGAGGCAATCGTGAAGCGTGAGCACGGTCGGCACGCCGGCCTCGGCAAGCACCCCCAAGGCGGCGAAGGAAAAGGCCTCGTGCAGATTGTGCGCGTGCGCCACGTCGGGCTTCTCGTCGGAGACGATCCGCCGGAGTTGGCCCAGCGCGCGCGGATTATGGATGCTCAACCAGCCGCGCCGGCGCTTGCCGATCGGCGCGCTCACCCACCGCGCCTTGAGCCCGCTGATCTCTCCCTCGCGCAGCGCTGAGTTTGTCGAAGCATGGGCGACGACCACCTCGTGGTCAGCCCGCTTGTACTCGTGCGCGAGCGCGGCCGCCACGCGGGCTGCACCGCCGGCATGGAGCGGCGCAAACCGGTCCGACACGACGAGGATCTTCACGAGCCCACCTCGAGCGGCGGCTCTTGAGCCGCCAGCTCGTCCAGCACACGGAACGACGCGACAAGCTGCACGAGCGACAGCACGATCCACCACGCCGCATACCCCGCGGCTGCGCCCACGGCCGCGCCCACGAGCGGGTCCGGCCACCACGACCGCCCCGCCAACGTCGCGCCGACGAGCGCGCCGATCCCCAGCAGGAGCGACATCAGTTTCATGCGCGCCGCCCACCACACCTTCTGTGCCACCACCACGAACGCGCCGAGGCCGATGCAGAAGCCGTCCATCGCGAACTTGCCGAGCAATACGTACGCCACGGCTGTGAGCGCCCCCCGGCCTTCGCCGTAGAAGAACCGAAGCGCCACCGGCAAGAGCGGCGCGCATACGGCCGCCACGGCAACCGCTGTCGCCCCAGTGACGAACACCGCGCGGCGATAGTCGCGTCGCAGCCGCCCGAGCTGCCGCTTGCCCTTGAGTTCGGAGAAGAACGGCAAGAGGTTCTTCGCCAGGCCGCTGAACGCGAGACCCAGGCTCCGCATGACGTTGCGCGCAAGATTGAAGTAGCCCGCCGGCACGTCCGACGCCGAAAGCCGCCCCAGCACCAGCACCGGCAGCACCTCGATGAACTTCACGAGCTGGCGGTCGAGCGTCACCAGCGCCCCGAGCCTGAACGTGCTGCGCCATCGCACGCGCACCGCATCGCGAACCAGCCGGCCGAAGCCCGGCAGGTTTTCGCTCTCGCGGGCGAGTCTCCAGTAAAGCCCGATACCAACGACCGACAGCGCGAACGTCGTCCCGACGTGCGCCCCGACGACGCCCCATAGGCCGAAGCCCGCCGCGATCGCCACACCGATGGCCGCTAGCCTCAGTGCGGCGAAAAGGAGCTCAAACACCGCCAGCGTCCTCATCCGGCGCATCCCCGCAAGAAGTGTCGAGGCGAACCCACGCCCCACGCCGACGAGGCTCGCGACGAATAGCAGGCGCGCGTACGGGCCGATCTGCGGCTTGGCGTACACAACGCGCGCAAGCCCGGGTGCAAGTACCACGCCGACCAGTGTCACGGTCGCGCCGATCACCACCGTCATCTTGAGCAGGTACGCGATCTGCTCGGTGAGAGCGGCTTCGTCGCGCGCCCCCCGTGCCTCACCCATCCGGCTGATCGAGGCCCTTCCAAGGCCAAGATCGCCAAGGATGTTCACGAGGCCATAGAGCGCGAAGACGAGCGCGTACCGGCCGTACCCCGCCTGCCCAAGCCCGCGCCACAGGATGATTGACGTCGCGAAGGCACAGAGCGCCGACGCGACCAGCCCGACCTGCGTCGCCGCCGTGTCGCGCGCGAACCGGCCCGTGGCGAGCTGTCGAAGGCGGCCGATCATCTGCGCAGCACCTCGTTGTAGAGCTTCGCGTACTCTTCGGCGGTCCTGTCCCAGGTCAGCGTCTCGGCCCGGCGCCGCGCTGCCTCGCCCATCCGCGTGCGGAGCGCCTCGTCCGATAGGAGACGGATCATCGCGCTCGCAGTCGCCGCCACGTCGTGCTGGGGCACTACGAGCCCCGTTTCCCCGTCGAGCACCGCCTCTTCCCCGCCGTTGTCACGCGTGGCGATCGAGGGCACGGCGCATGCGCCCGCCTCGATGTAAACGAGGCCGAATCCCTCGAAGTGCGAGCCGCAATTGACCGGCGTCAGCGCAAAGAGCCACGCCCGGCGGTACCACCGCACGAGCTCTTCCTCCGGGACATCGCCCTCGAACAAGACCGCGCCATCGAGCCCGAGCTCTGCGACGCGCGCGCGCAGTCGTCCGGCATACGCCGCGTTGTGCACCGCGCCGACAAGCACAAGACGCGCCGCCGGCAGCTCGGCCCGCACCTTGGCGAACGCGCGCACAAGCACGTCCTGGCCCTTACGCGGCTTGATCGCGCCGACGCAGAGCACAAGCGGCTCGGACTCGCGTGCCACATCGCCGCCCTCGAACCGCTCGAGCGAGACCCCGGAGTAAATCACGCTCGTCTCAGCGTCCACCACCCGCTTGACGGCTTCCGCGGTATAGCGGCTGATGCATACCACGCGTGCCGCGCGCCGAAACGCCGGCCGGTAGAGGTGGCGCTGGTACCAGTGATGGAACGGCGCCACGGCGTAGGTGCCGCAGGCGGTGATGACCGTCGGCCGCGTCCTCGCCCGCAGCCGTTCCGCCAGCGGCGCGTAGGGCTCGACGAGCGCGTGCACCACCGCGGCGTCGGCAATAGCGCGCGAGACCGCCCGGGCGTCGCGCCAAGCGCGCAGCGGCTTGCGGTACCCGTTCGACCACGAGGTCAGCACGGCGCGCGGCTCGAGCGCACCGAGCGCGCGAGGCGCTGAGCCTGCAGAAGCGTGCGCGCCACGGCGCGCCGAGCAAAACACCTTGCAGCCGATGCCGAGCGCCTGTAGCCTCGGCACAAGCTCAACCGCGTAGGTGCCTGTGCCCGTGCGTCGCGTCAAGTCGTCGCAGAGGAAGCAAACCGTCATCCGCACCCCCGTCCCTCTCTCCGCCATCAATATAACACAGCCTCGTGCGGTCCGGCACTTCGGCGGACCAGGCGGTGGAGTACCAAGGAGTGTGTACTCTGGGATGCGGGCAGGGAGATGGGTGGGCTCCGAAGCTTCGGCGGGCAGGATGCCCGCCGGACAGCCGGCA
>CBDUSE010000121.1:0-9776 GCA_965369835.1 uncultured bacterium
GAACCCGCCGTCGCGCATGATGCCGAAGAACTCGACCAGCCAATGAAACGGCTGGTGAGTGGCCTTCCAGACGTCGAAGTCCTTGGGCTTCTCGGCCTTGACGCCGTACTCGCCGGCCAGGTAGCGATCCAATTCGGCGTCGAGCTCGCCGAGCCGCTTGCGGAGCTTGGCCTTGTCCTTGGCCGTGACCGATCCGCCGTGACGGACCTGCTGTTGGCGGAAGAGCCTGTACGCCCGATCCGCCGCGTCAGCCTCGTCCTCGATGCGTTTGAGCTCGGCGTCGCCGAAGCCAAGCATTCCCTCCTGGCTGCGGCGGACCTCGTCGAGCGAAACGTAGCCGACTAGCGTGTTGCCGGCGCGGATGTTGAAGTCGATGTCTGGTAAGGGCTCGATCTGCTCGGCGGTCTCGACCTGCGCGACGAGCTTGAGGAACAGGTGGAGCTTACAGATTTCGACCGCCTCCTCCATGATGTCGACGCCGAAGAGGTTGTTGATGATGATCGACTTGAGCACGAAGTAGCGCTCGTTGGGGTGCTTGTCGATCTCGGCGAGGACCGCCTTGAAGTCGGCATACTTCTCCGGCCGGTGCTTCTTACCGGAGTGTTCCAGCTCGTCGAGGAAGCGCCGCATACGCTCCAGGCAGTCCGCGTAAAGCGATTCGAGGATCTGCAACCCCGCGAACAGGAACGCGCCCGAGCCGCAGGTCGGGTCGAGAACGCTGATGCCGCGCTCGAACTTCTCGTTGGACTTCATCGGCACGCGGCCGGCGATCGTGCGGTAGAACGCGCGGAGTAACTCTGGCCCTTCGCAGTTAACGATCGCGTCGCGGGCGAACTGCCAAATGTCGAGGTTCAGCGTGACGAGGTCATTGATCTGGTGAACCTCGCCGCGGCGGAGTTTCTCGCGGATTTCCAGGCAGCGCTGCCGGCGGGCGACGTGCTCGCGCCACGTCTCGGTCGGCAAAGCATACGGCTGCTCAGCCGCCCGGTTCCAGCCGCCGCGCTTCGAGACGTCGCCTATGCCGGCCTCGATCTCCGGTGGGAGCGGGATGATGTCGTCGTCCGGACCGTTTCCTGACGGGCGCGGCTCTGATCGGATGACGCCGTGGCGGACGGCTGGGTAGATGTAGCGGTCGGGGTCATTGCGAAGCATCGCCCAGAGGGCGGAGTCGGGCTTGAATGCGATTGCGCACTTTTTCTCGGCCGCGTCGAAGATGAACGGGATGATCGTGCTCTTGCTGATGTAGCCGGTGATGTCCTCCTTCGTGTAGTACGCGCCCATCTGCTTCTGGTTGACGTACTTCTCGAAGATGTAGCCGACGACGTCGGGGTTGATCTCGTTGTCGGCACGCAGTGGGCGCTCATCAAGGTGCCAGCGGTAAGCATCGAAGAAGTTGAAGAGCTTCTCGAACGCCCTGTCGGGGATGTCAATCTTGTCGTACTTCTCCTCCAAATCGTGAACCTCGAAGAACCCGCCGTCGAGGAACGGCACGTTGCCGAGCAGTTCGTGGAGCTTGCGGTCGCGTTCGGAGACCGGTTGGCCAAGCCCCTCGTGGAAGAGCCGCAGCAGGAAGTAGCGGTAGAACGAGTAGAACTTGTCCTTGCCGAATTGCTGCTGCAAGCGGGCCAGGCGGTTCCGCAGATAGTCCGGGTCACCGTCCAGGAATCCCTTCTTCTCAATGAAGTACACGAACATCAGCCGGTTGAGCATCAGCGATGTATACCACTCCAGGTCGGGAGTGCTCTTGATGCCCTTGATGAACTTCTGGAACGCCGCGTGTTCCGTCTTGAAGCAGTCGTAGAAGCGCTTGGTGATCTTGTCGACGTCGAGAGCGGCCTTCACCCTCCCGGCGACATCGACGATCGTGAGCTCCTCCTCCTCCGCGAGGTCGATGGCGAGCGATTCCAGCTTTTGGATGAGCGGGTCACCGGACTGGGATACATGATAGCGATAGTCGCGGCTGGCGGTTGGCTTGCCGGGCTCGCGCCGGACCCACTCCCAGAGCTGCGTCTTACTGCCCGCGTCAGTATAGATCGCCAGGTGCTCTCGGCTGGATTTCGTGACCTGTCGGTCAATCTTCATCCGCGTCGGGCGGTCGGGGATTACCGAGCAGGTGTAGACGGCGAAGCCGCGCTTGTGAGCGATGGCCTGCAGCGAGTAGGTCGTGCTGTCGACCAGGACATCGAGCTGGATCTGGTGGTGATCCCATCCCAGATGCTCGATGAAGATCGTGCGGAAATCGAATTGCTTGAGTAGTCGCCGCACGGCTGGTTTATCAATCGGCATCGCCAAACGGCCTCCCGTCAATCCTGTTTCTTGAGCCCAAGCGAGCAGATGATCTGTGGTTCCCGGCGCTCAAGTTCCGCCTCGACGATGCAAAGGCGATCTTCCTCGCGGAGCTCGATCACACGCCGAGCGAGAGTGAGGTCGTCCACGCCGCTGCGCAGCAACCGATTGAGGATGTCGGTCGCGGCCTGCCGAAGCGGATGGCGGTAGATTTCCTCGGTTGCGGCGTGCAGCGCGCGGCGGAATTCCTCGGTGTCGAAGAGCGTGTCCTTGATGTCGTCAGCACAGCGCTTGAGCCGCTCGTAGGTACGGAAGCGGGCACCGGACGGCCGACCAAGTTGACCACCGATGGTCCGCTCTTCCTCGGCTACGGCCTTCACTGCCTTCGCGACGACTTCGTGGTGTTGTTCGTGCCGTGGGATCGCCGGCGTATCAGAAGAGCACTCAGCGGCTTTCAACACACCCAGCGGTGATGCACTCACAAGGGTGCCTTCAAGGTCGGCCCACGCGAGAGCATCGTTGTCGTTGGCTGTGCGGAGATACACCAGCACACCCTCGGGCTGGCCCGCTGTCGGCTGATGTGGCTTCGCGGAGTAAACGACCGGGGGGAGTGCCGGAATCTTCGTCTCGAGCGACCGATCACGTTCGACCGCGTTTCTCCAGATCTGGTAGGCGTATGACGCAAGGTCAACCTCTGTATCATCCTCGCCGTCGAGTATGCCAGCCTTTTCGTGGTAGAGATCGACGATAACGCGGTCGCTGCGTTCGTCGCCGAAGAACGCTTCATCGGTCCCGACGACCTCGGCGTTCTCGCGCAGGCGCTGCCGCAGGCGACCGCGCAGGTTGATGATCCGCTCAACGCCTTTCACCGGCAGGAACGAGTAGCAGAGGATATCCGCCGCTTTCTGGCCGATGCGGTCAACACGACCGATGCGCTGGACGAGGCGAATAATGGCCCAGGGCAGGTCGTAGTTCACCACGATCGCGCAGTCCTGGAGGTTCTGGCCCTCGCTCAGCACGTCGGTAGCGATCAGGACGCGCAACTCGTCCTCGGGTTTGATCTGCTCGCGCTTCTTGTTGCTCACAGGGCTGAAACGCCAGGCGAGGGCGGTCGGATCGGGCGACCCGCCCGTGACGCCGGCAAACGCGGCAAGACCTCTTCGATTGAGTTCGCTCACGAGATACTGCACAGTGTCGGCGAATTGCGTGAACACGATCACCTTGTCGCTGGTGTGTTTCTCCTTCAGCAACGAGATAAGGGCCGCCAGTTTGGCGTCGCGATCGGCGTCCCACCGGCCGCACTTTTTGAGAACCTTGATCAGGGCGAGTGCGTCCTCGCGCAGGTTCTTGGCCAGCAGGTCGTCGAAGAGCGTCGGTCGCAGCCAACGAAACCGCCGGGCGTACTTCTGCTTGTAGTCTGCGTAGACCTCGGCCGCGCGACGCTTGAAATCCGGTTCATCCCGGAGTGGTGCCGCCGGTGGCGTCCCAGCCGAGCCGTCGTCATTCTCCTCCTCGTCCTCGTCGAACAGGGCGGGGGCGGCTTCAACGTCGTCCGCGTCCGCGTCGTACATACGCTCGTCCAAGTAAGCCGCATCCTGAGTCCCGATGGGCAACTCGAGGCCGTTCTCGACGGCATGAATAAAGACGTAGTTGCGCAGGACATGCCGCTCGACTGACTGCAGAAACGCTTGCCCACTGCTCTCGAGACGCTTGAAGAGGCCCGTGCGGCAGAACCCCATCAGGCGCTTTCCGGCACGGGAAAGGTCATCGAGGACCCTGGCTTCGTTGGGTGTGGGGGGCTCGGCCGCCGGCGGGGCGACATAGTTCGCTAGGCCGTAGCGCGGCAGGTCCAAGTGATTGATCACATCGACCACATCCGGGGCATACAGCATTGCGTACTGCCCGCCGGCTTTCGCGTCTGCGAGCGTGAACTTGACGGTCCGCGGGATCCGATCCGGGAAGTATGAGCGTGACCCGTCGCCGAACTCCAGGTACTTCCGACCGTTATCCGGGTCGGTCTTGGCGTAGTTTTCTTTGATGAAGCTGCGTGTCCGACGGACCATATATAGGCGCATGAGTTCGCGCCAGTCGTCGGCGTACAGGCTCTTCTCGAAGGCTGCGACGGTACGCAGGCCGCATTGGTGCCGCCGCACGAACTCAGTCTCGCCGAGTTCCTTGAGCAGACGCTCGGGCCGAACTCCCAGATCCTGGTCTTCTTCAACGAAGAGGCGTAACTGGTTGGAAAGGTCGAGGTATGTCTTGTTGTAGGGTGTCGCCGAGAGTAGAACGACGCGGCTCTCGTTCTTCTGCACGTACTCTTGAATCGCCCGATAGCGCTTCCCCTCACGGTTCCTTAGGTTTTGGCTCTCGTCGATGACAACCAGGCGATACCGACGCAGGTTCGGAAGCTCACGCTGTGCCCGGCTTGTGGAGAGAACCCGGCCCCGAAGGCGGTATTTCTCACGGTAGTCCTCCCACATCTTTACGAGGTTTTTCGGGCAGAGAATCAGCGTCTCAAGATCCTGATCGTCTTCGAAGATGCGGGCGATGGCCGTCGCCATCAGTGTCTTTCCGAGACCGACGACATCGCCGATCAGCACGCCGGCGCGGCGATTGAGGTGGTGCGCGGCGATCTTGACCGCGGCGACCTGAAACTCGAGGAGCTCATTGCCGAAATCGCGTGGCACGCGGAACTCCGCCAAGCCAGCGCGGGCCTCTTGCGACAGGTGGTAGGCGATCTTCAGATAGATGTGGTATGGGGGGATAGCCTCTTCGCGCGCCCAGCTTTCCTGGATGATCTCAACCAATTCCCCCGAGATGTCGACGCACAGACGGTCATTCCACCTGTCATCGAACCACCGGGAGAGCTTCTGGCAGGCGTCTTGGTCGAGGACATCGATGTTCAACTCACCCTGCTTTGACAGGCCGGCGAACGTGAGATTGCTGCTGCCGAGATATCCTACGGTTGGATTGATCGGATCGGGCCGGAACAGCAAGTACAGCTTGGCGTGTAGCGGGTGCCGGAGGAACAGCCTGACCCTGACTTTCCCGTCCCGGATCTGGGTTGCCAGACGACGCAGCCCCACCTCGTCAGCGTTCGTCGGGACACCGACCGTAAGCTGCTCTCGAAACTCCTCGGCGAGGCGCTTCTTCAAGCGCATCGCAGTCTGGTTGTCGATGCTCCCATCTCTCGCGACCAGGCCGAGCGCAACGCGAAGCTCCTCCTGTGGAAGTCGTTGCATGCCCACCAGAAGTCGGCAACAGGCGCCGTCACCGCCGGACCAGCGGTCGATGTACGTGTCGAGCTGCTTCCAGCCACGTAGATTGAAATATCCGACGCAAAAGTCAGCGTTGGTCGCCAACGCGATTGTCTGTTGCAGGGCGGGAAGAAGTCCCTGATCGATGTTGTCGAAGATCCTCGGCATACGTTGATGGCCCTTCGTTTGGTCCTTACGGCTATCTGTTCTCCGGCGCTGTGTGACCAAGCCCCGTCGTGATCATCAGGATGTCATTCCGTTCTGCAGAGCCCACGCGCCACGTGTCGATCCTCAATCCACCATTCAGCCTCTCGTTTGCCTGTCGCCCAGCCAACGGTCGATCACGACCCTGCGGAACCGCCAATGCCGTCCCACCTTCTGACCGGGGAGTTTTCCCACCTGCGCCAGTTTGTACAGCGTCGACTTCGAGACCTTCAGATACGCTGAGAGCTCGGTGATCGTCATGACGATGTCGCGGTCTTCGGCCATGCCCTCGTCCCGGTGACAGCTGAGCTCGCGGCGCCCCGCGCCTCCAACCAAGGCAGATTTGACAGTTGTTAGCGGTTGTTGTCAATCAGGCGGATGCCCGGTGGCGCACGTCTTGGTGCATGGCTGTTCCGTCACACATCAGGATTGCCCCGTGAATCTCCGATTCGTTGCGACAGCCCCCGGGATCATGACGAACGAACTCGCGATGAGACCTCGGCTGCCAGCCCAGCTGGATTTCATTGGTCCTCGCCTCACGAGGGAGGTGGGCCCGATCCCCCATCCTCCGCGGCTTGAGCAGTCAGGTCAGAGGGGATTGCCGGCTCACAGTGCCGGTTGCCATCGCTACAGTCCCCGGGACCATTTCGCTCGCACGGGCGTGTCGCCGGCAAGAGTGGCGTCGATCTGCAGGAGGATGGCATCGCGGTCTCGCGGCAGTCGGCCGCCGATTGGGAGGTAGTTTGAGGCGTGGTTGGATCGGAAGATGGCGTGGCTGGGGCTGGCCTCCGCGACGATGATGCGCAGCTCGTGTAGAAGCGCGTCGACACTCGGCAGGGCGAAGTCCCCACGCTCGGCCAGCCGGCATATGGGTGTGGACGGGATGAGCATCAGGGTCAGCGGCCGCACCCGGTACGGCTTGTCGCGGTACATGGCGCAGTACGTGCAGTGATTCCACGAGTAGCCGATGGTGGCCTGGAGCAAAAACGAGTCGGCCTCGCTTGGCGGGCGAAAGATAGGTTCCACGTAGCGCATACTCCGATTCTACGTAGATTGGTCCGCTTGGAGAACTACATTGCCGGGGTCGAGCGCCCGGAAGATCTCATCGCGGGCTACCGACGCTTGGCGTCGTAGTCGGGCGAATCGCCGGCTGCATGGTGAACGCGCTCGGCGAGCTGGCCGGGCAGTTCGTCGCGGTTCTCGGCGGTTGCCTCCACAAGCTCGGCGTCGGGTCTGCGTTTCACGTCGGCGATGAACCCGGAGCCGGATGGCGCCACCGTGGCGACGATGGGTGTCGGCCCGTCCAGAACGTCGCGGACCGCCTGCACGAATCGGGGAGAGAAGCACTCCATCTTGCCGATCTCGTCGATCAGGAACACCTCGGCGGGACGCGCCAGCTCGGGGAGCGCAATCCGCTCGAACGCGTCCACGTCCACGCTGTATCGACCCACGCGGTGTGGGCTGTGCGCCGTCGTGTGCGCCAGGACTTCTGACGCACCTGAGATCGCCGTGACGCGAAAGCCCTGCCGCTGCCCGGCCACCCGGATTTCATCCGTGTAGAACCCGGCGATCACCCGGCCGGCCAGAAGCTCGGCCAAGCGCCGGATGACGGTTGTCTTGCCAATCCCCGGGCGGCCGGTGAGCAAGATAACCAGCCGGTGGGGAGTGTCATGGCCCGCGGGGCTCATGGCGTGCACGTCGGCGTCACGTACCAGTCAACCGCCCAACAGGTACCGCGGAAACCCAGCCGGAGAACGGCGGCATTGACGAACCGGACGGGAGACGTTCCCGCGTCGCCGGTGAGCAGCAGTCCGGCCAGACGCGCCAGGTGTGGTAGGTGCCCCACGAGCATGAGAGCGGTGCGCTCGTCGCGCCGGGATTCGAACTCTGAACCTATGCCGTGCGGATCATCGTTCGGCTGCATGCCCTCCACCGCGGTCGGACGGACCTTGGGGCACAGCGCCTGGCTAAGGATTTCGGCCGTTTCCCGCGCCCGGAGCTTCCCGCTGTGGCGCAGCTCGGTGATCGGCGGATCGATCAGGCGCGGACCGCGGGCCGCCAGGTAGTTCGCTACGTTCGCCACCGCGGCACGGCCCGTGTCGCTCAGAGGGCGTTGGGGGTTCTGCTCCTCCGAAAGTGCCTCGCCGTGCTGAACCAGATACACGTCCATCGGTTTGTTGCTCTTCTCCGCCACTTCGCCCGTGAGAGTAACTCGGAGCCGTCTCGACGCTCATTCTACCGCCGTCCCCCAGCCGACGCTCGCGGATACGGCATGCGCTCACGTGGTGGAGCGGGTACCCGGGAAGAGCTGAACTCCGCGGACCATGATTCGGCCCCACGAGCTGCGGAAGGAGGCCGCGCTCATTCTGGTCGGCGACGTGGATCAGTTGCCTTCGGTCAGACCGGGGATGGTCCTAGCCGACCTGATCGACTCGGGCGTCGTGCCGACTGTGCGGTTGGCGCATCAGACGTGTGAGAACGACATCCGGCACCCGTTTGACCAGGGCTCGGAGTTGCGTCTCGTTCATGCTCTCCAGCGTGTTGTGGACGGACTCTGCATCTTCGGCACAGGCATTCTCCCTCTCCTGAACGATTTCCTCACGGGCCTCGAGCCAGCTCAGTTCGTAGCCATCAAGGTGTTCGCGATTGCGCACGACAGTCTCCAGGAGTTCGGTCAGAGCATCGGTGAACTCGCGGCTCCCATCACGGCCGAAGATGTGGGTGTGCTCATGAAGGAACACGGCCAGAGCCTGCGAGAAGTCGGCCACGAGTACCTGCTCGGCCAGGAACACTTTCCGCGAACGCCATGCGCGGTCCTTCCTAAGCTCTCCGAGCAAGGCGTCCGTCTTCGCTACCGCATAGTTGACGCTCCCCTTGTCGAAGACAGCCATTACATCCGGAGCCAACGCGCGCAGCACCTGGGTCAGAACGTGAATGCCGTGTGCTTCCGCCGCCGTTGGATGCCGCTGATTCCGATCGGTGGCCTCCTCCTTCGCCTTCTTCTTGACCTCGTCGTAGTGGCGCGCGGCGGTGATGACACCAAACCCGGCGAAGTACTGAGGAAGGGCTTTGCGCCCTGCGGCGGTCCACTCTCGTTCGATCTTGGAGTATTCCAGATTGAGAAGGGTGTCGCGCGTGCTCGACCGCGCAAAGTATGCGTCTCCGAACACTTCTCTGGCCGCGGCTTCGTCCCAGGAGGGACCTCGCCATGAGGCATAGTCATCGCCGACTTCCCGGAGCAGCGGATGGCCGCGCATCCAGCAGTCCTTTCCAGCTTTCACGATTGCCCGTTGGCCGTCGGGGGAGTGCTTCACGCCATAGCGAGCGAAGGTACTGTAGAAGGTCTTCATCAACGCTTCGCCGAACGCGTTTCGGTCGCGATCGTTCTTGATCTTCTTCTCGATGACCGCGTATTCCTTGTTGATCACGAGGATGACGGGAATATCAGGAACCTCGCCGCGCCGTAGCTTGCGGTAGAACACGCATCCGGATGGTTGAGTGGCCTGGTATAGCGCGAACATGCCATCATGCGAGGACCACAGCTTGTCTCCGAGAAGCGGGTTCTCTTCATACAGGAAATGGCTCAGACCTCTCTTGAAGGCGGCAATCAGCTTCGGCGTGCAGCCACGGAGAATCAGCTGGGTACCCTTGCAGTGTCTCGCACACTGGAAGAAATCGTACACGATCGGCCTGAGCCGGATGTTCCCCACAGTGTCGTCCGAGATGCGAATGTGGAGTGCCCGGTCTTTGGAGACGGCGATTGGCTCGATGTGGTGGTCACGCAGCAGGCAGGTTGCCGCGGCCTTGAAGCCCTCGCCGTATTGACCGATGTCGTCTTCGCCCTTGGTGCTGTGGAAGTAGAAGAGATGCTCAAGGTCGTACAATGCCGGCGCCGAAATCGTGACGTCAGAACCGTCAACGCTGACCTTGACCTCCTCCAATTGCCCTCGATTCGCATCGAAGAAGTTCTGCATGATGTCCCGGGCGATGTACTCCTCGTCCCAATGCACGCCCCAGCCCGTAGTAACG
>CBDUSE010000122.1:0-9650 GCA_965369835.1 uncultured bacterium
GGCGCAAAGCCGCCAAGCTTCTTGTCCTTGGTGTCTTTGCGCCATTGCGTGAAACGATCTTAGGATTTGGGGACAAACTGGGCATCAAGTATGGCGCGTTCCGCCTGCTTCTTCGATTCCGGCCAGCCGAGCTCGGTCGCCATGATGTCGAGGACCTCGTCCACGGCTTCCGCCGATGGCGGGCCCAGCGTGCCGAGCTCGGTGCGACGAAGCACGATGTCGGCGAGGGTTGCGACCATCTCGTGCCGGCAGGCGTGGACGATCTCGGCGCGGGTCACGTCCGAGCCGGGGAGTGTTTTCGCAAGCGCGGCATCGCGCTCGACGGACGCCAGGATGTCACTGAGACGTGAGCCGTAGTTATAGACGAGATGGCGCATCGTGGCATCCGAAAGCTCGCCGGGTTTCGTGCGGAGCTGCTCCGACATGAAGCGTTCGAAGCGGTCAATCTCGCCGCCATGGATCGGCGTGGCGTCCGTCCGGCACTTCGGCGGGTGGTGGCCCATCTTGCGGAAGATCAGATCTACGGCCTGCTGCGCGATGCCACGCGCGGTCGTGTACTTGACGCCGATGACGCTGACGAAGTTCGTGATGCCGTCACGGCGCGCGTGGTCAATGATCTCGAATTTCCGTGAGGCCCTCGATATGTTGGGATCAATGTTCTTCTCGCCGATGGGCCGCAAGCCGCCGAACCAGAACGGGACCTTGTCGCGTGTGAGCCGGGCGGCGGGATACGCCTCGTTGATCTCGTCAATGAACTCGCCGATGTCACGCTCGGTGACGGCGAAGTCGTCCGGGTCGCCCTTGTACACGGTGTCGGTCGTGCCGATGAGCGAACGGCCACGCCACGGCGTGACGAAGTAGAGCCGGCCGCCGCGGGTGATGACGGCGTCGGGATCGCGCTCCTTGCTCTCGACGGCGAACGCGTAGTCGGCATTGTAGAGCGGGGCGACGATCTGGATCCCCTTCGAGCGGAGGACGCGCCGGCTGGGCCCAGCGCCGTGGAGATAGGCGACAACGATGTCCGACCACGGGCCGGTCATGTTGGCCACCATTCGCGCGCGGACATCGAAGGCGTCGCCCGTGAGCACGTCCTTCACTGTCGCGCCGGTGACCCTTCTGCCTTCGACCTGCAGACCGGCCACTTCGGCGTAATTCGCGAGGTCCGCACCAGCCGCGCTCGCCGAGAGCGCGAAGCTCAGCGTGAGGCGGTCCGAATTGCGCATCTGCGCGTCATAGAAAAGGGCGGCGCCGCTGAGCTCTTTTGGGGGGATACCGGGCAGCAGTTCGAGGCATTCGGCGCGGGAGATGACGCGGCCGTTGGGAATGCGCTTCTGCGGGTCGTCGAGCCGGTTGCGGTCGAAGCCGATCAGGTCGGTCATCGCCATCGCCGCAGCCATGATCTCCTTGCCCTTGAGCAGGTGGCCGTAGGTCGGCACGAGGAACGGCATCGGGTGGACGAGGTGCGGCGCGATCCGCATCAGGACCATTCGCTCGCGGATGGACTCGCGCATGCGGCGGACGTCGGCGTGCTGCAAGTAGCGGAGGCCGCCGTGAACGATCTTGAGCGTGGCGGACGAGGTCGCGGCGCCGAAGTCTCCTTTTTCGAGCAACGCCACCGACAGCCCCCGCAGCGCCGCGTCCCACGCCACACAGAGGCCATACACGCCCCCGCCTATGACGAGCAGGTCATAAGTGGTTCCGGCGATCCTGCCAAGGTTGCGTTGCACGGTTGGTTCCTTCCTCGGGGAAAGATACCGTGCCCCAGCGGCCGCAGTCAAAGGATTGAGCGCGCCGATGCAGAGGGCGCCCGACTGCGACAGAAGCGCAAGCTGAGCCTCCTTCATCGAAGATTCTGCTTGCATTCGGGTGCCGGGGCGCGTATAGGGAGCCGCTACCGGAGGGAACCAAGGTCCCGCTGGCGCGCCTGAGGGACCGAGTTGGTCGCGCGCGAGCGGGCCGTTCTTTGATGAGCCCGGCGATTGCTATCGTAACAAGAGCCTCTCGCAGAGGCGCAGAGCACGCAGAGTTCTTTGTCTTTGCGATCTCTGCGCCTTTGCGTGAGGCTGTTCTTCTACCGCCTGGGCACGGACTGCACGACGGGGACTTCTCACCTGGCTTCTCGTGATTCCGGTTCCCGTTTTCACGAGCAAACAGCAGACGGACGGTTACAACCCGGAGCAACTACGGAGAGGAATTGATGGCGAAAACGAACCAGAAAGAGACCAAACCCAAGCGATTGATGCCGGAGGAGACGAACAGGCTGTTGCTGCACGCTGTTCCCGAACCTCCGATCGCGCACGCCTACCACCAGTGGGACGAGGTAAAGCGGACGCTGACCTACGCGTACAACAACCGCCGGATCGTCTCGATCCACGTGCCGACCGGCGGCCGCATCAGCTTCCGCCACGGCTCGGACGGTACGCTGCAGAGCCGGCCGCTGATCCAGCAGGCGTACGTGATCCTCGATGAGCCTGTCAAGGCAACCGTCACCTTCCAGATGAGCGCCGACACGGTCAACATGCGGCCGCACCGGGCGAAATCGGAGCAGGCGATCGTCGGCCAGGTCGGGCGCCCCTTGCTGCCGGGCGTCAACGGACTCTACGACATCAACCAGGACCTCCTGATCTCGTGGCACGGCAACGACTGGCGGTGGCTCACCAGCTCGCTGACGCCGGATGCCGACGGCAACCTTATCGCCGAGATGGAGGTCGAGCTCGGGCGCTCCACGTGGGTCATCGAGATCAAGCCGCAGTACTACCGCACCCACCTGAACTACCGGTACCACAAGCCGTGGGAGCGGCGCCCCAACCTGAAGCCCGTCGTCGGCTGGTGTACGTGGGAGGCGTACCGACGCGAGGTGACCGAGAAGGATATGCTCGAGGCGACCGAGTTCTTCGCCAAGCACCTGAAGGCCTACGGCATGGAGTACATGCAGCTTGACGACGGCTACGAGAAGCTGCCGCTGCCGGTCAATCCCAAGGGCACGATCGCCGAGGCGTGGCTCGAGACAAAGGATGAGTTCCCCTCGGGCCACGAGGGGTTGGTCAAGAAGATCAAGGCGCACGGTCTGAAGGCCGGCGTCTGGACGACGGCGTCCATCTACAACGATGAGTTTGCCGACGAGCAGCCGGATTGCCTCCTGTGCGACAAGGACGGCACGCCGCTGCTGGGCGACTGGATCCGCTACATCCTCGATTGCACGCCCGAATCGCTCGAGAAGCACGTGCGGCCCTACTTCGTGGGGCTGAAGAAGGCCGGCTACGAGTACTTCAAAATTGACGGGATCCGACACCTCATCTACGACGGCCTGCACGAGGGCGTCCTGCTCGGACTGCTGACAAACGACGAGGCCGAGAAGCGGTTTCGCGCGTTCCTCGAGGTGGGCCGCGAGGCGATCGGCGAGGAGACGTACTGGCTCTCGTCGTGGGGCGTGCTGATGCAGATGGTGGGGCTGTGCGACGCGTGCCGCATCTCGCAGGACGCGATGCCGAACTGGTCGGGCATGCAGATGCAGCTCGTCGAGTCGGCCCGCTGGTTCTTCACGCAGCGGATCCTCTACCTGAACGACCCCGACCACGTCTGCGTTCGCGCCTCATTCGAGTGGTCGCGCAGCGTGCTGTCGCTCGTGTCGCTCACGGGCGGGCTATTCATGCTGAGCGATTCTTTGGCCGACTACGACGAGAAGCGGCTGCGCCTCGTGAAGCAGTGCCTGCCGCCGCTGACGACCGTCGCCGGCGAGACGGGACCGCTGGAAACGGACTACGCCGCATTCACCTGGACCAAGCTGCACGGGTTCGCCGTGCTCGACGACTCGCCCTTTGCGGCGGAGCACATGACCGACGATGACGCGCGGGCTATCGCCGGCCGGTGGCCGACGGTGGATGACGAGCACCCGTTCTCGTCGCTCTGGGCGTTCCACCTCGACACCGACGTCGGCCGGTGGTGTATTATGGCGCGCTTCGCCACGCTGCCGCTGAAGCCATCGAAGGTCTCGCTCGACTCGCTCGCGCTCGACCCAAAGAGCGAGTACCTCGCGTTCGACTTCTGGAAGGAGAAATACCTGGGACGCGTGTCCAAGACGGTTGACTGCCCGGAGCTGAAGCTGGGCCATTGCCAGATCGTGGCGCTGCGCCCGGCGCTCGACCGGCCGCAGTTCCTCTCGTCCACGCGCCACGTAAGCCAGGACGCAATCAGCGTCAAGGCGCAGAGCTGGGAGAACGGCGAGCTGACGCTGCGGCTCGAGGGCGTCTCCGGCACAACGGAGACCTACTGGATCCACGCGCCGAAGGGCTTCGAGGTGGCGGGCGCCACGGGCAACGGCCTGACCGCCTCGGTCGGCAAGAGCACCTCCGACCAGGCCGGCGGGAGCGCAGTCGCGATAGGCGTAACCTTCCCCGCTGAGGGAGAGGAAGTTACGCAGGGCACGCTCACCGTCCGCTTCAAGGAGTAAGAAGCGTTTGTTGAAGTGATTCCAAGCGCATTTCCGGCCCTATCAGGCCTGCGAGATTTGCGCTTGAAATCGCGCCTCAGGGCGACTATAAGGATGCCGATAGAGGGGTTGCGGCGGTTGACCTGGTTGCCGCAGCCCCTTCGGGGCCTTGATCTCAACCAGGGATCATAGCCCCAGCGGAGTAATAGCCCATTGTCAGGTGGGCAAGCCTTGCAGAAGCGAAGGTCCTGCCGACCCGACCGATCAGCAGCACGGCGGAACCGAAGGTTCTGCTAACGCGACTTCGTGGCTCCCATAGGAGGCACGAACTCGTACCGCCAGCGTAGCTCAGTTGGTAGAGCACGGCATTCGTAATGCCGCGGTCGTCGGTTCGAGTCCGACCGCTGGCTCGTTCGCTCTCAATTGCGTACGCCTTCCCGGTCAGGACCCCCTTTGGACGCTCATGCCAACCCTCTGATACCAAATCCGAGGATTTCGATCGCACCCCCACTCGGCAGCGTCCGCCGAGTGAGCGTATCGCTCGGTCATCGTGATGCTCGAGCAACCGAGCGAACGTTGAGCGACCTGGATCAAGACACCCCGCAGCGCCATGTTCGTCACCGCCGTGTGGCGGAGATCATACCAACGGATTTCTTATAGCAGGCCGGCACGCTTCAACACGTTCTTGATGAGGGCGCGGACATAGGCAACGCCGCCGCTCGAGCTGGTCATGTCGCCGAGGTACAGCGGCGAGGTGTCTTCCTTGATCCGGTGGCCGCCGGCGAGAATCGTCGAGGGCGTGTACTCGGCATCGTGGGCGCTCCCGGGCGGCGTCGGCGTGTAGGTGATGCCGTCGCCCGAGCCTTCCTCTTCCCACACCGGCTCGGCGAACGGCCGTCCTGCGGACGGCAAGCCACTCGATCGCGTAGGTCCACGGCACGTCGCCGGCCTTGGAGTCGCCGTCGTTGTAGGGGCCGTTGAGCACCGCGCAGATCGGGCGCGACTCGCCAGCCCAGATTTCTTGCGGGACCTCGACTCTCAACACGATCCCCTTCTGCGCGTAGACCGCCTTGCGGCCGCTCACCCGTGCGCGCGGGGCCGCTAGTCCCTGAGGTCCTCGAGAATTATCTGGGCTCCCTCGCGTTGCCATTTCTCCGAACCACTGGCAAACGGCAGAACTGCCTCGCGAATTGCCTTTCGCTCACTATCCGTAATGCCCAGGCTTACAGTGCAGTACCACAGCCCCGTTAGAGCTACGTCCTGTTCGTCTTCAGTCCCTGTGCGAAGGATCTCAATGAGGGTGAACGTGGCTTTCGGTCCGAACATTCGCAGTTTCCGGGCTGCCTCATACGCGTCGTGATCGAGTGCCTCATGAATGCTGGCGACAAGGACGTCGAATGCCGGACCATCCAGTTCCACAAGCTCCGACATAAGTGCCTCTTCATGCTCATGGGTGTAGTCCCAACGCTCCCTTTTAATCCTCAGCCACAACCGCCAGATTCCTTGGGCCCGTTCGCCTTCATCAAGTGTGCTCATCTTGCGCAGTTCCCCTCGAACAAGCGAAATCTCCTCCCGCCTTTGCCGCTCAGCGCCCAGATCAGCTTCTCGTTCCTCAGCCTTAGCTTTCTCCAGCCGCACGAAATGGACGGCCACGGCCGCGCCAAACGCTGAGAGGAGAGCCACCCCAATCATCAGAAGAATCGTCCTGCGGCTCGGGGAGAATATCTTGACCGTCATTTGTTGTCCTCCTTCCTGCGGACATGCCAGTCTAACAGGAACCGCCGCTCGTCAAGCTGGTTTGGCACCACGCCGTCTATGAGGGGCCGATTCGGCTTATTCATGTTCAGTAAATAGGATTTGTACGAGCGGATGTCGCCGTAATGGCAACTACCTGTTGTGGCGTACTCCTTCTCGAGCTCGCAGTTGATGTGCGACACGAGGCCGTGGATCGTCGGATCGATCATCTGTGTGAACGTGTGCTTTGCCCGTCGATCTGAGTGGCAGTCATGTAGCTTGAAGTATAGAGCCATCACGAACTGGTCGAATCTGCCGTTCTTGCGAGTAGTGGGCCCATAGGCAGCATATGCGTCCAGTATCCCCTGCCACTCAGCGAGATTCCGGAGCGTGCTGGCAGCGCGGCAGCTACTGACGAAGAACATCCGCACTCGCAGAGCGGAGACGGTGTTCGCGCCCTTGGATGCTCCGGCGATAACACGCCTGTACCAGTCCGCTTCCAGCTCCAGCCTGCCCGTGGGGTCGTAAGGATTCACGAGCTTCAAGAAGCTATGACACCCGACATAGACGATGGGGGTCTCGGTGCCCTTTCGTATTCGCTCAGCCCAGAACGATGCGAATTCAGTTGACGTCAAGAACTCGTCATAGACCACATTGTGCCCTAGGTAGTCGTGGAGCGTGTTAGCCACGCATTGTGTTCCGCGTATCAGCGGACCGGGACCGCCCCCGGCATCGTTTTGTGGTCGAGCCTGTGCAACGAGATCGACACCATAGGTTCTCAGGCGTTTATACGGGTACGTCACCTTGTATCCCGTTTTTCTCGCGAGACAGATCTTGACGAACGAGTCACGCTTCTGCTCTTCTGTTCCCGGGTTCGGGCGGTTGGTCATATACAAATAGAAGGGCTCCTTGGTCTCGTTCAGCTCCTCTTCCGAGGGCTTCGCTGGGAGCGCCTTCTTGGCTGTCGCTTCACGACGCTCTACGTCGGAGTCCTGCACGACTGTCTCGAAGTCGTCGTAACCGTCAAGACCAGGTTTGGCGTAACCCTCCGGGATTACCATGATGTGCAGCGTTTCATAGCGGGCGGCTGGTGTGAAGGTGGCAGCAACACTCGAGAAGACGTCACCACTGACACCTATTATGGTCCGTTGGTCTCCACAGATTGCCGGCCAGCGTTTCAGTTCAACATAGTGGAAAGTGGTATCTGCGACCTCGGGGTAGTCGGTGTCCTCGCTTTCGATGTACTCGCACGTGACGAGGACGTTGGTTTGGGGGCCGGTTTCGCGGACGGCGAGCTCTTGGGACTCGGCGGTGGCGGGGCCGAAGACGGTGATAATTGCTTCGTCAACGTTGGCGGTGGGGATGAACGCGGGGGGGAAGTCCACGAACCACAGGCCGTCTTCGCTCACGAAACGCTTGGTGTTGACGCCGTCCTCGGTGGCGATGAAGCTGTACGACTCGCTGGACGTGGACGAGAAGAGCATGACCTGGATGATGTCAGGTTCGTTAGATGAGAGGCCGTCCACGAGCACGACCTGGGCGCCGAAGATTGAGGAAGCAAACTCGTTCGTTTCCTCGTCGGTTTCCTCAAAGAACGTGCGGCGGGCGGGATTGACCTGGTCGGAGCGGTAGACGGTGGCGCCGAACGCATCGAACTCCTCGGTCGTCTCAGCGGCGTCATCCAGCGTAACAGTGATCTCGAGGCCGCCCTCGTTGTAGCTGAACACGTTCGTCTCTGCGCCGGTTTCTGTCAGGACGATGTCGTCCCACGCGTAGGTCGTGTTATTGTGCCACGACGTGACCATCGTGTCCACTTGGGCGGTCAGGCCGGCCGGGGCAGCGACATGCCGAGCGCGTAGAGCGGATCGTGATACTTGAAGTGCGGCCTGCCGCGATCCGTGCCGTCGTCGGGCAGGTACAGCGACACGCCACCGACTTGTTCATGTGTCTCACTGTTGAATACCGTGAGCTCCTCGTTGCAGGTGACAAGCACCCAGGCGGAGGGGAGGTCGGGGGTGCCGGAGCCTTGGACGACTTCGCCGTCGACGATGTTGACGTCTTTTATGATGGCGCGAACGTACGCCAAGCCCCAACAAGAGCTGGTCATGTCGGCGAGGTAGAGGGGCGAGGTGTCTTCCTTGATCCGGTGGCCGCCGGTGAGGATCGTCGAGGGCGTGAACTCGGCATCGGGCGCGCTGCCAGGCGCCGTTGGCGTATACGTGATGTCGTCGCCGGAGCCTTCTTCTTCCCAGACCGGCTCAGCAAACTGCCACTCGATCGCGTAGGTCCACGGCACGTCGCCGGCTTTCGAGTCGCCGTCGTTGTAGGGGCCGTTCAGGACGGCGCAAATGGGGCGCGACTCGCCGGCCCAGATTTCCTGGGGGACCTCGACTCTCAACACGACGCCTTTCTGCGCGTGTATGCCTTTGCCATCAACTGCCGATCGGTTTCACCGGTTCCTACTCCGCGCTGACGAGCCTCTGCTATCCGACCAACCACTGCTTCAGATACTCGTCGGAGCGTAGGGATGATGGGCAAACGCCACTGCGAAGTAGAACACAAGATACGCAACCTTGAATACCTGCCAAAGAAAAAAGAAGCCCACGGGTTGATGCAGCTCCCTTCCCATCAAGTGCCAGTGTCTCAGCCACAGCACGATCAGCACATCAGTCACCACCCAGAGCCCTGCAAGGCTCCAGATCGCCGCAGGCCGGCTCAAGAACTCGCACACGGGTGGAAGTGATTCCCAGATCCCGAAAGCGAAGGGTCCAGTTGCCTGACGGACAACAACGAGAAGAAAAACCAAGCTCGGAGCGGCCAGAACAAGCAAACACCATGGGTACCCTCTATGTCTGGCTGCGTGCATGATCCCGCCTCCTATTCGAATCCAAACAGCTGCCACAGATTCAGACCAGGGAATAGGTATATCGCCATGTCTATGAGATCTGAGAACAGGCACGCTAGGCAGAGGAATCCAATCCACACGGTCACAGCAAGCTTCCCAGAAACACCTAGCTCCTTGAAACCCTTGCCACGCCCCAGGGCGGCGCCAGACATCAGAAGAGCGATGCTGACAAGAAGCCACCAATGCAGGTAGGGCTTACGTGGGCGCAAGAAAGAGACGCGGAGAAGGTGAAACGTGAACCAGCTGGCAGTGGCCAATGTCCATACTCCAAGCGTCACGAAGCTCGATCGTAGTCTACTTCCGACTTGTGTCGACATCTGCTTCATCTTCCTGTTTGTCGTGCGCGCGAGGAGGAGTCTTCCGGCTCGCAGGGCGCGAATGCCTGCAGCAGGCGGGGCACGGGACCTTCTGGTGCCTGGCCGGCCCCCACGTTCTGGACATAGGCCCGTATGTACTTCACCATATCATCTGAAACGAGCCCCCGTCCCTGGAGGCAAGAATCGAGAGCAGAAAGCGAGCCCGAGAAGTCCCCCATGTGATACAGAGCGATCGCCATGCCAAGCCACGGCCAACGGGCCTGTG
>CBDUSE010000123.1:0-9475 GCA_965369835.1 uncultured bacterium
AAGGGGTGGGCCTTTATTCTGAACGTCGCGGGTAAGCAGGGCGGATTGCCGTCGGGCGTCAAGTTCGACCTCGTCCTGAGGTTGTCGCTCGAGGAGAACGCCAAGGAGCCGGCGGAAGAACTGCTGCCCGACGAGTAAGTGGCAGCGTGTCGGCCGGTCTCTACGACCGTGAGACGAGCTGGAGCTCGATCTGTCGGCTAAAGACATCCACCTTCCTGAGCCGGACCTTGAGCGGCATCCCGACCCTGAACACCTTGCGCCGCCGCCTGCCGACGAGGCGTTTGCTCTGCCGGTTGAAGCGGTAGTAGTCGTCCACCAGCGACGAGACCCGCACGGTGCCCTCGATCAGGTAGTCCACGAGGTTCACCAGCATGCCGAACGATTTGATGTCGCGCACAATCCCGTCGAGCACCGGCGGACGCCGCATGCCGGCGAGCTTCTCGAGGTAGCGCAGCGTGGCGATCGTTCTGAGCTCGGTCTCGGCCTTGTCGGCGGCGCGCTCGGTCTCGGAACTGTGCGCCGCAGTCTGGGCGAGTTGCTCGACGAGCGCCGCGCGCGCCTTCGTGCTGCGTGGCTTGCGGGCATCGAGACTGCGGTGGACGACGAGGTCCGGATAGCGGCGTATCGGCGAGGTGAAATGCGCGTAGGCGTCCGAGGCGAGGCCGTAGTGGCCGATGTTCTCGACCGCATATTTCGCGAGCTTCATCGAACGGAGGTAGGCGACGCCGAGCGGGTACACCTCGGGCGTGCCTTTCGCCTCGTCGAGCACGCGCTGGATCTCGCGCGACGACGGCTCGGTCGAAATGTCGTGGCCGAAGTGGTGGGCGAGCGCGGCGAACTCGGTGAGCTTCTCCTCGCGCGGCTCCTCGTGCACGCGGAAGATCGTCGGCTGCCGCTTGCGCGTCAGGTGCTGCGCGACCGTCTCGTTCGCCGCGATCATGAACTCCTCGATCAGGCTGTGCGCCTGGTCACGCTCGGTGATCTCGAATGACTCGACCTGGTCGCTCGGGCCGACGATCGGTTTCGGTTCCGGCACGTCGAAGTCTACGCACCCGCGCTCGCGCCGACGCCGCTGAAGCATCTGCGCGAGCCCGGCCATATCTCGAAGCGTTGTCGCGAACCGCGAGCGCTTTTGTCCGTCGAGGATCGCCTGGACCTCCTCGTAGGTGAAGCGCCGCTTCGAGTTGATGACGCTGCGGCAGATGTCGTAGTGCACCAAAGAACCGTCGTCGCTGAAGGTCATGATGACCGACCGGGTGAGACGGTCCTCGTGAGGCCGGAGGCTGCACAGGTTATTCGAGAGCGCCTTGGGCAGCATCGGGATGACCGTGTTGAGCAGGTAGCAGCTTGTGCCGCGCCGGGCCGCTTCCTCGTCGAGCGCACCCGTCTCGGGCACGTAGTGGGCAACATCGGCGATGTGTACGCCGAGCACCCACTTGCCACCGCGCCCACGCCGGAGGCTCACGGCATCGTCAAAGTCCTTGGCGGTCTCCGGGTCGATCGTGAAGATCTCCTCGCCGCGGAGGTCGCGGCGCGTTGCGATCTCCTTTGAGGAAATCGCTTCGGGCACGGCGCGCAGTGCAGTGGACACCGTCTTCGGAAATCGCTTGGGGAGGCCGAAGCGCACGACGGCGGAAGCGATGTCGGTCTTGATCGTGCCGCTCGGGCCGAGCACCTTGACCACCGCGCCCTCGGGGTTCAGGTGCTTCGATTCCCACTCGGTGATCTTCGCAACGACCTTGTCGCCCACGCGCGCCTTGCCGAGCGCTTCCTGGGGGATGAGCACGTCCTGGAAGATCGCCGGGTTGTCGGGGAGCACGTAGTGGAAGTGGCCGCTCTTGCGCAGCGTGCCGACGATCTGTGAGCTGCGGCGCTTGACGATCTCGACGATGACGCCTTCCGGACCTTTCTCTCGCTTGTACGGTGACGGCGGGAGGCACCGCACGAGCACAGTGTCGCCGTCGAGGGCCGTGGACATGTTTTCGCGGTGGACGTAGACGTCGCCCGCCGACGCGTCGTCGAGCGACGAATCAACCGGGGTGACGAAGCCGAAGCCCTGCGGATGGGCCCGGAGCACGCCGGTCACGAGCTCGTGGCGTCGCGGCAGCGTGTAGAACGCGCCCTTGAGGCGGATGAGGTCGCCGCTTCGCACGAGGTCCTTGAGCGTCTTGCGGGCAGCAGCGCGTTGGTCTTCAGTGAGGTCGAGACGCGAGAGGATGACGCGCCGACGGAGCGGTCGCCCCTTCTCGGCGCGCAGCAACTCGAGGATCCGTTCCTTCAGTTCGATGGTGCTCCTCCGATCTTGCATGGTGGTGACCGGCCGACGCTGCCCTTTCCCCGGGCGTGGCGGACTTTGCTCGACTCGTCGCGCAGCTCGCCGACGGCCTCGTCTTCCGCGTCGCCGGTTCTGAGCTCGCGCACGAGCGAGCGCGCGAGCGTGATCCGGCCGAGCAC
Source organism: uncultured bacterium (assembly GCA_965369835.1). Taxonomy (GTDB): domain Bacteria; phylum Auribacterota; class JABMQX01; order JAFGEW01; family JAFGEW01; genus CBDUSE01. Next base: position 2,455 of record CBDUSE010000123.1, read on the forward strand.
GTCGGTTTCAATGACAACGGTTGTGTCGTCGAGGCCGACGAGGCGGCCGGTGACGACGTCACCGTTGACGAGCGTCACGTGCGCGCTGCCGGGCTTGGCCGGCTTCGAGGCCTGCCGGTAGAAGGTGAGCGACGAGACGTAGGCGCGCTGGATGTCCACGGGGTCCTCGTCGTAGTCGGTTTTCATGAGCACCGTCTCGTCGTCAACCGAGATGACGGTACCGGACACCTCATCGTTGTTGGCGAGGCAGACGATGTCGCGTCCCCGGGCCTTGGCCTCCGTGGCGAGGATACGCCCGCCGCCGAGCCGCTTGATTACGAGGTCGTCGAAGCTCCCGACACTGTCCACGCGCAGGATGACGTAGCGGCCGCTCGAGATTGGCGTCGGGTCGCGGTACCGGAAGACGTCGTTGCCGTCAACGTTCAGGATGATGTGGCCGTTGCTCGGATCGTAGTCGAGGCGGAACCTTGCCCGCTTGCTGCGCTTGGTCAGCGTATAGTTTGCGTAGTACTGCTGGTTGTCGTTGCGGACCTTGTACAGGTAGAGGCTCTTGCCTTGGGCCATAATGAAGTACGAGGTGCCGCCGTGGACCGACTGGTCGTTCTCGGCGAAGAAGTAGAAGCCGTACGTGTAGCCCGAGACGAGGTTCGCCACCCACTCGTACTCGAACCGCCCGTCCTGCGTGACCTCGAGCGTGACGTTCGAGAACGAGGCGTTGCGCTCCTTCTGGACAAGCAGGCCGTCCTCGATCGCCCACTGGCCGCTGACCGGCTTGAGCCCCTTGAGCTCGCCCGACTCGAAGTCGTTTTCGTAAATGGTGTACGGCTTGCGCTCGAAGACGATCCCGGCGAGGCGCTCGGTCTCGACCTGGACTGTCTCGCCGGCGCTGGTCGTGGCTTCGAGGAGACCGTCTTCGAGGCGGTTCATGGTCACGCTGAGGCGGTTGCCGTTGGGGAATATGAGTCGGTCGGCCGGCAGTTTCGGCAACTCTTTCGGCGTGCGGAAGAGCGCGAGCTTGACGTTCTTGAGCGGGACGCGGACCTCGCCCTCGACGAGTTCGCCGGCGACGATGAGCATCCCGTCGTCGAGGCGCAGGATCCTGCCGGAAACCTTGTCGCCGTTGTCGAGGTGGACCACGTCTTTGGAGAGCGGCTTCGACTCGGGGATCTGCTCCAGGTTGCCGCGGGGTGGCCGCCCTGTTGCGGGGCGAATCCTTCCCTGGGCCCAGCCGAGACAGACCAGCAGCGCGAGCACCGCGGCCGGAACCGCGCTCAAGTACCGATATCGTTTCATGCGTCTCTCCTCGCTCATTGCGGTTCGCGCAGCGTGCGCGTTACCGCTGGTAGATCGGAAGGTATCGCCAATTGACCTCGAGCGCAAGCAGCGCCGTGGCGGTTGCGAAGACCTTGCCCGCTGCCGAGCCGGTCTGGGGCCAGCTTCCTCGCTCACTGCCGTGCGTCTTGATTTGTAGCCGCAGCAGCTTCTCTGTCATGTCGCGGTCCCACGCCTTCCACTCGGCGCCGCCGAACTGGTACATCGCCTGGGCGCAGTAGTACGTGCCGTAGTAGAAGTAGGAGCCGGGATGGCGCGGGGGATGCTTCGTGAGGTACTCGACGCCCTTCGAGACCTTCTCGCTGTCGTGCTTGCCGAGCAGTTGTAGCAGCAGCACGCCGATGCCCGTGCGCGCCGTCCCCGGCGAGCCGCCGGGCTGGTAGCCGAAACCGCCGTAGGCGTAGCAGGACTCGATGTACTCGACGCCCTTCCGGATCGTCTTGCGCGGCACGCTGATGCCGGCATTGTCCGCCGCACGCAGCGCCATGAGCTGGCAGCCGGTCACCGTGATGTCATCGTCGGACGGCATCGGCTGGTAGCGCCAGCCGCCGCGCCGGTTCTGCGTGCGCACGATCAGGTCCACCGCCTTGCGCAGCGCGCGCTCGATCTCGGGCCGCTTCGACATGCCGTACACCTCGGCGAGCGCCAGCGTGGCGAAGCCGTGGTTGTACATCGGCTGACTGCCCGTGCGCGAGATGAGGCCGTCCTCCTTGGCGTTCGCCAGCAGGAACCCGATCCCCTTGTCAATGGTCTCCTTGTACGGGCCTCGGCCCGGGACTTCGCCGTGCGCAAAAAACGCCAACAGCACGAGACCGACGACGCCGGGACTCTGGCCGTAGTAGCCCGACCACGAACCGTCCTGCTGCTGCGTTCGCGCCAAGTAATCGAGGCCCGCCTCGACGGCCTGGCGTACCTGGAGCGGGATCCTCGCCTCGGCCCGCCGAGGCAGCGGCGCCAGCACGATCGCCAGCACGGCCAGCACGCCGATGGCCTTGTTGAACGGATGTCGCTGCTTCGTGACGCGCATCTCAGTACGGGTTCTCCTCATCCGAAAGCCGGCTGTAGTAGAGGCTGAGCAGCTCGCGGAAGCTCTCCGGGTACTTCTCGCTCCACGCCTGTAGCAGCTCGCGGCGCAGCCGTTCCGGCAGTTTCAGCTCGGCGATCGCGCCGCCCGTCAACTCGCGCAGGCGTGACGGCAGGTTGAGCCCGCTCCGGTTGCCGCCCCCGCCGCCTCGGGCGGTCCCTATCCCCATTGCCTGCATCATCGCCTGCAATCGGGCCTGGAGCTGGAACATCATCTGCTCGAGCGCGGTGAGGATCTTTTCCTGCTCGGTCTGCGTGTTCTTGCCGGTGCGCAGCGCTTTGAGCATGCCCGAGACCTCGCCCATCTTCTCGCCGATCCGGCGCAGCGGCTCAAACAGTCGTCCGAGCTCGGTGACCTCGTCGCCGAGGCGACCCTGGCGGTTGGCGAGCCGCTCGATCAATCGCCGGAAAGCCGCGGTCAGCTCGTCGGTCGGCGGCCGCTCGGCGTCCGTCTCCTTCGTGTCCTCGTTGATCTTGCGCTGCTTCTCGATGATCTCGGCGAGCTTGTCAATCTGTTGCTGCATCTGGGCCATTTGCGACTCGGCCATCATCTTCGCCAGCGCCTGCGCGAGCTGCTCGCGCGCCTCGATCAGGCCCTCGAGCGCGCGCTGCTCGTCGGCAAGCGCGTCGTCGCGCTTGAGCTGGCCGAGCCGCTCGGTGGCGTCGCCCATCGAGTTGACGGCCGCCCGCATCGGGGTCACAGGATCAATGCCGACCACGACGATTTGCTCGAAGATCTCGGTGAGCAGATTGCGGAACTCGCTCGCGCGCTCGTGCAGCCGCTGCTGCGACTCCTCGACGGTGCCGTAGCGATCGAGCATCTCGGCGATACGGTCGGTTGCCTCGTTGGCGCCGCCGTATTCGCCGGTTGCGAGTTTTTCGGTCGAGGCGATGATCTCCTGCTCGAGCTCGATGAGGCGATCAATCTCCGAGATGTGCGCCTGCATCGCCTCTTCGGTGTTCTCGAACTCGCCGCCGAGCTTGGCCATCTGGGCCTGCTCGAGCCGCTTGGCCATCTGCCAGAGCGTATCCGACGCTTCCTTCTGCGGCTTGATGCTCTTGTTGAGGTGGCTTGCTTGCAGGTCGCGCTCGGCTTGCTTGAGCTTGCCGGCCAGCCCGTTCTCCCGGAGCGATTCCAGTGCGTTCTCGACGGTCTTGGCGTCGCCGGAGCGCTTGTACTCAAGCTGCTTCTGCGTGCGCTGCATCTGCTCCTCGAACTCCTCGAGCTTCTCCTGGAGCTTTTTTTGGCGATCAACAAGCTTCCTGAGCCGCCTCGTCTGATCCTCGTCGAGCTCGTCGGGCGACTTGCCCATGAAGTCGCGGCGGGCCTCCTTCGTGCTCTCGAAGTTTCGGTCCTGCCGGCGCGCCATGTTCTTGGCGCCGGCGGCGAGGCTCAGCAGGCGCTGCTCGTCCTGGAGCTTGTCGAACTGCTCGTTGATGCGGTTGAGCGCTTCGATGATCTCCTCCTCGGTCTGGCCGGCGCGGTCGAGCTGGCGCGAGCGCTCGCTGGGCCGGTCGGTCTCTCGTGCGGCCTTGAGCTGCGAGCTTGCCCGGGCCATTTCGCGGCGGGCGAGCTCTGCGAGCGCGCGCTTCATCTCTTCCATGCGCATGACCGAGCGCATCTGCACGAGGGGGTTCTCCTGCATCTTTTCGATCGTCGGTTCGAAATCGCGCGCGAGTTCTTTGGTGGATTCGGTGATCGCGTCCTCGGCGCGTCTCGCCTCGTCGAGTCGGTCCGCATCGGCCGGCGAGAGCGATGTGGCGTCCGCGAGCTCGCGCTCGAGCTGCTCGGTGAGCTTCCTGTTGACCTCCTGCTGTTGGATGAGTTTTCGGAGCCGCCGCTGCAGGGCGAGCTGCTCGCGTTCGATCACGTTGAAGGAGTCCTCGTCGGAGATAATCGTGATCATGCGCTCGACGGAGCGGCCGGTCTTCGGGCCGTCCACCGTGTCGGTGTCTGTTGCCTCGAGGTGGTAGCGCAGCACCATGCCGGGTCGCAGCTCGAGCGTCGCGAGCTCGAGGAGGTACTCTGCGGCGAACTCAATCATCTCCGGCCGCGGCAGCTCGATCGGCAGCGCGCCGTCAATCTCGTCTTCCGGCGTGCGGTCCTTCTCTTCCTTCGGCGCCTTCGAGGTGGCGTGGTAGACGAGGCGCATCGTGCCGAGCCCGAAGTCATCGCGCGCCATGAAGCGGATCGGCACGTCCATATCGGGTGTGCGCTCGATCGAGCCCCTGGGCTCGGTGATGACGATTTCCGGCTCGCGGTCCGGCAGCGGTACGATCGTGTATGGCACCGGCTCCGAGTTCGTGAAGCCGTGCTCATCACGGAGGTGGAACGCGTAGGTGCCCTTCGCCTCGACGACGAACGTGAGCGGTCCGACGCTCGTCCCGCGCACGTCGAGGTCGGCCCGTGTGCCGTCATCGAAGACGACCCAGGCGCTTTCGACCGGCTTGGTGGCCGTGGCCGTCACGCTGACCCGGGTGCCGCGCAGCACGCGGATGTTGCCCCCGCTCGAGGAGCCCACCTGCTTGCCGAGGCCCGTGTAGTCTGGGTAATGATAGGAGACGCTTACGTCAATAATGGCTGGGGACTCGACGGGCACGATCGAAAACACACCGGTTCGCGCATCGCCTGCGCGGAAGCGGTACTTGATGGGGCGCAGCACGTTCTTAAACGTAAACCGGTAGGCATCGCCGCCGTCGCCGGAGAGCTTGAGACGCTTCCAGCGGCCGCGTTCCGCTCGCCAGGCGAGCCCGGCTCGCGGCGGGATCTTGCCTGAGGCGATCGCGACAACCTCGACGTCGCTCCCTTTCGCGACGGCGCAGGAGCCGGGCGTCACCTCGAGCGAGGTGTAGGTGAACGGCGGGATGTCGGCGGTCGGGTTGACGATCCGCGCCAGCACGTTGCGCGCGACAGGCGCTTCCACGGCGCAGTACGCGCCCACGATCCCGGCAAACACAACGGCAAGCGCCAGCGCCCAGCGGATTGCTGCGAACGGCGCGACGACGCGGAAGTCCACGTCCCGGGTGCGGTCGAGCGTCTCGGCCGCGAGCGCGTCAACGAGCTGCGCCGACGTCTTCAGCTTTCCCGCCGCCCGGGTCTCCGCCAGCTCGACCGTGCTCACGACGAGGTCGCCGAGCCGTGGATGGCGGTCCTCGACGGAGAGGGCGATCTGCCTCGACGTGTAGCGCCGGAGCAACGGTAGCGCGAGGTTCACGACAAGGCAAACGGCGAGTGCGGCAAGCGTCGCGCCCAGCACGAGCAGACGAAACGGCGTTTGCAGGTAGAAGATACGGTCGAGCACGACGGCGATCGCAAATGCCGCAAGCGCCGTCAACACAACGAGGGCGAGCCCCTTGGCCGCGCTCATCGCGCGGATACGCAGGCGCGCTTGCGTAAACTTGCGGTTCAGTTCCTTCGGGACGCCGTTACCCGGTGTGTCCGTATGCGCACTCACGGCTAGACGAATCCTTTTCGTTTGCGGAGCAGCCATTCTCCCGTGATAAACGCCGTGAAGAACAGAATGACGAATAAGGTGTCCCACAGCCCCTTCTCGCTCGTCGCGCTGCTCGTGGCGTTGAGCGCCTCGATCTCCTTTGGAATCGCGGCCGCGGTGTCAAGCATGTGGAAGCGGCCGCCCGTGATGTCGGCGAGGTCGCGCAGTAGACCGGCGCGCATCCGGAGGCTCCGCGCCTCGAGCTCCTCGGCTTCCACCTCGATCTTGAGCGCTGCCTGTGTGCCTTCCTCTCCAAGGTCGGGCACGACCGACTGAAGCCGCCAACTGCCGCCCGAGGCCGCCGCAAACCGTCCTTCGTAGAGTCCCGTCCGTTCGTCTTGCAATTCGAGCTGCACGCGCCTGACGCTCGCGAACGGATCGGTCACCTCGACGAAGACCGGCCCGGCGCTGAAGGGGTAGTACGCCTTGTCGAGCACGCGGGCCATGACCGTCACCGTCTCGCCCTGGCGGTATTTTGCCTTGTCCGTCGAGAGCCGGATGTACTTGCCCTCGCCCTCGAGGGGCGTTGCGATAAGCCAGCGCAGGATGTTGCCCCAAAACCTATAATGATAGACGTCGCCGTAGTCGTACCGCCACCGCCACGTGCTGTCTATGCTGAGCATCAGGACCTTGCCCGCGCCGTAGTGCTGCACGACGACGAGCGGTAGCTTGCCGTAGCGGTTTGTCAGGAACGGGTGGACGGCGAGCACCGTGGCCCCGGCCTTCGCGCGCTCGACATCGGCACACCAGTACGACGGCGGCAGCTCGGCCCAAACCCGGTCGTTCTCCTCACGGTCGTTCTCGAGCATGAAGATCGGGTGTTGCCAGCCGGCAGCCGTCATCTCGAGGTTGAAGCCCGAGTCCACCGTGTGCCCGGTGCGGGCCCGCGAATCGTTCTTGAGCACGACGGGGAGCAGCCTCTCGATCGGCGTGCCGGCGAAGTCGTACGGCGAGCAGCGTTCGCCCGCGACCATCACAAACGGGCGGCCTTTCTCCTCGACGAACTGCCGCGTCAGTTAGATCTGCATGAGGCTGAACTCCTCGCGCGCCACGTCGCCGAAGATGACAATTTCGTAGTAGTACAGCTCACGCTTGCTCGTCGGGTAACGGTC
>CBDUSE010000124.1:0-9207 GCA_965369835.1 uncultured bacterium
GTGCGACGGCAGGATGCCAAGTTCCTTGCGGTACTTGGCGACGGTTCGGCGCGCGATCTTGTAGCCCTGGTCATTGAGCATCTTCACGAGCGCCTCGTCGCTCAGCGGCTTCTTGCCGTCCTCCTTCGCCACGAGCTCCTTGAGCGCATGCTTCACGCTGTGGGCCGAGACCTCCTCGCCGTTGGCGGTCCCGATCCCGGTCGTAAAGAAGAACTTGAGCGGGAAGATACCGTGCGGCGTGTCAATGTACTTGCCGCTGATTGCCCGGCTCACCGTGGACTCGTGCAGCCCCACCGCCTCGGCGATCTGGTGCATCGTGAGCGGCTTGAGCGCCCCGCCGCCCGTCTTAAAAAAGTTCTCCTGCACCTGAATGATCTCGCTCGCGATATTCGAAAGCGTCTCCTGCCGCTGATGAATATTCTTGATCAGCCACCGGCCCGCGTGCACCTTCTCCTTGATGTAGTCGCGTACGTCCTTCGACACCTTCTCGTCGCCGAGCATCTGGCGGTAGAAGTTGCTGATCCGCAGGTGGGGTATGCGCTCGTCGTTGATCGTGATCTCGAACTTGCCGTCGTCCTTGCGTAGCGTGATGTCCGGCGTGATGTACTGCGCCTGCGCCTGACCGAATCCGGAGCCCGGACGCAGACTGAGCCGCATGATGTCCTTGACCGCTTCCTGCACGTCGGTCACCTTGACCCGCTCGGCCCGCGCGATCTCCTGGTACTTCTTCTTGCCGAGCGCCTCGTAGTGCTTCTCAATGATCCGGTACGCCAGGCTCCCCTCCTTGCCCACGGCGCAGAGCTGGATCAGCAGCGACTCCTTGAGGTCGCGCGCACCGACGCCGCTCGGATCGAACGTCTGGATGATCTTGAGCACGTGCTCGATCTCCTGCGGCGTCTTGCCCGCGAGCAGGGCAAGCTCGTCGAGGCTGATCCGCAGAAAGCCGTGCTCGTCAATGTTGCCGATGACCAGGTCGCCCAACGCGCGCTCATCGTCGTTGCTCGCGGCAAGCGCCATTTGCGCTGACAGATGCTCGGCGAGCGTCTCGCTTCGGGTGATCGAGCTCTCGAGGAACGCCCGCCGTTCCTCCTCGTCCTCGGACGGACGGAAGTACGGACCGGACTGCCGGAAATACTCGCGCCACTCGTCGTCAATCTTACGCAGGACGTCGAACTCTTGTTTGAACTGCAGGTCCTTCTCGCTCTCCTTCCCCTCGTCAACCTGCGCTTCCGGCGCCTCGGGCGTCTGCTCCTCGACCGGCTCGTCGCGCGAGATCTCCTCGAGCACCGGGTTCTGGGACAGCTCGTGCTCGATCTTCTGCGTCAGCTCCAGGATCGGCAGTTGCAGCAATTGAATCGCCTGCTGCATCTGCGGCGACATCATGATCGTGATGATCGGCTTCTGGACCTGCGTCTGAAGATGTTCGAGCCGTATTTGCATCAGTATTTCCGGTCCGTGTCGCCTCGCGAAACGCGTTCTCGTCGAGAAACGCGGACATCTCCCTTGATCTTATTATAGGGCATCCGGTGCCTGTGAGTCAATCCAAATCCCCCTATATCGATCGCGCCCCTTCCAGCATCGCCGGAAGAGCTCAATACCCTACGCCAAGCCCGACGCCACCGCCTCGGCTACGAAGTCGCCGACCTCGTCGGTGCCGCAGCCCATCCGACCGGCCGAAAGGCTCTCGAGCTTCTCGGTGACCGCGCGCATGACGCCCTTCTCGATCTGGGCCGCCGCCTCGGTCTCGCCGAGGAACTCGAGCATCATCTGCGCCGCCGAGATCGCCGCGAGCGGGTTGATCACGTTCCGCCCCGTGTACTTCGGGGCCGAGCCGCCGATCGGCTCGAACATGCTCACGCCTTCGGGATTGATGTTGCCCCCGGCGGCGATGCCCATCCCGCCCTGGATCATCGCCCCCAGGTCGGTAATGATGTCGCCGAACATGTTCGTCGTGACGATCACGTCGAACCATTCCGGGTTCTTCACCATCCACATGCAGGTGGCGTCCACGTGCGCGTAGTCACGCGTGATGTCCGGGTAGTCGGCCTCGCCCACCTCGTTGAACGTGCGCCACCATAGGTCGTGCGCGTAGGTCAGTACGTTCGTCTTGGCGCAGAGCGTGAGCTTCTTTGCGCGGTCGCGTCGGCGCGTCAGCTCGAACGCGTACCGGACACACCGCTCGACCCCCGTGCGCGTGTTGATACTCGTCTGGATCGCCACCTCGTCGGGCGTTCCCTTCTTCATGAACCCGCCGACACCCACGTAGAGGTCCTCGGTGTTCTCGCGCACCACGACGAAGTCAATCTCGTCGGGCCCCTTGTCCTTCAAAGGAGTCTCGACGCCGGGGTAGAGCCTGACCGGACGGAGGTTGATGTACTGGTCAAAATGAAACCGCAGCTTGAGCAGGATTCCCTTTTCGAGAATCCCCGGCTCGACGTCCGGGTGACCGATCGCGCCGAGGTAGATGGCCTGAAACCCCGCCAGCTCGTCGAGGTACTTGTCCGGGAGCACCTCACCCGTCCGCTTGTAGCGCTCGCCGCCGAAATCATACGTCTCGGTCTCAAGCGAGAAGCCGAACCGCGCTCCGGCTGCCTCAAGCACCTTCAGCCCTTCGGCCACCACTTCCGGCCCCGTTCCATCGCCGGGGATCACGGCAATCCTATAGCTCCGTCCCATGCTCTCCATGCCTCACGTGTGCACACGCTCAGACACGGCCGACTCGTGCCAAAGATCAACGGGAACGTGATCTTTGAGCGCAAGAACCGTGCCATCCGGTGTGCGCTAGTGCGTGAATTGACTGCCAATCAGTTACTTGCGCCTTCCAGCCATATACGCCATCAACCCCCCGGCCTTGACCAACTCCTGCATGAACGGGGGGATCGGCTTCGACTGATAACCCCTATTCTTCGTGTGGTTCGTTATCGTTCCGGTCGAAGCGTTGACTTCCACCACATCGCCCTCGGCGATGTCGCCACTCGCCTCGGCCGACTCGAGAACCGGCAGCCCGATGTTGAACGCGTTGCGGTAGAAGATGCGCGCGAAGCTGGCCGCGATCACGCACCCGATCCCGGCCGCCTTGATCGCGATCGGCGCATGCTCCCGGCTCGAGCCGCACCCGAAGTTGTTGCCCGCGACGAGGAGATCGCCCGCGTTGACCTGCGTGCGCCATTCAGGGCGGGCCTCCTCGAACGCGTGCGTCGCCATCTCCGCCGGATCGGTCGTGATCAGGAACCGCGCGGGAATGATCATATCGGTGTCCACGTCGTCGCCGAACTTGAACGCTTTCCCTTTCATCGCCGTCCCGTCTACATCACTGCGTTAGGCCCGCACACTATGCCTGCGATCGCGCTCGCCGCCGCCGTCGCCGGGCTGGCAAGATAGACTTCGCTCTTCGGGTGGCCCATCCGCCCGACAAAGTTGCGGTTCGTCGTGCTCACGCACCGCTCGCCCTCGGCGAGCACGCCCATGTGCCCGCCAAGGCACGGCCCGCACGTCGGCGGCGAGATCGCCGCCCCGGCCGCCACAAACGTCTCGAGCAATCCCTCCTTCAGCGCCTGCATATAGATCCGGTACGTGCCCGGCAGGATGATGCAGCGCGTCCACTTCGGGATGTGCTTGCCCGCCATGATCTCAGCGGCTACGCGCAGGTCCTCGATCCGCCCGTTCGTACACGAGCCGATCACCGTTTGATCAATCGGGATTCTTTGGGTGATCTCGCTGATCCCCTTCGTATTGCCCGGCGAGAACGGGAACGCCACCTGCGGCTCGATCTCGCCCACGTCGAACTCGACGGTTCGGCCGTAGACGGCGTCCGGATCGCTCGCGAAGGTGCGCGGCTCCCGCGCCAACGGCGTCTCCTTGAGCCACGCCGTCGTCTTCTCGTCAGCGTGAAAGACGCCGTTTTTGCCGCCCGCCTCGATCGCCATGTTCGCCATCGTAAAGCGATCGCTCATCTCGAGCGCCTCGATCGCCGGGCCGGCAAACTCCATCGCCATGTAGCGCGCCCCGTCCACGCCTATCCGGCCGATCGTGTAAAGGATCAGGTCCTTGCCGCTCACCCACCGGCGTCGCTCGCCCCGGTAGACGAGCCGCATCGTCTCCGGCACCCGGAGCCAGACCTGGCCGCCAAGGTACACGCCGGCCAGGTCCGTCGAGCCGACGCCCGTCGAGAACGCCCCGAGCGCTCCGTATGTACACGTATGGCTGTCGGCGCCGACGACGAGGTCGCCCGGCGCAATGCACCCTTCCTCGGGGAGCAGGACGTGCTCGATGCCCATCTCGGACTGCTCCCAGTAGTAGCGCACGTCCTGCTCGCGGGCGAACTCCCTAAGAAACTTGCACTGCTCGGCCGACCGCACGTCCTTGTTGGGCGCAAAGTGGTCCGGCACAAGCGCCACCTTCGCCGGATCCCACACCGTCGTGCCGCCCGCCTTACGGAACTCGGCGATCGCGATCGGCGCCGTGATGTCGTTGCCGAGCGCCAGGTCCACGTCGCACATCACGATCTCGCCGGGCTCGACCTTGTCGCGCCCGCAGTGCGCCGCCAGGATTTTTTCGGTAATCGTTATCCCCATATTCGAGTAACCTCGTCGTCGAACGGGACGCACGAGCAAACAGGTGAGACCACATACTAATGACAGCCAACCACGATCGTCAACCCCAAAGCCCCACGGGCCACCCCCCATACGACACGCTCGAGCATCACCGTATGGCTCGTCGCCAGCGAGAGCCTCCTCGTCGGCGCCAGTTACCCTCTTGCCCATAGGGCCCGAACGAGGTATGGAAGTAGAGAGCTGAGAGTCATCAAGCGACGGCGCACTGAGATGAGCATTGCAAAGCAACTCCTGCGGGGTCTGATTATCGGACTCGTTCTGGCCGGTCTCATTCTGCTGGGGATATACCTGGCGCGACTGCCAAAGCCGAAGCCGAAGCATATCCGGTCCCGGCTAGGCACCATCTGGATGGGAGCTTACCTCTCGGTCTACGTTGAGGAGTACTGCGTGCCTCCCTACTCCAAGCAGGCGTCGCTGGACGAGTACCTGCAGGATCTTGCTCGGGGAATAGGAGATCCTGATCTTTATGCTCGCTGGTTGAAGAAGGACGCGAAGTACGTCGTGTTCGTGAACCTGACGAAAGAAGAATGGGGTGCCGTCCTTACAGACCTCGCGGAGCGCACATCTCTGGAGGGGAACTTGACGAGCTCGGATCCCGAGGATGTAATCCTTGTTCCCGGGTGGCAAGCCGTCAGCGGCCCTGATGGCCATCGATGGGTGATGTCGAGGTACGGGTATGCCTTCCCCGAATCAGAGGACACGTTCCGCTCAGAAGTGCGCCACCTCGATCGCGCAATTCGCACGGCTTTAGGCAAGTCATTGTCGAGTTGCTTGCTCTACGAGGGCAAGAACTTCGACCCGAGCATCCTTGAACTCGGCGATGACTGACAGTCTGAGGAAAACCAGGAAACAAGAAACCCCTATGAGCCGATTCGTGTTCCGTCAACTCATGGCTTGTCTCGTCAGTTACGCGGTCTTGATGGTGCCAGGGGCGTCGCTGGCGGCCAACGATCGTAGTGGCCGAGATGCTTCGGGCGATCGCACGGACGAGCAGGACAAGGCGGCGCGCCTGGCCGAGCTGCAGGCGCAGTTGTTCGCGGCCGATCTCGTCGTCCGGGCGAAGGTCGCCAACGTCGTCACCGTCGGCGGCAAGGCGGTCGTCGTGCTTGTGGTGATCAAGACATTCCGCGGCGCGACGCCCCGCAAGGCCATCTACGCCGAGACAGCGAAGCAAGACGCCGCCGGCCTTGACGAGCGAGAAGCCGTCTGGCTCCTCAACGCAATGGACGACCCGCGCCGCTTCACGCTCGAGGGTCCCGAAGCTATTCTTGACATCGAGCGCGCGGACGAAGTCACCAAGGCACTTGAGGCCGTCGAGTACGCCACACTTGACGACCTCACCTTCACCGTCTCGTTCGACAAGAAGACCTACAAGCTCGACGAGCCGATCCGCCTCACCTGGACGATCGAAAACCCCACGGAAAAACCGATCGTCATCGCCGTGCCTGAGGGCTGGGTGATGATGCTCGGCATCTCACTCAAGCGGAGGTCGGCAGAGGCCAACAAGAGCGTCGAAACCGTACTCGACATCAAGCCGAATTCGACAGAAATGCGGCTCGATGCCGAATCCTCATTCCGCACTCTCGACGCAACCAGGCCGCAAATCACCGGCACGGTCTCGCTCCTTCGACTCATCGCGAGCTATAGCGACCAAGAACGCCGGAGCTTGCCGACCCTTGAACCTGGCGGGCACCAGGTAACCCTCTTCGCCGACACCTCGCAACTCGCCAAGGTTCCTGGTATCGCAATTCCCAAAAGCGCAGCGCTCGGTTGGCTCAATACGGAACGGCTCTCGTTTGAGATAGCTTCCGACCGGCTCTCGACGCTCGACGAAGCGAAGACCCTCGTCGCTCGTCTGGCCGGCGTCGAGGACCTGGACGAGGCACTCAAGTCCGACGACTCCGAGGTTCGCTCGCGCGCCATCGGGGCCGTCCGGGACTACGCGTGCCCCGCGCTCCTGCCGCTGCTCGAGGAGCTGCTGCGCTCCAACGACCCCGAGATCCAGGCCGCCGCGTGCAGCGCCATTGCGATGTGGGCACGCCACCCGGCGATCATCAAGGCGAGGCCGTTTGCAGGGCGGCTCGAGAGCGCACCGATCGGCGAAGAGCTGTCGCTCATTGCCCGTACGGCGGCGGACGTGGCTGAGGCGCAGAAGGATGCGACCATGATCCCCCTGCTCCTCAGGTTCCTCGGCGACGAACACGTCAACCGGGTGAGCAAGCAGAGCATTGTGCTGAGCATCGGCGCGATCGCCGGCCTCGAGATCAACGAAACCGACCTCGACGAGGCCGAAGCCACCATCATGCGCTGGGTGAAGAAACACCCCGAGAAGGTCACCCCGCCGGAGACAGAATAGGGGCCTGGAACGGGCTTGCCCTCCGTAGCTTGAGCGGAGGAGGGTCGCCCCACCGGACAGCGAATAGCCGGGGGCGACCCCCCCGACACCAGGCCGATCCAAGGCTCGCGACAGCGTTGTAGGGGGGGGCGCCCGCGGCCCCCCCCCGCATGGGGGAAAAACTGCCGCTCATCCCCCAAGCGAGGGGACCCGGTCATCGGGACGAATTGTGCTGTCTTGCCCCGGGCCGGGCAACTCGCGCCTTGACTTCCCGCCGGGCCGTAGGTATTATAATGATAGTTGTTCCCAACGATGAAGAAAGGGAGTGCCCGGCGGCGGGTCGCTCCCGTTTGTATCACCTCGTGCTACGTAGCGGGCCGACGTTCCGTCGGCGGCTACTTCGCAGAGTAGCAACGGAGCCGACATGGCCGAGGACGACCTGATCCAGATCGAAATCAAGAAGATCGCCATCTCCAACATCGCGTGCGCCGTCGCTGTGGGCAACGAGGAGAAGGAGTTTCCGATCTATATCGAGCCCGGCATCGGCGCGGCCATCAGGATGTTCATCGAGGACATCGAAAAGCCGCGGCCGCTGACCCACGACCTGATCGGAAGCGTCCTCGACGGCTTCGGCGCCACCGTCGAACGCGTCATCATCAATGACCTGCGCGACAACACCTACTTCGCCCGCATGATCCTGCGCGCAGAAAACGAGCTCGGCACGAAGGTTGTCGAGATTGACTGCCGGCCGAGCGACGCCATGGCCATCGCCAAGATGAAGGGCGCGCCGCTTTTCGTAACGCGCAAGGTGCTCGACGCCGTCGGCAAGTCCGAAAGCGAGTTCACCTAGGGCGCTCCCACCCGTTGACCCGCGAGCCCCACGGTGTCCCAAACAAGCCCGAGAGAGTGCGCCCTCGAGGTGCTCCGCGCGACCCTGGGCACATCGAGGGGCTTCGTTGATGCGGCCCTAAACGAGCGCATTGCCACCGCCGGGCTCTCGCCCGCAGACCGCTCCCTGGTGACCGAGCTCGTCTACGGCGTTACCCGCCGCCGCCTCACGCTCGACTGGGTCATCGGCTGTTACTCGAACCGCCCTCTCGAAAAGCTTGACCCCACGCTACGCCTCATCCTGCACGTGGCCCTCTACCAGCTCCTCTTCATGGACAAGGTGCCCGATTACGCCGCGGTCAACGAAGCGGTCGAAGCCGCCAAGCACCACGTGCACGCAGGCGCCGGCACGTTCGCCAACGCCTTGCTCCGCACCGTCCTGCGCACTAAGGGTGAACTCCCCTATCCGAACGCCGAACAGGACCTCGTCGAGCACATCGCCGTCGTCCACTCCCACCCGCGGTGGCTGGTTCGCCGGTGGCTCGAACACCTCGGGCGCGATAGGACGCTCGAGGTCTGCGCGGCGAACAACCTTGCGCCGGCGATCACGCTGCGCGCCAACAGGCTCAAGGTGTCGCAGGACGAGCTGATCGAGCACCTGAGGGACGAGGGCGTCGAGGCCGAGCCGGCCGGCGGCGACGAGGCAGCCGTGCGCGTCCACGCGTCGAAGCCGCTGGACGCGCTCGCGACCTACGCCCGCGGCGAGTTTTACGTCCAGGACGTGACCGCCATGCGCGTAGCGCGACTGCTCGACCCGCAGCCGGGCGAGCGGCTCCTCGACATGTGCGCCGCACCCGGCGGCAAGACGAGCCACTGCGCCGAACTGATGGACGACCGGGGACGTATCGTCGCCTGCGACCTCGACGAGAAACGCCTCGGGACCCTTTGCGGGAACATGGCGCGCCTCGGCATCACGTGCGTCGAAACCGCCCGATGCGACGCACGTCACGTGCCGGAGCTGCTGCCGACGGCCTCGTTCGATCGCGTGCTGCTCGACGCGCCGTGCTCGAACACCGGCGTACTCCGCCGACGGGCCGAAGCACGCTGGCGCATCAAGGAAAGGGACATCGAGTTGCTGAGCGCGCGCCAGGGCGAACTTCTCGACGCCGCGGCCCGGATGCTCAAGCCCGGCGGCGTGCTCGTCTACAGCACGTGCAGCATCGAGCCAGAGGAGAACGACCGCGTCGTCCGCCACCTTCTCAGCCGACACGGCGAGTTCCGGCTCGACGGTGAGACGCTGCTCCTACCCACCGACAAGGGGGGCGATGGCGGGTACATGGCCCGCATGGCGCGGGAAAGTTGAACAACTAACCCGGATTTCTCATACGCCGAGCGCGCGAGGGCGCTCGATGCGATGGAACTGCCTTCACA
>CBDUSE010000125.1:0-9162 GCA_965369835.1 uncultured bacterium
GTCATCACCGAGGCGGGGATCGCCCCTTCAGCCCCCTCGCCGATCGCCCGAAAGAGCGAGGCCGAGAGGCTCGATGCAAAGACGTTCACCAGGACGTTGCAGATCAGGATTGTGGTGAGCAGACCACGCGGATGCGCCAGCAGCGACGCGATACGGCGCCCCACCTTGCTCTCGCTCTGCAGCTTGCGCACGCGCAGACTCGAGAGGCTGAAGAGCGACGTCTCGGAGCCCGAGAGGAACCCCGAGCATGCCAGCAGCAGAACCAGAGCAACGATCGTCAGGATGGCCTCGCTTCCGACCGCCCCGGCGGGCTAGGTAAACCGCAAGTATTCCTGGCGGCGGTCGCTCTCCAGGATGTACTTGTCAATCTCTTCCTCGACGAGAACCGGGTAGTTCCCGTTAAAGCAGGCCGTGCAGTACGAGTCCGCCTCGACGTTCATGCACCGCAGCATCCCCTCGATCGAAAGGTAGCCGAGACTGTCCACGCCGAGGAAGTCACGCACCGCCTCGACGCTCTTGTTCGCCGCGATCAGCTCGCTGCGCGTAGCGAAATCAATCCCGTAGTAGCAAGGCCACCGGATCGGCGGGCAACTGACACGCAGGTGCACCTCCTTGGCGCCCGCCTCGCGGATGCTGTTCATCCGGAGCACGGTCGTGGTGCCGCGTACGATCGAGTCCTCGACCACCACCACCCGCTTGCCCGCAATGATCTCACGCACCGGGTTGAGCTTGACCCGCACGCCGAAGTCGCGGATCGCCTGCTGCGGCTGGATGAACGTGCGGCCGATGTAGTGGTTGCGCGTGATGCCGAAGTCGAACGGGATGCCCGAGGCCTCCGCATAGCCCATCGCGGCCGAGTTGCCGCTGTCGGGAATCGGCATCACCACGTCCGCCTTGACCGGATGCTCGCGCGAGACTTCGGCCCCAAGCCGCTTGCGCACCATGTGGGCGACGTCGCCAAAAAGGCGGCTGTCGGGCCGGGCAAAGTAGATGTGCTCGAAGATGCACTGCGCCTTCTGGGTGTTGCGCCCGAAGGGGTAGAGCGATTCCGTGCCGGACTCGCTGATGATGATCACCTCGCCCGGCTCGATCTCGCGCACGAACTCCGCGTGCAACAGGTCGAGCGCGCACGTCTCCGAGGCGAGAATGTGCGCCCCGTCGAGCCGCCCGAGGCAGAGCGGTCGCCAGCCGTGGGGATCGCGCATGCCGATGAGCACGTCCGGCTTGAGGATCAGAAGCGAATAGGCCCCCTCGATGATCTGTAGCGTGCGCAGCAGGGCGTCGCACTCGCTCTCGAGCCGGAGCGTGGACATAATATGGACGATGATCTCGCTATCGGTGGTGCCCTGGAAGATCGAGCCCGAGGCCTCCAGCTCGTCGCGGATCGCGCGCGCGTTGGTGAGGTTGCCGTTGTGGCCGACGGCGATCGGCCCGCGTGCGTAGTCCATCACGATCGGCTGCGCGTTCTTCAGCCCGCTCGACCCGGTGGTCGAGTAGCGCACGTGCCCCATGCCGAGGTGCCCGCCGAGGCTCGCAAGGACCTCGTCGTTGAACACGTCGCCGACGAGGCCCATCCCCTTGTGGAACTGGAGCGAGCGGCCGTCGCTCGTGACGATGCCGGCACTCTCCTGGCCCCGGTGCTGCAGGGCGTACAGCCCCAAGTAGATGAGCTGCGCTGCCTCGGGATGGCCGAAGACGCCGAACACGCCGCACTCATCGTGCGGGCGTTCCGATGGGGGAAAACACAGATCGCTCATTCGCTGATTTCCTCCTCCTGATGGACGTCGCCATCCGCGGCGAAGAGCTCGCTCAGCGCCTCGGTGTGGCGCGCGAGGGCTGCCGGATCGGAGACGCTACGCAACTTCGAGATGGGGCCGTGGAGCAACTGCTTCACCAAGTGCTCCGAGAGCCGCTCGAACTGCTCTCGCAGCTCCGGCGTGAGTCCCTGGAACCGGCACAAGTGGTCCTCGAACTCACGCGCCCGCACCGCCTCGAACGAGTCGTACACGCGCTTGATCGTGGGCTCGAGCTGCTGCCGCTCGAACCACCGCTCGTAGCCTCGTGTCTCTTCATCCACAATAGCACGACAGCGGTCAAGCTCCAACGCCCTTGTCGCGAGCTCCTTTTGTACGATCGCTTCGAGGTCGTCTATGTTGTAGAGGTAAACGCCGTCGAGCCGGTTCGCTTCCGGCTCGATGTCGCGCGGTACGGCGATGTCAATGAGAAGAACCGGCCGGCCCCGGCGCCGGCGCATCACCCGGCCCAGCGCCTCGACCGTGAGGATCGGCTCCGGGCTGGCGGTGGTACTGATGACGATGTCGGCCCGGGCGAGCTCGTCGAGCCACTCCTCGAAGCGCACCGCGCGGCCGTCGAACCGCTTCGCGAGCGCCTCGGCGCGATCGAATGAACGGTTCGCGGCCACCACCGAGCGGGCGCCGTTCTTGACCAGGTGCTTGAGCGTCAACTCGGCCGTGTCGCCCGCGCCGACGATCATCACGCGCTTGCGGCTCAACTCGCCAAAGACGTTGCGCGCGAGCCGCACCGCCACCGATGCGACGGAAAGCCCGCCCTGGCCGATCTTCGTCTCCGAGCGCACCCGCTTCGAGACCGAGAGCGCCTTGCGAAAGAGCTCGCCGAGCACCGGGCCGAGCGTCTTCGCCTCCTCCGCCTCCCGAAACGCCTCCTTGACCTGCGCGACGATCTCCTGCTCGCCCACGACCATCGCGTCGAGCCCGGAGACGACCTCAAAGAGGTGGCGGACACTCTCTGACTGTTCGAGCTCGAGCCAGTGCCCCTCCAGCTCGGCGCGCCGCGCGAAGTCGGATTTGGCGACGACCGACTTGAGGAAGCACAGCGGCGACGGTGACGCCACGGCCGCATAGAACTCGACGCGGTTGCACGTCGAGAGCGCGACGCACTCGGCCACGTTCGGGTGCCGGCACACGAAGCGGAGGTTCTCGCCCAGCTCGCCGCGACCGATTGCGAGCTGCTCGCGCACCTCGATGGGCGCGGTCTTGTGTGTCACCCCGAGCGTGATGATCTTCATGGCACCTGGGACGCTCCCTCCTCGGCGTGCCGCGTGCTGTCTGCGGCGAGGTCGTTCGCGATCGCATTCTTCATTCGCTTGCTCCGGCTTGGGCGATCAACTCGCGCACGCGCTCGAGCAGCACGGCGTCCGCATCGCCTGCTTCCGCCTCGAGGTAGCGCACGACGGTCTCGTCCGCGGCGAGCGCCTCGAAAATGCGTGCCCGATGCTCGGGGTCGGACACCTGCTCGAGAACCATCGCCCTCACCTCGGCCATCCTGTCAAGGTACGCAGCGAGCCTGGTACTGAGCAGCCCTTCGAGCCGCTCGCGCAGGCGCTTGGCGAAGGCGGGGCCGGCGCCGCCGGTCGAGATCGCCACCTGGAGCCGGCCACGTGAGACCATTGCCGGCACGATGAACGTCGAGAGAGCCGGCTGGTCAACCACGTTGACGAGGATGCCCCGAGCGCGTGCCTCACGGCTCACCGCATTGTTGACCGCCGGGTCGTTCGTTGCCGCGACCGCCAGTAGCGCCCCCTCCAGGTCCTTCGCCTCGAACGGCTTGCGGCGGAGCTCGACCCCGCCGCCCGGAGCCGCCATCGCTTCGATCTCCTCGGAAATATGCGGGCTGACGACGGCAACCACTGCGCCCGCCTCGACGAGCGCGCGCGCTTTGCGTGCGGCAACGCTCCCGCCTCCCACAACGACGCACTGAGCCCCACGCACGTTGAGGAACACAGGATAAAACGACGATTTCGACCCTTGGTCTGGCTTCCTCATACTTTTCAGGACCGATTATAGACTCGCCCCGGCCGCTGTCAATGGAACGGGCCGCAGAAGAGAAGGCATGAATCGCAAAGAGCGCGGAGCCAGATGGCCGCGCAAGCCGATCAAGGGCGGGGCCTCGCGCCTTTCCGTCTTGACAGCCTGGAGGCAGGCGCCTATAAATATAGATTCTTGATGCGTCCGGTCCAAGCTCGCTCGCCGCCGGGCGCGCATCGTTGCAGGAGACACCGGAGGCTCTGATGAAGCGGACATACCAACCGTCGAACCTGCGTCGCCACCGCACGCACGGGTTTCGCAAAAGGATGAGCAATAGATGGGGACGGGCTGTCCTGAGGAGGAGACGGCGCAAGGGGCGCAAACGCCTGACCGTGTAGCCGTCCGGCACGCCTTCCTCAAGCAGGAGCGGATTCGCCGACGCAAGGACTTCCTGGCCGTTTACTACAAAGGCACAAAGAGCGCCCACGGCGGGCTGGCGATGCACGCGCTGGCGACCGGTCACAAGTGGACCCGGCTCGGCCTCAGCGTCGGGCGCAAGTTCGGCCGCGCCGTCGAGCGCAACCGGATCAAGCGGCGCCTCAGGGAGATATTCAGACTGTGCAAGCATCAGTTGAAACCAGGCCACGACGTGGTCATCACGGTCCGCCGCGAGGCAGCGGGGCGCTCCTACGAGGAGCTGAGGGAATCGGTGACCACGCTGCTGACAAGGCTCGACCTGAGACGCCCCGACGCCCGCTGAACCCGTTGACGTGGGTGGCGATCGGCTTGGTGCGCCTCTACCAGCTCACGCTCGGGCCGCTCCTGCTCCCGGTATGCCGTTTCACCCCGAGCTGCTCGGAATACATGATCGAGAGCCTGCGCCGTAAAGGCCTCGTACGCGGCCTGTGCGCCGGTATCGCGCGCATCTGCCGTTGCGGGCCGTGGCATCCGGGCGGATACGACCCGGTGAGGTAGCCGATGGACAAGCGTCAAGTCGCCTTCTGGGTTATCTGCGGCGCCATCCTCGTCGTCTGGATGCTCTTCTTCAGGCC
The DNA here is from genome assembly GCA_965369835.1 of uncultured bacterium. Taxonomy (GTDB): domain Bacteria; phylum Auribacterota; class JABMQX01; order JAFGEW01; family JAFGEW01; genus CBDUSE01. Next base: position 4,838 of record CBDUSE010000125.1, read on the forward strand.
CGCAACGCCGCCGCGAAAGCCTGAGACCCCACCACCCGCCGAGGAGTCCGAGACCGGCGGCGAGGAACAGGCACCCGCTGAAACCGCGCCCGAGGGCGAGGATGCGGCCGAGGCGCCGGATGAACCCGAGATCGTCGAAGGCCCCGAAACGGCCAAGGAGGCCGAGGAGCCCGAGGAGACCGAGGCGCCCGACGAGGCCGAGGTGGCCGTGGAGTTTGAGCCGGAGCTCCACCCGCTTTCCAACCCGTACGTCACCTTCGAGATCTCGACCAAGGGTGGCGTCGTGCGCCAGGTCACCATCGAGACGAAGGAGACCAGCAAGGGCCACGGCATCGTTATCCACGGCGAGACGAAGTACATCTTCTGCTCCGACGACTTGCCCCAGAAGATGTACCCGCTTGCCATCTTCTCAGAGGAACAGGACGGGCTCGAGCTCTCGGAGGTCGAGTTCAAGAAGGTCGAAGCGGAAAGCGGCAACCGCACGCTGGTGCTCCGCCACGAGAACAAGCGCTTCGCGGTCACAAAGACGTTCACGCTCCCCGAGGAGGGCTACCGGCTCGAGGTCGGCCTGGCGATCCGCAATAAAACCGGCGAGAGGCTCTCCCTACCCGAGTACCGCATCCAGGTCGGCAGCGTCCATCCCGTTGACGAGAAGGACCGCCGGGCTGAAGTGCGCATCACGGTCGACAGCGGGTCGGCGACAAAGCTCAAGCCGGCCGTTGAGAAGAAGACCCCGAGGGAATACGCGTTTTCCGTAATGCGCTGGGCCGCGATCAGCAACAAGTACTTCGCCGCGATCCTCGACGCGCGCGGCCCCGACGAGACCGGCGAGATCAAGTCGCGTCAGATCATCTCGGACACCTTCTTCCTCCGCTACGCCGATGAGAAGAAGAAAAGGAAGGTGTTCGCCACCGGGCTCAGCGTCAAGCTGCCGGACCTGCCGCTCGGCAAGGGTGAGGAGCGGACATTCGACCTCGCGCTCTATGTCGGCCCGAAGGAGTACACCCGGCTGCGGCCGCTCGGCTACTCGAAGGTGATGGGCACGACGTTCATCGCCACGCTCGCGGCGGGCCTGATGTACGTCCTCAACTTCATCTATGGGTTCATTCCTAACTACGGTGTCGCCATCATCCTGCTCACGGCGTTCATCAAGCTCCTGCTCTTCCCGCTGGACCGCCGCAGCTTCAAGTCCATGAAGGAGATGCAGAAGATCCAGCCTCTGATCAAGCAGTTGCAGGCGAAGTATAAGGACGACAAGCGGCAGCTCCAGCTCGAGCAGATGAAGCTCTTCAAGGAGCACAAGGTCAACCCGCTTGGCGGCTGCTTCCCGATCCTGCTGCAGTTCCCCGTGCTCTTCGGGATGTTCACGATGCTGCGCAACGCCGTCGAGCTGTGGCGCGCGCCGTTTGTGAGCTATATCACCGACCTGTCGAAGCCCGACACCCTGTTCACCATCCCGTCGTTTCCGCTGCTGGGCCGCTTGGACGTCCACATCCTGCCGGTCCTGATGACGGCCTTCACGATCCTCTCGCAGCGGCTGCGCGGCCAGGCCCAGGCAGCCGATCCGCAGCAGAAGATGATGACACAGATGATGCCCATCATGTTCCTGGTCATCTTCTACAGTTTCCCATCGGGGTTGAACCTGTACTGGCTCTGCAGCACGGTCTTGGGCTTCGGCGTGCAGCTCGCCGTGCAGAAGGGCGAGGACACCAGAACAATAGGGAAAGAGAAACAGACGCATGAACGCACCCGCAGACGTTGAGTGGCGTACCGTCATTCGCTTCGCCGAGGGAGAGGTGCTGCGCCCGCTGCTTCGCGGCCTCGGCATTGACGCCTATATCGAGATCCGCCGTCGCGAGGAAGGGACGATCCTCTCGCTCGAGCACGGCACCGAGTCGGGCCGACTGATCGGCCGCGACGGCCACACGCTCGAGGCGATCCAGTACCTCGTCAACCTCTTGGCAAGCAAACGGTTCGGCACGACGCGCACGGTCCTGATTGACTGCGCCGGCTACCGCGGACGCTACAAGTCGAGCCTCGAACGGATAGCCAAGGAGGCCGGCAGAAAGGCCCAACGCAGCGGCGAGGCGGTCACGCTCGAGCCGATGGTCGCCGCCGACCGCCGCATCGTCCACACCGCGCTGCGCGACTGGGCGGGGATCCAGACGATCAGCGTGGATGAGGACGCCGAGACGGGGATGAAGCGTGTGCAGGTCTCCCCCGTCGGCTACGTCGCTCCGCCCCCAGGCGAGGCCAACGAGCCTGCTGAACCGCAAGCCACCCCCAACGAGCCGGCGCCTCGCATCGCCGATGAGGACGCGCCAATCGAGCCGTTCCCGCCCGTCGAGGAGTAAAGTCCCGCCCGGAATCCGCCGATACTCCCGCAGCAGGGGTGTCGTGTGCCATCCTGCAATCCGAATCCAGGGAAGGATACGGCCGTGCGCGCAAGGACCGCCATGTTCCTACTGCTCGCTTTGCTCGTCGCCGAACCCGCCGGCACCGTCGGCTTCCTCACACAGAAGGAGCTTGTCGGCCGCGACGGCGACACGCTGATCGTGCTGCCGCCGTACACCTACGTCACGGTCATCCAGCGCTTCGGCAATCACGCCCTGGTGAGCTACCGGGTCGGTGAGGAGGTGCGCGATATCCGTGTGCGCCAGGGCGATCTCGATGCCGCCCGCCCGGATGAAAGCCGGGCGACGCAGACCGCCGATCCCGAGAAGCTCCTGGCGTTGTACCGCGAGCGCGTGCCGTTCGATATCTACATTGACGAGTTCCGCGAGATCTCCCCGGCCCCGCCGGCCTCATCGGACGGCTCGAGCGATGAGGCACCGGCGCCGGCCCGCTACCGCATGCGGATCAAGACGCGCAACCTCGCGCCCGAACCAATCTCGCACATCCGATTCGAGGTGCAGATCTATTTCGACACACCGCGCAGAAACCAGAGCGACCTGCTATGGCAGTTGCGAATCCTGACCACGAGGCCCCGCGAGTTCAAGACGGTGCAAACGCCTTTCTTTTCGGTCGAGACGTTGCGCTCGTCCGTCCGGAACGTCGAAAAAGCGTCCGAGTTGCTGCGCGGGAAAACCCGTGCCGAGCCCCAATCAGAGGCCGAACCGGAAGTCAACGCAGAAGAACCCGCCCCGTCGCCGCCGAAAATGCGCTTCGCTGTACGGCTCTTTATTGACGAGCTGTTCATCGCCCAGAAGACGGGCATCGTCAGGCAGATTGACGAGGAGGAGGACGACTCGCTCTGGACAGTTGGCCCGTCCGGCGCAGGCGGCAGTTCCAGAGTGCGTTTCCTATTCCGTCCGAGGGGCACGCGTCGCCGGTAGCGTTCCAACGCCACAGCTCACTTCTGGTCAGTTACCCACGTCTTGATCGTTGCTTCAAGGACGTCGAGAGGGACGGCGCCGCTGCCGAGCAGCGCGTCGTGGAAGCCACGCAGATCGAAACTCGGGCCGAGTTCTCGCTCGGCATAGGCTCTCAGCTCGCGGATCTTCAGCTCGCCGATCTTGTACGCTAATGCCTGACCGGGCCATGCGATGTAGCGATCGACCTCGTTCTCGATGTTGAGCAGCGTCAGGGCCGTGTTCTCGACCATGAAGTCAATGGCCTGCTGCCGCGTCCAGCCGAGCGCGTGCATCCCCGTGTCCACGACGAGCCGCGTCGCGCGCCACATTTCGTAGATGAGCCGGCCGAAGTTGCGGTACGGGTCGGTGTAGAAGCCGGTCTCGAGGCCGAGCCGTTCGGCATAGAGCGCCCAGCCCTCGACGAACGCGGTGAAGCCGCCGAAGCGACGGAAGTTCGGGATGCCCTCGAGCTCCTGCTGCACGGCGAGCTGGAAGTGGTGGCCGGGCACCGCCTCGTGCAGGGCGAGCGCCTCGATCTCGTAGAGCGGCCGGCTCTTCAAGTCGTACGTGTTGATGTAGTAGAAGCCGGCGCGCGAGCCGTCGCCCGCCGGCGGCCAGTAGTAGGCCGTCGTCGTGTTCGGTGCCGTGTAGTCGGGCACGCGCCGGATGCCGTACGGCATGCGCGGCAGGCGGCGGAACAGCTTCGGCAGCTCGCCGTCCATCCGCTTGAGCACGTAGGCGTTCTCCTTCATCAGCTCCTCGGGCGTCTTGGCGTAAAACTGCTCGTCGGTGCGCAGAAACTCGACGAACTCACTGAAGCTGCCCGTGAAGCCCACCTCGCGGATGATCTCGTCCATCTCGCCGCGGATGCGCTTGACCTCGGCGAGCCCCGTCTCGTGCACCTCCTGCGGCGTGATGTCAATCGAGGTGAACATCCGCACCCGGTGCGCGTAGTACGCCTCACCGTCGGGC
>CBDUSE010000126.1:0-9095 GCA_965369835.1 uncultured bacterium
TCTCGAGCGTGGCCCAGGAGACCGAGGCGGGCGCGCGCCAGGCGCTCGAGGCGACTCAGAACCTCTCCAAACAGGCTCAGGGACTCGACGAGCTCGCCGCCGAGCTAACGAAGTAAAGGCCACGCACCCGTTTGGGTGCGGGGTCCTCGTGGTCGCCCGCTATTGAAGCGATGCTCATGGAACGCGCGGGCACTCCATCTGGAGTGCCCGCCGCTTTTTCGGGGGAGGTCGAATCGCTTGGGGCACTCGAATGCGCGGGTGCGGAAACGCCCGAGGTCCGGCTTGCCTAGCACGAGTTGGCTGAGAGCGGCCTATCGAGCACGCTCCGCAGGACGGCGCTGAGCTCCTCGATCTGGAACGGCTTTCGGAGCACGCCGGCAACGCCTTTCTGGAGCATCTCCTCGATCGGGCCCTTGAGCGAATAGCCCGTGCAGAGGATGACGCGCACGTCGGGGTCAAGCTCGCGCATCGCGGCGTAGACCTCGGCGCCGTCTATGTTCGGCAGCACCATGTCGAGCAGGACGCAGTCTATGGACTGGTGCTGCGTGTGAAAGATCTCGAGCGCCTCCTCGCCGTCTCGTGCGAGGATCACCGGGTAGCCGAGATCCTCGAGCACACGGCTCAGCAGGTCGCGGATGATCGCCTCGTCGTCCACGACGAGGATTGTCTCGCGTCCCCTGACGATGCCCTCGGCTTTTCGCGGCGCTTTGGGCCGGGCTGCCGTTGAGGCGGGCAGGTACACGTGCACGGTCGTCCCTTTACCCACCTCGCTCTCGACTGTGACGGCGCCTCCGTGGTTGTGCACGATGCCGTAGACGGCGGAAAGCCCGAGGCCGTGCCCGACCCCCTTGGTCGAGTAGAACGGCTCGAAGATCTTTGGCAGCTCCTCGCGCGGGATGCCCCTGCCGGTGTCGCTCAGCGTCAGGTGCACGTACGGGCCGGGGTCGAGCTGCGCGTGCTTTGCGGCCAGGTCTCCGTCGAGCTTGACGTTCCCGGTCCTGATCGTGATGCGCCCGCCCGAGGGCATCGCCTCGATCGCGTTGGTGAACAGGTTGGTGATGACCTGGTGCATCTGAGTGGGGTCGGCCTCGATCCACCTGAGCCGCGACGTCAGGCGTGTGGTGAGCTTGACGGTGCGCGGCATGGTGAGCCGCAGCATGCGCACCGCCTCGAGCACGGTCTGGTTGAGGTTGATCGAACGCATCTCGTATTGCCCGCCGCGGGCGAAGGCAAGGAGCTGCGCCGTCAGCTCCTTAGCGTGGGTCGAGGAGGTTTCGATCCGCTCGGCAAAGCGATAGGCGGCGGCGTGGGGGTCGAGCTTGGTCTTCAGGAGCGAGGCATAGCCCATCACGCCGCTCAGCAGGTTGTTGAAATCGTGCGCGATACCGCCGGCGAGCAGGCCAAGGCTCTCGAGCTTTCTCGTCTCGGCGATCCGCTCCTCGAGCTGCTTGCGCTCGGTGATGTCGCGCAGGATCATCGAGTAGATGCCGCGATCAGGGAAAACCGGCGAGACCGTGACGTTGTAGAGCCGCCGCCCGCCCTCGGCATCGAGGCCGAGGATGTCGTAGGTGTGCGGGACCGACTCGTCGCCTGCCGCACGACGACGCTTCAAGTCAAGCAGCATCGGCAGCGAGTCGGCGTGCACGAAGTCCTCCCAGGCGATGCCGCGGCACGCTTCGAGCGGCCGCCCGACCATCCGGGCAAACGCTTCGTTCACCTCGAGGATTCGCTCGTCCTTGAAAAGGAGCACCGCGTCGCGCGAGTTCGCCATGAGGGCGCCGTACTTCCTCTCCGTCTCGCGCTTCTCGGTCACGTCCTCGCACATGAGGAGCAGCCCGATCGGCACGTACGCATCGTCGCGCAGCACGGTGGCGGTAAACTCGATGACGCGCCGGCCCGAGGCGGCTCTGACGCCCGCTTCGAAAACGAGGCGCTGCCGTTGTCCGGAAAGCACTTTGGCGAGATTGTCCCGCATCACCTCAGGGTCCGCAACGAGCTGCTCGATAGGCACGCCGATCCTGGAATCCGGGCACTGGCACGTCTCGCGCGCCAGATCGCTCATGAACGTGACGCGGCGATCGAGCCCGGTCGTGATGATGCCGATCGGTGCGTTACGAATGATGTTTTCGAGATAGCTTCGCTCGAACATGGCTTGTTGGGATGCAATGCCTCCGCTCGTCAGGCGGCGACTGATATCCGGTATCCGGGGTCACAACGTGCCGGCTACTCGCATGGCGCAACTCTTGTGCCAATGCGTCGTGCCATCACATGTTCGACGAATTGTGCGGCCCTTCCATTCTAAACGTATCTCAGCCTGACCTGGTTGCGATCACCCGCGCACGGCCGGCCTGGGGAATCGCGACAGAAGTTCCTCACGTGCCTTCTCAGACCTGAAGTGACCGGTCCTAGTCCGCATTTCTCACACGCCGAGCGCGCGAGGGCGCTCAATGCGATGGAACTGCCTTCACAAGAAGCCGTTCTGTCGCTAATCACAAGCGGCCTGATCCAAACACGGTGTCACATGAAGCGATTCGGATTTTGGTCTTCGGGCGAGCACCCGAATCGGCTTGAGCTGAAGCCGGCGCATGAATCCAAGCCCCGCCAGGGGCGTCTGAGAGTAGCCTCGGGCGCAAGCCCGTGGAACAGGACGCGACGCAATGTGTGAGAGCCCCTTCAGGGGCGATTGAGCTCGGACCGCATGCGTTCTCAATCGCCCCTGACGGGGCTCGGGGTGTTTTTTCGGTTGCGCTTCCCACGGGCTTCGACCTGCTGCCCCTTGGGCAGCAGGCGTGCGCCCGAGGCTACTCTCAATCGCCGCAACGCGGCTCGTCGGGGAACACCGCACGTGCATCCGCTGTGAGAAATGCGGGCTAAGAAAAGAAAAGCCGCAGCCCGCAAAGGCCGCGACTTGCTTGAATGCTTATCTCACGGTTTCTTCAGAAAGCCAGTGGGCTTGATCAGCCTCCCTCGCCGACCGGTTCAGTATCAGTCTCCCCGTTCGAGTCGGCCGGCGCATCGCCTTCAGGCACCTCGTCCTCCGTGGCCTCGCCTTCGACCGTCTCGCCTTCCTCGGTTCCGCCATCGGCAGGCGCGATCTCGGCCTCCTCGCCTTCAGGCTCGGCGGGCTCCGGAGATGCATAGTCGAGGTTCACCTGGAACGAGATCTCCTTCAGCTCCTCCTCGGAAGCCACCCTTGCACTCAGCTTCGAGCTCTGCTCAGGCTCCACGACGGCGGTGCCCAACTTTTCCTCCCCGCGCATCGCCACGACCTCGACCGGGCGCGCCGTGTTGTTGGCAACGGTGAAGATATACAGCGGATTCTCCGAGATAGCGTAGTACTTGGGGATGATCTGCACCCCCTCCGGCTTCTTCTCCTCGGGGGCGACGTACCCGCGCACGCGGCAGACCAGGCGCGACTGCTCCTCGGAGTCGGTCTTGACGAGGAAGAAGGCGTCGAGCGCCTTGCCCGCATCCTCGGGCCGCGCCGTGAACTCGAGCTGGAACTCCTTCAATCCCGGTCTCAGCACCTCGCGCTCGATGTTCTCGACGATCCGGAACCGCTTGTCGGTGAAGTAGATCGGATAGATCTCGAACTCCTTGCTCCCGGCGTTCTGGTATGTGTACTTGAACGTCTTTGCCTGGCCGACGCGCACGACGCCGATGTCGCGCTCCCGCGGCTCGACAACCAGCAGCACCTCGGGCTTGGGGATGACCCAAGCCTTCACGGTGAGCACCATCGGCTTGGCCTCGGAGGCGGGGTCGTTCGACTCGACGACGATGTGCGTCTCGATCTGGCTCGGCTCCAACCCCTCCGTATTGAGGACCACCTTGAGCCGCGCTTCTCCGCCGGGAGCGATCTTCTCCTCGGGCAGCACCGTCGTGAGGAACGCGTCCTTCGGCTTCGCCTCGAGGATCTCGAGCGGCTCAGTGCCGTCGTTCCTCAAGAGGAACTCGTGCTCGAGCGTCTCGCCGATCGGGATCCCCCTCGGCCTCTCGTCGGTCACGTTCCAGATTCTGTCTTTGCTCTCGATCTTGAGCCTTGGCTGAGCTGTCGCGCTCGCCGCCGGCAACGCGCATGCCGCCAGCACACCTAGGCAAATCCAAGCCATCCTGCCTCGTCTCACGTGCCGGTTCCCTCCACTACCTCTTCTTCGATGCCTTCGACGCCACAAAAGCCACGATCAGCAGTGCGCCGCCGCCGGCCAAGAAATAGACCTTGTACTTGTCGAAAAAGCTTCTGTCGTCGGATGAAGACGGCTCCTTATCCTCGTCAGCTTCCTTCTCCGATCCATCGTACTCATCATCCCCGCCGCCGCTGGGCCCTCCGGGCGGCCGGCTGCTTGAGGCCAGAACGATCCCCACGCGCGCGCCCCCGTCCTTGATCGGCTTGATCCCGCGGCCCGCGCACTCGGGGCACGGCACGAAATTGAACGTCCAAGAGCCTTCCTTCTCTTCATTGATTGACCCGGCCCCGCCGCACTTGGGGCAAATGCCATCCTTGGGGCCAAGGCGCAGAAGGCGATACCCTTTGCCGCCGCACGCGGGGCAGGTAATCATCATCTTGTGGTCCTCTTTATCCTTGCTGCCTCCGCCCGAACCGCCCCCGCCCGGACCGCAGCTCAGTTGCGTCGCACCCCCCGTGAAGGAAGCATCCTCGAGCAAGCTGAGATCCCCCCCAAGGGTGGCTTCCACCTTGCCGGTGCCTTGGCAAAGCTTACACTGTACCTTGTAGACCGGAACGCGCGAGTGTGCATCGCCGGAGGGTGGCGCTTCGAGCCGCGAAGCGGTGTCGGTCGGCCGCTGAGGCGTGTATACCTGGAGCGCCTTTTCACCGGCCTGGGCGTAACGCCTGTCGTACTGGCCGGCCTTCTCGAAGAGCTTCGCAGCCATGTGCTTCTTGTGCAGCTCGAGCAGCTTCAGCCCGGCCAAGTAGTACTCGATCCCGGGCCGCTCCGGCACCGCCTGGGAGAACCAGTAGACGCGTTCACGGGGGTACGGCAAATCACCGTACTCTCCCTCGATCGTGAGCAAGTCATCCGTCACGCTCTTGATCTTGGCGTCCTCGAAGGTACCGTCCCTGAACACCACAATGTCGCCGAATGCCGCCGGGATAACGCCGGCTACCAGCACCACGACGACGACCACTATCACCGATCTCATAATTCTCGCCTCCGAATCCCTTTGCTCGACATCACACTATACCACTCGGGCAGCTTCGCTGCAAGAACGGAATTGGCTACATCCCCTCGATCGTGCCTACCATCCAGGAGTTCCAGAAGCTCCGGACAGCACGCCGGTTCTCGCCTTTGCGCCCCGCCTATGGCGGGCAAGCTCTGCACGTCTGCGACAGACACGCGAATCCTCTCGCGGAGGCGCAGAGCCCGCAGAGATGCACAGCCCCCTGGCAGGCTCTCAGACTTTGGCTTCTGCGGCGGGGGCGTCCTTGATGACACCGAGGGGGTAGCGTGGGATCATCTTCTCCTCGATCCACTTGAGTGACTCGAGCGGCTCGACGCCCCAATATGTGGGGCAGGGTGAAAGGATCTCGACGAGCGAGAAGCCCGCGCCGTCAATCTGGTACTGAAACGCCTTCTTGAGCGCCCGCTTGGTGGCCCGGATGTTCTTGGGGCTGCTGAGCGCACAGCGCGCGAGGAACTTCGTCTGGTCGCACACCGCCAGCATCTCGGGCACCTTGAGCGGCGCGCCCACCTCCTCCGGCATCCGGCCCCAGGGCGTCGTCTTGGTGACCTGGCCGACGAGGGTTGTGGGCGCCATCTGGCCGCCCGTCATGCCATAGACGCCGTTGTTGACGAAGATAACCGTGATGTTCTCCCCCCGGTTTGCCGCGTGCATGATCTCGGCCGTGCCGATCGCCGCCAGGTCGCCATCGCCCTGATAGCTGAAGACGATGAGGTCCGGCCGGGCGCGCTTCATGCCGGTCGCTACCGCCGGGGTGCGCCCGTGGGCCGCCTCGCTCACGTCGAAGTTGAAGTAGTCGTAGCCGAGCACGGCGCAGCCGACCGGCGAGATCCCGACCGTGCGCTCGCGGATCCCGAGCTCGTCAACGATCTCGGCGATCAGCCGCTGCACGATCCCGTGGCCGCACCCGGGGCAGTAGTGCGTCACCACCGGTTTGAGGCTTTCGGGCATCCGGTAGAGGGTCTTTGTCATGAGGCGGCCTCCTTGACGAGCAGCGCCTCAAGTTGCGCCACGACCTCGTCCACGCCCATCACCGCGCCGCCGGTGCGGCCGTAGAACTCGACCGGCCGTCGCCCCTCGACGGCCAGACGCACGTCCTCGACCATCTGCCCTGCGTTCATCTCGACCACGAGGTAGCTCTGCACACGGTCGCGCGTCGCCCGCAGTTCTTTTGTGGGGAACGGCCAGAGCGTGATCGGCCGGAACAGCCCCACCTTGTGCCCGCGCTCGCGCATCGCCCGCAGCGCCGAGCGACAGATGCGCGCCACCGTGCCGAACGCGACGAGCATCACCTCCGCGTCCCCGGCCTCGAGCGCGTCGTAACGAACCTCCTCACGCGCCATTCGGGCGTACTTCGCTTGCAGGCACCGGTTGTGCTCCTCAAGGTCGAGCACGTCCATGTAGAGCGATTTGACCACGTTCGGCTCGCGCCCCTTGCAGCCCGTGAGCGCCCACGGTTTCTCCGGCTCGTGCGTCTCCGGCTCTTCCGGGATCACCACCGGCTCCATCATCTGTCCAAGGATCCCATCGCTCAGGACCATAACCGGGTTGCGGTACCGGTCCGCGATGTCGAACGCCTCGATCATCAAGTCCACAAGCTCCTGCAACGTCGAGGGCGCCAGCACGAGGTGTCGGTAGTCCCCGTGGCCGCCGCCGCGCGTGGCCTGAAAGTAGTCGGACTGCGACGGCCCGATGCTCCCGAGCCCCGGCCCGCCGCGCATCACGTTGACGATCACGGCCGGCAGCTCGCACCCGGCGAGATACGAGATCCCCTCCTGCTTGAGGCTGATGCCCGGGCTCGACGAACTCGTCATCGCCCGCACGCCGACCGCCGACGCGCCGAACACCATGTTCACCGCCGCGAGCTCGCTCTCGGACTGTAGAAACGTGCCGCCCACCTCGGGCATCCGCGTCGCCATGTACGCGGTCACCTCGTTCTGGGGCGTGATCGGGTAGCCGAAGTAGCACCGGCACCCGGCGCGGATGGCCGCCTCGGCCATCGCGTCGTTGCCGCACATCAGGACGCGGTCGCCGTCATTCCGAGCCATTCTTGAACACCTCGAATACGACGTCCGGGCAAACGACGACGCACGTCCTGCAACCGGTGCACTTGTCGGGATGGGCCGCCACGACGGGATGCACGCCCCGCGCGTTGAGCTCGTCGGAGAACTCGAGCACCCCCTCGGGGCATGAGGCGATACAGTACCCGCAGCTCTTGCACCATTCGCAGCGGATCTTGAGCTCGAACATTCTCCCCCTCCCGCCGTAGCTCGGCGGCGCCGGTTATCCGTCCCTGGCACCGCCCCAGCGAAGCTTGTCCCTGAGGATCTCGAGATACGAGCGCTTCGGGTTCGTCACCAGCCGGACAGTGTCAGCCGACTTGCTGATCCTCACAACGTCCCTGGCCCCGAGTTTGGTCCCGACTTGCCCGTCAACGGTGAGGCCGGCGCCGTCCCGATCCTCGTCCAGCTCGACCGTCACAGTCTCCTCGGCGGGCAGCAGGATCGGCCTGTTAGTCAGTGTATGGGGGCAAATGGGCGTCACCAGAATCGCTTGCAGGTCCGGGTGCACGATCGGCCCGCCCGCCGAGAGCGAATACGCCGTCGAGCCGGTCGGTGTGGCAACGATCAGGCCGTCCGCCTCGTAGCTCGTCAGGTGCTGCTCCCGCACGGAGACCCTGAGCCTGAGCATCCGCGCAAGCGTTCCGGCGTCAATCACGACGTCGTTGAGCGCCGCGTGCGTCTCCGCCGCTCGGCCCTCGCGCTCGAGCGTCGCCTCGAGCATCATCCGCTCGGACACCTCGTACTCGCCGTCAAGCAGCCGGTCGAGCGACTCGAACAGCGCCTCGCCCTTGAACTCGGCGAGGAAACCGAAGCCGCCGATGTTCACGCCGAGCACCGGCACACTATGGTTGCCCACGCGCCGGATCGTGCTGAGGATTGTCCCGTCGCCGCCGAGGGAGAAGACCATCTCGGCCTCGCCGAGCGCGGCCCGCTCGTCGAGCGGCTTGCCCGCCAGCCCGTGCTTGGCGACCACCTCCGGCGGCATCGCCACACGGACGCCGCGCGCCTTCAACGCGTCCAGCAATCGCCCGGTCAGCTCGAGCCAGCCGGCCTTGGTGGTATTGGGAACGATCGAGACGAGCTTCACTGGCGTGCCTTGTTCGGAATCCTTCTCGTCGAGAACTCAGCGTGCACGCGCTCGGCCACCGCCTGCGGCGTCAGCCCAAGCTCCTCGCGCAGCACCTCGCGCGACCCGTGCTCGACGAACTCGTCCGGGATCCCGATCCGCAGGCAGGCGACCGGCCGCCGCACGCGGTCGTTGAGCCACTCGGTCACGGCGCTCCCGAAGCCGCCTCGCAGCACGTGCTCCTCGATCGTAACGATGCGTCCGGTCGAGGCCGCGAGCGCGAGCAGCTCCTCGTCGAGCGGTTTAATGAAGCGCGGGTTGATCACCATGACTGACCACCCCTCTTTCTCGAGCCGGGCGGCCGCCTCGAGCGCCACGTGGACCATCGGGCCTACGGCGAGGATCGCCATGTCGCCGCTGGACCCCATCTCGAGCCTCTCCCGAGCCACGTCGAGGGACTTCTCGACGACGCCGCGCCCGTGCTCGAGCCTCTCGACCGGCACGTCCAGGCTTGCCCCAACGGCTTCTCCCCTGGGGTAGCGCACCGCCACCGGCCCGTCGTGCCCGAGCGCAAAGTGGAGCATGTCGCGCAACTCCCGCTCGTCTTTCGGCGCGAGCAGCGTCATGTTCGGCATCATGCCGAGGAACGACATATCGAAAACGCCGTGATGCGTCGGTCCGTCCTCGCCCACGAGCCCGGCCCGGTCAATCGCGAAGACGACCGGCAGCTTCTGCAGGCAGACATCGTGCAAGACCTGGTCGTAGGC
>CBDUSE010000127.1:0-8969 GCA_965369835.1 uncultured bacterium
CACGGAGAGCACGGAGGGCACGGAGGGATGGCAGACTCTGCCTAGCGGTTCCGGCCCTTGACACCGTCGAGGGGCGGCCCCTAGTATGCGGGCCTAACATGTTGAGCATCCCACGGATGTCCTCGCGGATCACGCAAGGATGCCCCAAAGGAGGGGACCATGCCTCGATCGCTCTTGCCGGCCCGCGTTCTTCGCGCCTTGTTTTTCATCGTCGCACTGACGCTGCTGCTCGGGAGCGTGCCGCTTTTCGCCGGTGCGCCCGCCGACACCGTCCCAATCGAGGCCCCGGCCACGGAAGTGGCCGACGAGGAATCGCCCGCGCCGGTGCCTCCTCCGAGGGCAATTCCCGAGGAGGAAACACCGACGCTGTGGGAGATCTTGAAGCTCGGCGGCTGGATGATGAACATCCTGTTTGCGCTCTCGGTGGTGACGATCGCGCTGATCGCCTTCCATTTCCTGAGCCTGTCGCCCACGAACGTGATGCCCGCGCCGTTCGTTGCCAAAGCGCGCGACATGCTCGAGAAGCGCCGCTTCAGCGAGGCCGAGATGTACTGCGGCCAGCACAAGAGCGTGATCTCGTCCGTCATTCGCGCCGGCCTCGAGAACGCCTCGAAGAAGCAGGTCTTCCTGATCGAGGCGATGAACAGCGAGGGCGCGCGCCAGGCCTCGCGGCTCTGGCAGCAGATCTCGTACCTCGCGGACATCTCGGTCATCGCGCCGATGTGCGGCCTGCTCGGCACCGTCACCGGCATGCTCTGGACGTTCCGCAAGCTGGCCTACGCCCGGGGCCTCGGCGTCGCCCAGATCAATCCGACCGATCTGGCCGGCGGCATCTTCCAGGCGATGATCACCACCGCCGCCGGGCTCGTCATCGGCATCATCGCCACCGCGTTCTACTCGATCTTCCGCGGCATGGTGCAACGCCTCGTCGTCTCGCTCGAGGAGACGAGCGACCGATTTGCCGATCTGATCGGCCGAGGTGACTAATGCGTTTCGGGGAGTCAGCAGGACCGCACAAGCCGCCGTTCCCGCTCGCGGCAATGGTTGACATCCTCTTTTTGCTCCTGCTCTTTTTTATCCTCACCAACGTGTACGCCAGGAGGGAGGCCCAGCTCAACATCACGCTCCCCGTCTCGAAGGAGGCCGGCGAGGTCGAGCGGCCGAAACACGACGTCATCATCAACGTCAAGGCCGACGGCACATACGTCATCAACCAGATCGCCTACAGCGCCGAGCAGGTCAACCAGATCCTGCGCGTCCTCTCGGAGGTGCCATACGAGGGCGAGCACATCATCGTGCGCGGCGACAAGGATGCCAAGTACGACTACATCATCACGCTGCTCGACCTGTGTAAGAAGCACAACATCTGGAACGTGAGCTTCGCCGTCCGCAAGCAAGAGCCGGCCGCTTCCGAAGCCGGCACTCCATAGGTCTCGCCCGGTGAACCTTCCGGGGCACCCGGTGGTCTAAGGAGAGAGAACGAACACCCGCACCTCGAGGAGCGGCGCCGTGCCGCATCTGCCACAACCGATCATCGCCCTGCTCGCGGGACTGCTCCTCGCGATCCCTGCAGCGGCCCAGACCGACGCCGCCGCGCCCGCGGACGATGCCGCGACGCGCCAGTACGATTTCGCCAACGGCCTCTACGTCCGTGGCAAGGCGTTCTACGGGCAGGCCACCGAGCAGTACCGCCTCTTCCTGCGCGACTACCCCGACGACAAGCGCTGCAACGAGGTGCTCTTCCGTCTCGGCGAGTGCTACCGCAAGAACGGCAAGCTCAAGGAAGCGCTCAGGACGTTCGAGGAGCACGCCCGGCGCTTCCCCACCGGCACGAACGCCGACCGCACCGCGCTGCGCACGGGCCAGGTGCTGCAAGAACTCGGCAAGCACGCCGAGGCGATCGCCGCGTTCAGCAAGATCGTCGAGAGCAAGGCGGCGCCCGAGTTCAAAGAGGCGGCGCGATACCGGCTCGCCAAGGCGCTGCTCGATAGGAGCCAGGCCGACGAGGCGATCGAACTGTTCAATATCATCGCCGACGCCGAGAAAGACCGCTTCCGCCCTTACGCGCTCTACCAGCTCGGCCTCGCTCACACCGAGCGAGGCGCGAATGATGAGGCCGTCGAGCGGCTCCAGCAGCTCGCCAGGCTGAACGTGGAGTTCGCGCCCGAGGCCCTTTTCCGCGTCGGCGAGATCGAGTTCAAGCGCCGGCGCTACGCCGAGGCGGCCGCCGCGTACCGCGAGGTGGCCGAGAAGCACGCCAAGTCGCACTACGCCGGCGCCGCCGCCTACGGTCTCGTGCAGAGCCTCGTGCGGGTGAAGCGGTACGAGGAAGCGATCACGGCCCACGAGAAGCTCAAGGCCCTTGTGCCGAAGCCGGTGCGGCCGCAGACCGACTATCTCGTCGCCAACGCGCACTACGAGCTCGGCCGCTACGACACGGCGTTCAAGCTGTACCAGGCCGCCGCCCGCGCCGCGCCGAGGAGCGAGCTGGCCGTTAAGGCCGAGTTCAAAATGGCCTGGTGCCGTTATTTCCTCAAAGACTTTGAAGCGCTCGTCGCCGCCGCAACCAAGTTCCTCAATGAGCACCCGCGCTACCCCGACGCCGACAAGGTGCACTACCTCGCCGCCGAGGCGCTCCTGCAGATCAAGCGCCCGCAGGACGCGCTCCTGCACTACGAGACCATCGTGAAGGACTACACGGACTCGGAGATCCTCACTGAGGCGGAGTTCAAGATCGGCTGGTGCCTCTTCCAGAAGGAAGCGTACGAGGCCGCGCGCAAGCGCTTCCTCGAGTTCGCCGACGAGCGCCGCGCCCACGCGCGCGCCGCCGAAGCGATCGCCCGAGCGGCCGAATGCTCGATCAAGCTCGTGCAAATGGCCGCCGCCGCCGCCGACTACGAGCGGCTGCTGCGCGACTATCCCACCAGCCCGCTCGCCGAGGGTGCGCTGTATCAGCTCGGCCTCGCCTACGTCTCGCTCGACGAACAGGACAAGGCGGTCGCCACCTTCCTCGACTTCGTCGAGCGCCACTCCACCTCGAAGCACACCTCGGACGCCTACTACTGGATCGGCTCACAGAAGCTCAAGGCGGGCGAGCAGGACGAGGCGGTCAAGTACCTCGGCCGCGCCGTCGAGACCGCCACGGAGGAGCGCTTCGTCGAGCGGGCAAACTACAAGCTCGCCATTATTCACCACGCCAGGGACGAGTTCGAGGAAGCGGCCGCCATCTTGCTCGACATGCTCAAGAAGAATGAGAAAGCCGACGTGCCCGGCACGACCCATCTGTGGGCCGCGGGCTACCTGCTCGAGAACGAACGCTTCGATGACGCCAAGTTCCTCTACGACGGCTTCTTCAAGAAATTCCCCAAGGGCGCGGCCTACGAGGAGGCCCACTTCGGCCTCGGCGAGTGCCTCACGCATGAGGAAAAATGGGAGCCGGCCCTCGGCCACTACAGGAAGGCGGCCGCGTTTGACAAGTCGCTCAAGCTGCTGGCGCAGCTTCGCGCGTCGGTCTGCCTTCACAAGCTCGGCAAGGACGTCGAGGCCGTTGCCCTGCTTGCGGAGCTGATCAGATCGGAAAACCCGGGCATCGAATCCGAGGCGCTCTATTGGCTCGGGACGGTACATTTCTTGCAAGCGAATGTGGAGAACGACGCCGCGGCGGCGGCCGAGCTCTATGACAAGGCCCAACTGCACTTCCTGCGCGTGGTGATCCTGTACGGCAATGCCGACAAGCGCCCCGCGTGCATGCTTCGGGCCGCTGAGTGCCTCGCGGCGCTCGGCAAGGCGCAGGAGGCGGAAAAGCACTACCGCGAGCTCATCGAGGCGTACCCGGATTCGCCCTTCGCGGCCCAAGCACGCAAGGCCCTCGGCCTGACCGACGAGGAGACGCCGCCCGGCAATTGACATCGGCCGCGGCGCGGTGCATAATCCGAGGCGAGGTGTCGCCATGAGAAAGTTGCACATCTACTTCCTGATCATTGCGGTGCTCATCTCGGTGCTCTTCCATCTGTTCCTGCTCAACGCCGCCGTCCAGTTCACCATCAAGCTCGGCCTCTTCGAGAACCCCGCCGCCGAGCAGCTGTTCCGGATCAAGACCGTCGAGCGGCCCCCGCGCCACCTCGGGCAGCGATCCGAACTGCGCCCCGACCACCTCGTCACACTCGAGCGGCCCGACGAAAGCACGACGCGCTCAAAGGCCGACCTGGAAGACCGCCGCAAGATGCTCGCCCAGCGCGGCCTGATCTCCTTCGACGCCTCCGAGGCCGAGATCAACGAGGCGCTCAAGAAGCTGTTCGAGGGCGAGAGTCTCGAGCCCGACCCGAACGTCAAGCCCGAACTCACCGCCGAGAGGCTTGTCGCCCAGGAGGTCATTGCAATCGAGGAGAGCGTCGCCGGCGAGCGAATCACGGTGCCCACGCGCACCATCGTCAACAACACACAGCGCGGATGGGCCACCAGCGACGTCTATGTGCCCGACGAGGCCGCCTCGCCCGGCGACGTGCTCGAGGCGATCGCCGGCGCGCGCGGCGAGGGCGACGGAGCAGCCGAAGCCGCCGACCGGGACGACTTCGGCCCGCGCGCCGAGAGCATGCTCGAACAGGGCGGCATCATCCCGACGATTATCAAGCCGCCCGCGACCGGCGCCACGCTCGACATCGAGGCCGCCGAACTCGAAGACGTGGTGGCCGAGCCCGCCACGCTGCTGCGCAAGTACCCCGCGCTCGACGACCTGCTCGCCGTGCGGCTGTTCACCTACCACGCCCCGAACGAGCCTGACGGCTACTTCATGCTCGTCATCGAGCCGCGTCGCGACCGCAGCGACTTCGACATCATCCCCAAGGACATCGTCTTCGTCGTGGATTCCTCGAGCAGCATTCAGCCGCCCAAGCTCGAACGGTACGTCGAGGGGCTCCAACGCTGCGTGGCGGCGCTCAATCCGCGCGACCGCTTCGACATCGTCGAGTTCAAAACGAACGTGCGCCGCATGAGCGACCGCCTCGTCCCGGTGACCAAGGCGAGGCTGCGCTCCGCCGGCTACTTCCTCGGCTCGCTCAAGTCCGGCGGCAATACCGACGTCTACAGCGCCGTGCAGGGCCTTGTCGGCGTCCGGCCCGACCCGAACCGGCCGTACATCATCTTCCTCGTCACCGACGGCCGGGCGAACCGGGGCGTCGTCGAGAACCGCAACATCATCAACAAGGTCGCCGAGATCAATCGCAACCGCGCCGCCATCTACTCGTTCGCCGGCGGCAGCAAGTTCAACGAGTACCTGCTCGACCTGCTGAGCTACCGCAACAAGGGCGAATCGCGCTTCAATCGCTCGAAACGCGCTATCGCCGACGCGCTCTTCGGATTCTACGAGGAGGTGCGCGACCCGATCCTGCTCAATCTCCGCTACCAGATGGGCACCGTCAGCACCGCCGAGGTTTATCCCAAGGTGCTGCCCGACTTCTTCCTCAAGAGCCGCATCACCGTCTGCGGCCGCTACCGCGACGAGAAAGAGTTCAGCATGCAGCTCCTCGGCCAAGCGGGCGGCACGACCAAGGAGTTCGTCTTCCAGAAGACCTTCGACCGACCGGACAGCGGCGACGCGCGCGTCGCGCGCCAGTGGGCGTTCCACAAGATCTACCACCTCATCGGCCGGATGGTCGAACACGGCGAGGACGACGCCACCATCGCCCAGATCCGCGCCCTCAGCAAGAAACACGGCATCCAGACGCCGTACTACAAGTAGAGAAGGGCGCCCAATGCGCGCACGCATAGTGCTCGCCATCCTCGTGCTTGCCGCGCTGGTCTTGTGGTTTTCCTGCTGACCCGAAAAACCGGGAACTTCGATGAGGCAATGGAGAGTGCCGGCCAGGCCGTGGTCGACCGCGATTATGACAAGGCTCGCGACCTGTATCTCGCTGCCTTGCCGCTCGCGAAGACACCGGAGCAGCGCTACGCGATCCACCTGGCAAGGGGCGGCTTGTTCCTGTTGCAGCACCGCAACGACGAAGCCCGCAAGGCGTATCGTGCCGCTCTCGCCGTCAAAGGCGTCGACCCGGACAAGCGGTGCTGGGTCTACATGCTCATCGCAATAACCTTGGACTACACCGACAATGCTGCCGAGATCAGGGCCGCATATGCCCAAGCTCTCAAGGAAGATCTCAGCCCGCCCGTCAGATGTGCGGCACTCGCCGGCTTCGCCGGCGCCTGCGAATGGGAAGGCGACCATGCCACGGCATTGCAGGCCTACTCCGATATCCTGAAGGCCAAAGGTGCAGATGATCGAGACAGGGTGCGCGCCCACGAGGCAATCGGCGGCATCCACATTAGGCAAGAGAAGTATGACGAAGCGCTTGACGACTATGTGAGAGCGCTCACGTTACCGGATGCAAGTATCCGCTTGTTCGAGCCCATCTGTCTCGGCGTGGGCAGGGCGCTCATGGGCCTGGGCCGCCATGCTGAGGCGAGAGAGCTGCTGCTGACCTGCGCCGAGAACGAACACCTGCCGACCCAGGCGAGATGGGGCGCCTACTCGTTGGTGATCGACTCGCTCAAAGAAGAAGGTAGGGCTGAGGAAGCGGATCAGCTGGAAGAGCGGAAATGGGAACTGGATTCGGGCAACAAACTGGACTGGGACTTGGTGCCCAAAGCCCAGTCTGACTACAAGGCTGCGTCGCTTCTGGCCATTGGCAGGTTCCGCCTCAACGAGGGCGACAAGGACAAGGCGCGCGAGGCCTTCAGGCGGCTCGTCGAGATGGAGGACGCTGCGGCTGAGGACCGAGAGAAAGCCCACGCCCTTCTCGACAGCATGAACTAGGCGGCAGGACTGAGCATCCCGCCAGCAACCCCGTAGGTGATCGTCTCGGCTCCGCTTCCGTCGGAACCTTCTTGCGATACCCGACACTAAGACCCTATACGAGTATGCACTCAAGAGGAGGTCCTGACATGACAGCATCCTGTCCGCGTCCAATCCTTCGCATTGTGTTGATCGCCGTTGCCGTGCTGGTGGTCGCCTATCCGGTGTCTGCCGGGGTGGGGTATACCGTCCAGTGCTCGGACTGCGGTCTCGATGCCAGGCTCTTCTACGGCGGCGGTAAAGCCTCCGCCACGGTGGCCATCGGGTACTGCTGCGCGTGCGACGAGTTCGTCGCAATCTCGTACGACCGCACGAAGACCACCGACGAGGAGCGCGAGAAGCTCAAGACGCCCCTCGGCGAAGTCTTCTGCGTCGAATCCGGCATGCGGCACAAGATCTACGCGTGCCCGGCGTGCGGAGGCCCCTTCGCCGCCATCGACAAGAAGGCCTTCGGCGACCTGAAAGACCCGAAGGCCCTCTACTGCCCCAAGTGCGGCGAGAAGACCCTCACGGGTGAAGCCACCATCAGGTGGGACTGAAACCGGCTGCACGATCCAGGAGTCGAAAGGGCGAGCGGAGAGGGGTCGTCACGAGGCGTCACCTTGGAGGCCGGGACCATGGCTGCGGTGCTTGCGAACACGCGTGAAGCGGCCCGCACGGTGGGGCGGATCGCGTGGTCGCGGTTTGTCAGCCGGGCGCCGCTCATTCTGTCGCACCTGGTGACGGGGCGGTGCAACTGCCGCTGCGAGACGTGCCTCTGGCGCGACCCGGCGGCCGACGAGATGACGACCGGCGAGATCGCCCGGCTCTATCGGGACGCCCGCCGCTGCGGCATGCTTCTCAACTCGATCTGGGGCGGCGAGCCGCTGCTGCGCGACGACCTACCGGAGATCGTCCGCGCCTCGAAGCGGAACCGGCTCCAGACCATCGTGATCACGAACGGCTCGCTGCTTACCGACAGCCTCGACGAGCTCGCGCCCTGGACCGACTGCTTCATTGTCTCGATTGATGCCGCCGGCCGGATCGGCCGGACCGGCGCGCGCCACGACGCGATGCGCGCCATGCCCGGCCTCTTCGACAAAGCCTGCGCCGCGATCGAGGAAACCCGTCGCCGCCACCCCCGCATTAAGGTCATCATCAACTCGGTGCTGAGCCGGCTCAACGCCGGCGAGGCACCGGCCCTCGTCCGGCTGGCGCGCGACCTCGGCGTTTCGATCTACTTCTCGCCCATCGAGACGACCTACCGGACCGGCCCCGAGGACCAACCTCCCAAGGACCCGCTCGCGCTCCCGCCCGACGAGCTGAGCGACACCTGCCAAAAAATCCTCGAGCTGAAGCGGAGCGGCCTGCCGGTCAACAATTCTTCGAGATACCTCCGCACCTTCATTGGCGGCAAAAAGCCGTACATCTGCTGCTCGCCTGTCCTGTGCGTCACGGTCGCGAGCGACGGCTCGGTCTACGGCTGCTTCATGCCGAAGGGGAGGTTCGGCACGCTGCGCGAACACCCACTGCCGGAAATCCTCGACCTTCCCCACGTGCGCCGGATGCGCCGCCCACAGCGCTGCAGCCTCTGCAACAACGCCGACGTCATAGACGCCTCCAACGTCTGGAACCTCCGCCCCGGCCCCCTCCTCCAATACCTCCGCCTCTACACGCGATAAGATAACGGACACCTTTTTTAACAGGATAGCGGGATGAACCGGATTGCCCTGATCCTGTACATCCTGTTATCCTGTCCACTCCTGAACTTGGCGGGAGCGACGGTGATGCGCGTCATTGCAGGAATAGCCAAGGGGATGCGGCTCAAGGTGCCGCGCGGCCATGGGATGCGCCCCTCCTCCGACATGGTGCGCGAAGCGATCTTCGACATCCTGGCAGAAAAACCCATCGGCGCGCGGGTGCTTGACCTTTTTGCCGGCACGGGCGCGCTCGCTATCGAGGCCTTGAGCCGTGGCGCCGAGCACGCTACGCTCGTCGAGCGCTCGGCCCGCTGCATCCCGGTCATCAAAGAGAACCTCGCCCGCTCACCGTTCACCGAGTGCGCGACCCTCATCCGCGGCGACGTCTACCCCGAGGTGCGCAAGCTCGAAGCGGCCGGCTGTGAGTTCGACCTCGTGCTCGC
>CBDUSE010000128.1:0-8916 GCA_965369835.1 uncultured bacterium
GGCTACAACGATTGGGCTGCGCGCGTACCGTCGGCCGTGGCTGCCCTCGCCGTTGTCATGGGCGTGTACGTTATCGGGCGAACGCTGCACGGTCCGCGCGCGGGTTTCCTCGCGGGACTGGTACTGCTTGCAAGCCCGCTGTTTTTCGCGCTGGCGCGGCTCGCGAACACCGACATGCTGCTCTGCGCTTTCATCGCGTGGACATGGGTCGGTTTCGTCCGAAGCCTGTTTACTGAGAAGCGGCAAACGCTTTGGTTTCTTCTCGGCACGGTGTTTGCCGGACTCGGCTTTATGACGAAAGGCCCAGTCGTGTTGCTGAGCACGCTCGCGCCGATGCTGCTCTACGCACTCGTGACAAACCAGTGGAAGCGCATCGGCTGGTGGCGGCCATTGCTAGCCGTTGGCGTTTTTCTCGTCGTGGCGCTGCCGTGGTATGTCGTTGTATGCATCAAGAACCCGGGCCTGCTGCGCTACCTTGTCGAGTACCAGACTTTTCACCGCATCACGACCGATATCCACCAACGCACCGAGCCGTTCTGGTTCTTCTTCTGGTTTGTGCCGCTGGGATTCCTGCCGTGGGCCGTTCTCCCTCTGTTCGGTATCGTGGCCTCGTTCCGTCGAGGCGAGCGATCCGCCGAGAGGCACCGAGCTCTTGTGCCCGTGAGCTGGCTGGTCGTCGTCTTTGTCTTTATTAGCCTTTCGACGTCGAAGCTCATCACTTACTGCCTTCCGCTCTTTCCTGCCCTGGCCCTCATTGTCGGCAGATATGTCGCGAGGGCTTTCACCGCGGAGACGTCTCGACGGTCTGTTGCCTTTGCCATGGCGTGTAACGCAGCCGTGCTGCTCGTCTTTGCAGGCGTGTTTCTCGTCGGAGGGCTGCACGATGACTCGGCATCGGGCCCGATAGCGCGGGGAGCGGGTTCTGTTGGGCTTTTCGCTCTGGCAGCGCTGGTCCTAGGACTGCTCTACCGACCGCGTATCGCTTTTAGCGTTGTCCTGTTTGGAGTGCTTGTCTTGCTGCTCGTTGGTACGAGAGCCATTGTGGGGAAAGAGGACGAGCTTGGGATTGGCAATTCGGGCAATGAGCTGGCGGCGTTGATCGGGCCGCGTGAGGAGACGGACCGGTACAGGGCAGTGGCGGTGGTGATGTATCGCCGGTACCTCAAAGAGCTGCCGTACTACCTTGGGCACCCGGTCATGTGTCTCGACTGCCACATCGAGCTTGACTACGTGCGTCCCGACGGCAGGAAAGTCTCCTTCTATACGGACGAGGAGCGCGATGCGCTTTACCATGGTTACTACCGCGAGAACGGGCGGAACCAGCTCAATCACATGATGCAGCTCAAGAGCCGGCGGCTGCTCGTCGTGACCGACCGGGAGTCGTTCAACGACATCAGCGCGGACTTCATGCATAAAGGCGAGCCGCTGGTGCACTTCATCGCCGAGGTCGGCGAGTTCGTCCTCTGCTCGAACCATCCCGACCACGCGCCGTCGGGAGAAGAGTAAAGCGCTTGACGGCGCCGCGCGATTCGTGTTTGCTACGACCTCACGACGGAGGATGCGCTTGCTATAGCAAGCGATAACCATGTGCGGCATTTGCGGCCTGATACAGGCGGGCGGCGTTGACGAGACGAGTCTGCGCGCGATGGCCGAGACGATGCGCCATCGCGGGCCCGACGACGAGGGGTTCTGGTTCGGCGACGGCGTCGGGCTGGGCCAGCGGCGGCTCAGCATCATTGACCTTGAGGGCGGGCGCCAGCCGATCCCGAACCGTGACGAAACCGTTTGGCTCGTCTGCAACGGCGAGATTTACAACTCGCCCGAGCTGCGGCGCGACCTCGAGGCGCGCGGCTACCCGTTCCGCACGCGCACCGACGTCGAGGTGATCCTCCACCTCTACGACGAGTACGGCGTCGAGTGCGTCAAGCACCTGCGCGGCATGTTCGCGTACGCGTTGTGGGATACGCGACGCACACGGCTTGTGCTCGCGCGCGATCACGTCGGCCAGAAGCCGCTCTTCTTCCACCACGACGGCGGGCGGTTCGTCTTCGGCTCCGAGGTCAAAGCGGTGCTCGCAAGCGGCATGCTCGAGCCGAAGCTCGACCTCGCGGCGCTCTGGCACTCCATCTCGCTCCGCTTCATCCCGGACCGATTGACGTTGTTTGGGGGGGTGCAGAAGCTGCCGGCGGCGAGCACGCTTGTCTACGAGAACGGCCGCGTCGCCGTCGAGAAGTACTGGCGGCCCGACTACCGCGACAAGCTGCCGAACGACGAACGGGCCATCGAGGAGGGGCTGCACGAACTGCTGCGCGACACGGTGCGGATGCACATGCTCAGTGACGTGCGCGTCGGCTCGTTCCTCAGCGGCGGGATTGATTCGAGCACGATCACTGCGATGCTCGCCGGCGAGTCGGCCGAACCGGTGCCGACGTTCTCGATCGGCGTCAAGGAGATGGACTTCAACGAGCTGCCGTACGCGCGCACGGTGGCCGATACATACGGCACCGAGCACCACGAGGAGGTCGTCGAGGCGGACCTCGTGCATCTGATCCCGACGATGGTGTGGCACATGGACGAGCCGTCCGATCCGTTCGGCGTCGGCGTCTATCTCGTCTCGCGGCTGGCGAGCAGGACGGTGAAGGTTGCGCTCGGCGGCGATGGTGGCGACGAGCTTTTCGCGGGCTACGACCGCTTTTCAGGTAACCGGCTCGTGGACTACTACTGCGTGCTGCCCCGGTGGTTTCGGGCGAACGTGATGCGGCGGCTCGTCGAGCTCGTGCCCGACTCGTACGGCTACAAGAGCCTGGCGCAGAAGGCGAGGTGGGTCAACGAGATGTCGTTCCTTACCAGCGGGCGGCGCTATGCGCTCAGCATGAGTTTTCTGAGATTTACCGACGAGGCGAAGCGCAAGCTCTACACCGAGCGAGCGCGTGCCGCCGTCGAGGGCGAGGACTCGATGTCGAAGGTCCTTGAACACTTCGAGGCCGAGTGCGTCGAGGAGCTCGTGGATCGTATGCTGTACACCGACCTGATGACGCGCCTGCCCGATCACCTGCTCGTGATCCTCGACCGCATGGCGATGGCGCACAGCCTCGAGGGTCGGCCGCCGATCGTGGACTACCGCGTCGTCGAGTACGCCGCCTCGATCCCGGCCTCGCTCAAGCTCAAGGGCAAGACGCTCAAGTACATCCTCAAGCGCGTCGCGTCGCGCTACCTCCCCAAAAAGATCATCTATCGGCGCAAGCAGGGCTTCGGTTTTCCGCTCGCGCACTGGATGCGCAACGAATTGGCGGGGTACGTGCGCGGCCTGATGGCGCAGTCGCGGTTCGTCGAGCTCGGTCTGTTCGACCGCGCGTATATCGACCGCTTGCTCGACGAGCACATCGGCGGCAAGGCGGACCACAACTTCCGGATCTGGATTCTGATCAACCTCGAAATGTGGTACAGGTTGTTTTTCGAGGGGCAGACGATCGATCAGCTCAGAGAACTGACCGACCGGCTGCTCAACTCGAGGGCGCCGACAACGGCCGGGTAGGGGAGAGAGCGCGAATGAGCGAGCCGAAGCTCCAGAGCACGCGACACCTTATCCGCGACGAGGGCCGGTCCGCGTTCGCGAAGTACCGCACCGTCGTGCTCGGAGGCCGCGGCCTGGGCTACCTGGTCAAGTACGAGCTGACGATGCTCGTCGCGAGCGCGTGTCCCGGTGCGCTCGGGATGTGGCTTCGGGGCATGCTCTACCCCGGCCTGTTTCAGCGTGTCGGGCGCGGCTCGATCTTTGGGCCGAACGTGACGCTCCGTTCGCCGTGGCGCATCGAGATCGGCGAACGCGTTGTGGTGGATGGCAACGTCTCGCTCGATGCGCGGAGCGAGGAGGACGTGAGCATCGTGATCGGCGATGACACGATCCTGTCGCGCAACACGATCGTCGCGTGCAAGGGAGGCAGCGTCCGGCTCGGGCGGCGGGTCGGCGTCGGGGCGAACTGCACGTTTCACGTCTACACGGGCAACAAGGTCGTCGTGGGTGACAACGTGCTCATCGCGCCGTACTGCTACTTCGCCGGCGCCGCGGGCTACATGGCCGAGCGGACCGACATCCCGATCGTGGACCAGCCGCTCGACCTGCGCGGCGGCATTAGTGTCGAGGACAACGTCTGGATCGGCGCGGGAGCGACGATCATGGACGGTGTTATCGTTGGGCACGACTCGATTGTGACGGCAGGCTCGGTCGTGATCACGAATGTGCCGCCGTATAGCGTGGCAAAGGGTTCGCCGGCGAAGGTGGTGCACGACCGTCGCGATCTTGCCAGGAAAGCACGCGGCGGCGACGAGACATTGAGGTAGGGATGCCGCGCTTAAAACACAAGACGGTTTCGGGCGGATCGTTTGGCCGGCGTGTGCGCGCCGCTCATGTCGTGCCCGACGAGCGGCGGCCACGCCGTTGGCCGGTCGCGCTTGCGGCGGCCGGCATCTTTCTCGTCGCACTCTTCGTGCGTTTCTACGGTTTATCGCACGATCTCGACGAGGGTAAGATTTATCACCCCGACACGCCCAAGCAGATTGACGCCGCACAGCGCTTCCTCAGGGGGCACTACTACTACAAGAGCAAAGACGACAACCACGACATAGACGGTTACCCGTTCTTCAACATGCATCTGGTCGAGTACGAATGGCGCGGCATCGCGGGCGTCGAGTCCGTGCTCGAGTACCTGATGGGGTGGCGGCGCGAAGTGGCGAGGCCGCACGAGTACTCGAACCTGCGGATGAAGCTCTTCGTGCTCACGCGCATCAGCGTCTGCGTGATGTCGGCGCTTGCCGTGCTGGTGATTTATCGGATCGGGCTCGAGACGTGGGGCGTGCTGGTCGGTCTCCTCGGCGCCGGACTGGCCGCTGTGTCGTGGCTCAACGTCGAGACAGCGCACTATGCGATGACCGATTCGGTGATGGATCTTTTTGTGTGCCTGACCGTGCTGGTCGCGATCCGGATGTTCAAGAGCGAGCGCCTCGTCTACCCGCTGCTTGCGGGGTTTCTCAGCGCGCTCGCCTTCGCGGCGAAATACAACGGCGGCATCGTTTTCATTTTCATCGTGCTGCTGCACGTGCTCAAGTACGCGTCGTCGGGGCGGAGGTTGCTCGGCGCCCGTGCGATGCGCGACGCGGGGCTGCTGGTCGCCGGCGCGCTGATCGGCGTTGTGGCCGCGATCCCGTCGCTGCTCATCTACCCGGATCGTGTCGCGAAAGGCATCGTGCTCTTCTCGCGGCTGGCGTCGCGGTTTCGCGAGATGCCGGAGGCCGTGACGGGCGGCCG
Organism: uncultured bacterium; assembly: GCA_965369835.1. GTDB lineage: Bacteria > Auribacterota > JABMQX01 > JAFGEW01 > JAFGEW01 > CBDUSE01. The sequence continues at coordinate 5,306 of CBDUSE010000128.1, forward strand.
GGGGGCGCTTTTTCTCTATGCGGCGCGCTTGAACTTCTCGACGGTGATGGAGACCGCGGGCCTCATCATGGTCGTCGGCGCGGTAGCGGGGTTCGTGATCTCCGCGTTTCGGCGCCTGCGCCACACGTTTCCCGGTCTGTTCGTCCTGATGTACTTTGCCCTGGTGCTGCTGAGCGCGCGGTATGTCAAGCCGTACTACTTCTCCGTCGTGACTCTTTTCTTCTGCCTTTATCTTGCCGTCGTGACGGACTGGCTCGCCGGTTTGAAGAACAAGCTGCGCCTACCCGGAATCGCACTCGGCACGATTATCGCGGCCGCGGCGCTCATCACGAGCACGTTGAACGTTGCGCGCAGCAACTTCTTTTTCTGGCACATGAGTTCGCGGCGGGTTGCCACGGCGTGGGTCAACGAGAACATTCCGGGGGTGTTTCGTATTCGAGAGGGGGACTACTCGCTCTGTGCGCCGGGGCGGTTCGAGGAGAACCCCGTCGAGACACTCGCTCTGGCAGCGAGCAGCCTGCGACCGCCCGAGATACCCGAGGGAAGCGTGCCGCTCAAGGAGTTCGAGCTCGAGAAGAAGCGCCCGATCACGTGGTTCCGGAACCCGAGCGTGGATATCTGGCTCCTCGCGGGCTCGGAGCATCTCAGAGCGGGCTTCTCGATGCCGGCCTATCAGCGTCTTCCATCCATGACGGGCAATGAGTTCGTATTCCCTGAAGGCGCCGAATTCCTGCGGAGTGGCCGCTTCGTGCCGCTGTCTTTCCGGGCGACGCGGCAGATCTTTATCATCCCGGAATGTCCTGACGAGATCGTGATCGCGGTACGCAACGGGCATACCGGCAATCTGGTGACGTTCTCCTTCGGCGGGCAGAAGCGCGAAGTGCCGCTCAAGCCGCTCGAGACGAGGATCCTGACGATCCGCAGCCTGAAGCGGATGGCCGTCATAGGGCGGCCGTTCTACAAGTTCTGGGCACGCGGGGCGTTTCCGTGCCAGGCGGAGGTGGCCGTCACCGACGAGCAGAAGGGCGTGCTGTACTACGGCGCGGCGATGTACGAGGACGCGTTGCCGTATTTGGTGGCGGCGTGGCAAGAGCGGCCCGGAGTTGCTCTGGCTCAGATGATCACGATCGCTGCTGCATGTTCAGGGCAGGACCTCGACGAGCTCGAGCAGGGCGGTGCCATCAAGGACGTGGTGCAGCGGGATCTTGCTCAGGCGAACAGATCGCTCTTCGAGCGCTTCGGCATTTCATCGCTCTATCTCAAGGGCTTGCCCTACATCGAGTTGGAGGCCGAGGAACTCGAGGACGAGATGTTTATTGCGGAATATGGGCGGGATGATCCGCGCGCGTCGGGCGACACGTGTATTATGCCGGGGCCGAGCAAGGAGGGGACGTGGGCGGCACGCCTGGCGGGCCTATTCCTCGAGCCGGGAACGTATCGGGTGATCTTGAGTGCGCGGCTGGCCGAGCCTGTTCGTTCACGCGAACCGAAGACGTTCTCCGTGTCATTTGTCGACTCAACGGGACAGATCGTGTATGACCGAGCCACGCTGCCGCTCGACGAGCTGGTCGGCCCCATCTATCGCAATGTCGAGTGCTCATTGCGTTTCACCGATCGGCTTGGCCCGGTGACGTTGGAGATCGCTGCCGACCCGGACCTGCCGTTGCGAATTGACAGGGTTACGATCAAACCGGATGTCGTTCGCACCGTTGAGGCACGTACCGATTTGGCGCGTGCACTTCTCGATGAGAATCCGGCCGGCCTTGTGCCGGAGCCGCAGCACGTCGAGCCGCTGCTGGCGTACGGGAAACGAGCGGAAGTGGCCGGACACGTTGAGCTTGCCCTTGCCGCGTACGAGAAGGCCGCCGAGGCCGACGCCGGCTCGTATCGGCCGTACGAGGGCATGCGCCGCATTCTCGAGCGGCTGCCCGAGGAGCGGCAGGCCGGTGTCGCCGCGAAGCTCAGTAGCGTCCGTACGTCTCGTGCGCTGCCGCCGGACCACAAGGTCTCCGTCCGTTTCAAGAACGGTGCGGTGCTGAACCGCTATCGCCTTAGCTCGAGTGAGTACGCGCCGGGCGACACGGTGCGCATGACGCTCTACTGGAACGTGCCACCTGAAGCCGCGCGATGCTTCGCCGGCCAATGGCTCTTCATCCATTTTGTTCCGGAGGGGGCACCGAGAAACCAGCAGGCGTTCCAGGGCGATACCGCCATTATCCACGATTTCCGTTTTAACGAGCGCCTTGATCGTGTCCGGCCCGTGTACCGTCATCGGGTCAAGATCTCTGAGGACGTGCCGCCGGGGAACTACGACATCGAGGTCGGCATCCAAATCGAGATGCACAACAAGCGGATCAGGGTGATTGACGCCGACGTGCCGCATACGAACAACAGCGCGACGATCGGCCGGCTGCGCGTCGTGGCCTCAGAAGAATTTGCCGACGACTAGCCGCCGGTGGCGGTGTCGCTCGCGCTGCTGCGCTTCGTGCGGAACGATCGCCCCACGAACAGCACGAGGCCGACCGCTCCGTAGATCAATACGGAAGCGACCTGGAGCCAGCCGAGGAGCACGGCGTGCGCGGCGCCGGCCGCGGTCGCGCTGAAGCCGAGCCCACGGCACACCACGGGCCTGCTGAGTGTCCACTCCCGTATGCCCACGCCGCCGGGCGTGATCGGGATCATCAGGATGAGCGTGATCACCGGCACGAGGACCATGTAGCCAAACGCATGGCGGAGCGGAGCTGCGAGCAGTGACACGGGGCCCATCGCCAAGCCGAGGCAGAAGTAGTGCGCCGCCACATTGACCTGCAGCAGCAGGGCCCAGGCGAGGTTGATGTAGACGGGTCGCCGGTTGCCGCGAAACACGGCAAGCGCTTCGTGCAGCTTTATGATGATACGACGGACGGCGCCGAAAAGCGGCCACGGCCTGTCGAGGAGCTTCGCCAACCATTCGGCCACGCGGGGGTGGGTCAGCAGGTAGAGGGCGACGCAGAATAGGGCGAACAAAACGAGCGCGCCCCACACCATCAGGTGGATCGCCGAGGAGCCGCCACCCGCGATCGCCATGAGCGCCACGCCGAGTGCCGCGAGGAAAATCATCGCCGCCAGCCCCGTGAGTCGCTCGACGAAGACCGACGAGGCCGCCTGGGCGCCGCGCTTCTGCCCGAGACCGGTGTCGTACATCCGCACGAAATCGCCGCCGAGCGTGCCGAGCAGCGTGTAGTTGAAGAACGTGGCGACGATGTACGACTCGACGAGCTTCCAGAACGGAATCTCCTGGCCCTGCGCCCGAAGCAGGATGCGCCAGCGCCACGCGCTGATCACGTACCCCGGGAAGTGCAGGAATGCCGCCAGCGCGAACCATTCCCAGCGGATCCCGCGAAACGCGTTCCGAAAGTCCGACCACTCCATACGGCGAAGCAGGACGGTGAGAAGCAGCGCGGCAATCCCGACCTTGACCACGGTGAGCAGGATTCGCTTCTTCGTATTCCTCGCGTTCTTTCGCGCGGGTTGCTCGGCCATGTCCCCTCGCATCGCTGTCGGCGTCGGGCGCAGTATACGGCCCGCATGCTGCGGTTCGCAGGATGTGGCCTTTTCCTCGTCGAGTCAAC
>CBDUSE010000129.1:0-8701 GCA_965369835.1 uncultured bacterium
GATGGGCGAGCGGGTTGACGAGCTGATCGCGGAGGGCCTTGTGAATACGAGAGACGCGTACGTGCGCGATCTCGTTGACGAGGGGACGGTCTTCTTCAGCGTGCTCGAGACGCGGGCTCCTGACGCGAGCGTCCAGGCGAAGAAGGGGCCGGGGTTCGCCGGTGAAGTCGTGCTGCGGTCGCTGCAGAGCGAGGCGTACGGGGAGTGGTTACAGGCGCTGGTTGCCAAGGCGGCCATCGTGGATGAGCAGGAAGAGCAACGCCAGGCCGAGCAGGAGAGGTTACGGACACAGGAGGGGCGCCTGACGCAGTAATGAAGGTTGCCGTCATCGGCGCCGGTTGCATGGGGCAAATGCACGCCCTCACGTGCAGCCGGTTGCCCGAGCTCGAGCTCACCCGCGTCGTTGACCTGCGGCCCGAGGCGGCCCGCACGCTCGCCGAACGGCACGGCGCGGAAGCTTCCACCGACGCCGAAGAAGCGTTTACCGACGATTCGATCGAGCTTGTCATCATCGCCACGAGCACGGAGTCGCACAAGGACCTCGTTGTGCGAGCGCTCGAGTCAGGCAAGCAAGTCTTTTGCGAGAAGCCGATCGCGCGCCGCCTTGACGAGGGGCTCGAGATGCTCGAGGCGGCCCGCAGGGCGCGCGGCAAGGCGATGGTGGGGCACGTGGTCCGGTTCTTGCCCGAGTACGCGGCGATCAAGCGACTGCTGGACGCGGGCAAGATCGGTACGCCCGCCATCGTGCGCACCGAGCGCAACCTGTATGTGCCGCCGACGGCGGACAACTGGTTCGTGGACTTCGGCCGCAGCGGCGGGGTGATCTACGACCTCGCGATCCACGACATGGACTTCTGCATGGCCTGCTTCGGGCCGGTCGAGCGGGTGTACGCCAAGGGACTGATGCACAGCGACCTCGTGCCCGACAGCGGCGACTACGCGCTCGTGACGCTTCGCTTCGCGCGGGGCACGATCGCACACCTCGAGGCGAGCTGGCTGTACGCGGCCGGCTTCTACATGGCGTTCGAGGCCTCGGGCAGCACGGGCATTCTCGAATACGATAGCCGGACCATGCGCCCGCTCGTGTTCTGCCCGGCGGGCGCGGAGCCGAAGGAGCGCGTTGGCGCGGAGCTGCCCGAGTCGCCGTTCATCGAGTCGGGTTACGTGACGGAGCTGAAGCTCTTCGTCGAGGCGATCGAGCAGGACAACGAACCGCCGATCACGTTCGAGTACGCCGTTGACGTGCTGCGCGTGGCGGATGCGGCGGAGCGCTCGGTGCTGACGGGCAAGGCGGTGGCGCTATGAGTGGCAACGCTATGACGCGGATCGGGATACTTAGCTTCGCGCACAAGCACGCCGAGCACTATGCCGCCTGTATCGGCCGGCTCGAGGGGGCCGAACTGGCCGGCGTGCACGACCGCGACCAGCGGCGTGGTCGCACGATGGCTCAGCGCTTCAACACGGACTTTTATAACAGGCTCGAGGTGCTGCTCGGCGCCGACGTGGACGCCGTCATCGTGTGCGCCGAGAACGCGCGGCACCGCGAGCTGACCGTTGCCGCAGCGGAGGCGGGCAAGCACGTGCTGTGCGAGAAGCCGATCGCCACGAGCATCGAGGACGCCGAGGCGATGATCGCCGCGTGCGAGGCGAACGGCGTGAAGCTCCAGATCGCATTTCCGTGCCGTTTCATCACGGCCGTCGTGCGGGCGAAGCGGATCGTTGACGAGGGCGAGCTCGGGCGCATCCTCGCTATCAAGGGGACGAACCGGGGCACGTTGCCCGGCGGTTGGTTCACCGACAAGGCGCTCGCCGGCGGCGGCGCGGTGATGGACCACACGGTCCACGTCGCGGACCTGATGCGCTGGTTCCTCAAGGCCGAGGTGACGGAGGTGTACGCCGAGATCGGCAACATGATCTACGGCGACGAGTTTGACGACTGCGCCACGTTGACTCTGACGTTCGACAACGGCGTCTTCGCGACGCTCGATCCGTCGTGGTCGCGCAACCGGGCCTATCCGACGTGGGGCGACGTGACGATGACGATCACGGGGACCGAAGGCGTGCTGAGCGTGGACGCGTTCGACCAGAAGTTGATGCTCTACGACGCGGACGAGCAGGTCGGGCGGGAGGTGTGCATCGCCGATAACATGGACCTCTTCCTCATTAGGGATTTCTGTGAGTGCATCGCCCAGGACCGCGAGCCGAGCGTCACCGGTCGCGATGGGCTCGAGGCGATGCGCGTGGCGCTGGCCGCCTACGAGTCGGGCGAGACGCACCAGCCGGTACCGATCGCGCACTGACGCCGCAGGTGCTGGCCGGCTCGAATGCAATGGCCTGAAAACCCTTGCTTTTCCGATAGCAGCGTGTCTTCGCGGGGGGCACGCCTTCGTATTGCCTCGATCCACAGGACGTAGCAGCCGCGTGGGACCGTAACGCCTGCAACATCAGTGCGGCGGGGCGTAAGGGGAAGCGTGACTGGAAAGATCCTTGTCGTCGCCCTTGATGGGGCGGACTTTCGGCTCCTGCGCCCGTGGATGGACGCGGGCGAGCTGCCGCATCTCGCCGCGCTCGCACGCGAGGGTGCTCACGGCCCTTTGCGCTCGGTCGTACCGCCACTGACGCCGCCTGCGTGGGCCTCTTTCGCCACCGGCAAGCACCCGGGCCACCACGGCGTGTTCGGCTTCACCCGGCGCGGCGCGAACACCGAGGCGCTGCGGCCGGTGGGCGGCGCCGACATCCGGGGTGCCACGCTGTGGGACTACCTGCGCGAGTTCGGCGTGCGCTCGGTGGTGGTCGGCGTGCCGCTGACGTACCCGCCGACGCCGCTCACGGGCGCGCTCATCAGCAGCTTCATGACGCCGCCCGGCCGGCGGGATTTTGCACAGCCGGCCGGGATTCTCGACGAGATCGAGTCGCGCTTCGGCCCGTATCCCCTCTACCTCGACGTGCCGGTATTCTCGGCGAACCTGAACACGGCAAACGTCGAGCGCTTCCTGCGCGTGCTTGAGCACGAGGCGGACACCAAGTTCCGGGTGGTCGGCTGGCTGGCCGAGCGTTTCGACGCGCGGCTGGTGATGGTGCACATCTGGGGCACGGACCGCGTCCAGCACGAGCTGTGGAATCTCCTGGACGAGACTCATCCGCAGCATAACGCGCGCCTCGCGGCCCGTGTGCGCAGCCCGATCATGGCGTACCTGCGCGGGCTCGACCGGCGGATCGGCGCGCTGCGCGCTGCGCTAGGCGATGAGGTCACGACACTCGTCGTTTCCGATCACGGCTTCGGGCCGGTCTATCACGTGATTGATCTCAACACCTGGCTTGCGCAGGAGGGCTTCATTCGGTTTCGGCGAGGGCTGCTGACGAGGCTCAGGCTGTTGGCGTGGCGCTGCGGGTTCACTGCGGCGACGTTGACCCGGCTTCGCGTCGGCCTGGAGCGGTTCGTCGCGTTGGCAAGGGCCGCGATCCCGCCGGTCGAGCAGGTCCGCAGGGCCCAGCGCCGCAGCCGGCGTCTCGTACTCTCGTTTCGCGACGTGGACTGGCGGCGCACGGCGGCCTACTCGCCGCCGGGACTGAGTATCGGCTCGCTCATGGTGAACCTGCGCGGGCGGGAACCTGCGGGCAGCGTCGAGCCGGGGGCCGAGTACGAGGCGGTGCGGGCGCAGCTCGTCGAGCGGCTCGAAACGCTCGTGCAGGAGCTGATCGGGGCGGACGCCGGGGAGCAGATCTACACGAGCGAGGCGTTGTACGGCGCCGGCCCGGGCAGTACGGCACCCGATGTGATGTTCCTTCCGCTCGATGCCGGCTACCTGCCGACGAACCTTTTCGATTTCCTCGACAACCGGCCGGTCACGAAAAGCCGGGTCTGGCCGGGCAATCACCGAATGGACGGGGTGTTGATTGCCCACGGCCCGCAGGTGCGTCGTGGCCATAGGCTCGAGGGTGCAAGCATCATTGACGTGGCGCCGACGCTTCTGCATCTGCTCGGCTGCCCGGTGCCAGACGACATGGACGGACGGCCGCTCGTCGAGATCCTCCGGGCAGACGGCGCGAGCCTGCCGCCGGTGCGCACGTGCGAGCCCGTTGAACCGCACTTCGGCGATGGGACGGACTTGACCGACGCGGAACGGGATGAGATGATCGCCCGACTCCGCAGTCTTGGGTACATCTAGCACGTTGACCCCATCGAGACACGCGATGCCCATTCGCCCCTCGAGCACTGTGACCGGGAGCGCTCATTACGTCCCGGAGACCGTTGTGACAAGCCAGGACGTTGACCGCCGGCTGACCATGAAGAACAATGGGGTGGGGCGGCTCGTCGAGTCGCTCACGGGTGTGCGCGAACGCCGCCACGCGTCGCCGGGCCAGAATGCGTCCGACATGGCCGTGCCGGCCGCGCGCCAGGCGCTCGAGCGTGCCGGCCGCACGCCAGAGGATGTTGACCTACTGATCTTCGCCGCGTGCTCGCGCGACCTGACCGAACCGGCCACGGCCAACATCGTCCAAACGAAACTCGGCGCGAGCAACGCCCACGTGCTCGACGTCGCCAACGCCTGCAACAGCTTCCTCAATGCGCTCGACGTAGCCGACGCGCAGATCGCCACCGGCCGGGCCCGCTGCGCGCTCGTCTGCACCGGCGAGCTACTCAGCTCGGTGATCAATTGGGATCTGAAGGACAAGGCCGACCTCGACACGGGCTTCGCAGCCCTGACGTTGGGCGATGGCGGCGGCGCCTGGGTGCTCGAACCCGCCGCCGACGATGGGCGGGGGCTGCTCGAGAGCGAGTTCTATACCGACGGGCGGCACTGGGAGCTGTGCGTGGTGCGCTCGGGCGGTTCGATGTCGCCCCGCCACCGCGATCCAGACACCTACTTCCTGAGCAGTCCGGCGCCGCTCAACGCGCTCGCCATCGAGCACCTGCCCCGCGTCATCGAGCGCGTGCTCGACAAGACCGGCTGGACGCTCGACGAGGTGGACCTCATCGCCCCCCACCAGGTCAGTACGGCGATCAACGCCGAGATCTGCCGGATCACCAACTTCCCGCTCGAGCGCGTCAGCACCACGGTCGACCGCTACGGCAACTGCGCCGCCGCCTCCGTCCCGATCGCGTTTGGCGAGGCGCTCGACGCCGGCCGCATCGGCCCCGGCAGCCGTGTCATGCTCGTCGGTGGCGCCGCCGGCTTCAGCGCCGCGGCGATCACCCTCGTTGTCTAGCCGCGGGCTGGGCAGAGCAGGTAGGCAATTGGGTATGGCGTCCCCCGATTTCCTGTGGTTTCTTGATGTTGGCAACACAAGGAACCACGGGAAGGAGGAGCCATTCATGAGCAGTATGCAGCGTGTTGGTGGCCGGGGCAAGAAGTCTCGGCGGCTGGGCAAGGTTGAGGTGGTCGAGCGCGCCGACTACGAGGGGCTCGAGCTCGACACGAAGGTGGAGTTGATCTTGGGGCTGATCCCGCTGGGGCTGATGCACGTCGAGCAGGTGCTTGCCGAGGAGGTGCGGCAGCTGGCCGGCGACAAGCACGCGCGCAAGAGCGAGGCTCAGGTCGGTCGTCGCCATGGCGCCAACCCCGGTAGCGTGCGGCTGGCCGGTCAGCGGGTGGCGATCCGGGTGCCGCGGGTCCGCGGTGATCGCGGGGAGATCGCATTGCGCAGCTACCAGGCACTTCATGGCGGTGCGGGCGAGGTCGACGAGGTGCTGTTGCGGCGGGTGCTCTTCGGGATCTCGTGCCGCAACTACGAGCGGGCGGCCGAGGCGATCCCGGGCGCGATCGGGCTGTCGAGCTCGTCGGTCTCGCGTGAGTTCGTCAAGGCCAGCGCCGCGCAGCTTCGCGCGTTCCAGGAGCGGGAGCTTTCGGGCGAGGACTACGTGGCGCTCTTTCTCGACGGCAAGACGTTCGCCGACGCCACGATGGTCATTGCCCTGGGCGTCACCCTCGAGGGCGACAAGCGGTTCTTGGGCTTTGTCGAGACCGACACTGAGAACGGGAAGGTCCTCTCGGCCTTCCTGCGCTCGCTGCTGGGCCGCGGGTTGGACATCTCGCGAGGGATCCTCGTGATCATCGACGGTGGCAAAGGGCTGCGGGCGGCGGTGCGCCAAGTGTTTTCGAGCCGCGCGCTGGTGCAGCGCTGCCAGTGGCACAAGCGCGAAAACGTCGTGAGCCATCTGCCCAAGCGCGAGCAGACGAGCTGGCGTCGCCGGCTTGGGCGGGCCATGAACCGGCCCACGCTCGCGGAGGCCCGCTCAGCGCTCGACGAGCTGCACGCCGAACTCGACGAGATCAACCAGTCGGCGGCCGCCAGTCTGCGCGAAGGCCTCAACGAGGTGCTGACCCTGCATCGGCTCGGGGTGTTTGCGCTGCTGGGTCGCTCGTTCAAGACGACCAACTGCCTGGAGAACGTCAACGCCCTGGTCGAGGAGCGCTGTGGCAAGGTCGACTGCTGGAAGAACTCGAGCCAACGCCAGCGCTGGCTCGCCACGGCGCTCGTCGATACCGAGCCGCGTCTGCGCCGGGTGATGGGCTATCGCCACCTGGCGGCGTTGCGCGAGGCCGTGCAGCGTGAACTCAAGATCGGTGGGTCCGCCCGCGCTCAGGCGAGGGCGGCATGACGAACAATGAGCCGTTCAGCTTTTCAACTAACTTTGGGCTTGCACCTGGCCACTCGCGAGCGTACAAGAGGGACAAGACAACAGAAAACTACACAGCCGAGGACCGATGGTTCTACCATCTTGATAACTGGATACGGCGTAAGCTAAAGCATCTTATTCCAACGAAACCGAGTCCCAGTAGGCATATCGAGCCAGGCTCGGGACGAGCTGCACTATTCCCCGGCGGCGGACTAGACCCTCAGCCTGATGCGCCAGGGGGGCACCTGCCCGGCGAACTTGAGCGTCACTGGGTCGAGTCAGGGGTGATAACCGAATCCGGATGCCGGTAGTCCCGATGCTTTGTTGGCGGTGCCGTGGGAGAAGAGAAGGAACACCCACAAGTATCTTGGAGCCGGACTCGGAAGTAGTTGTGGTCAGCCGACCTCTAATACAGGAGAAGCGCAAATGAGGTGCAAGACACTCATCTTGCTGGGGTGCTCGGCGAGTATTCTTTGCTGGTTCTCTCTTCCCTTAAGGGCAAGCACCACGAAGCTCTCAGCAGGGGGGAGCTCCTCTCGGCTTTCCTTTGAGACCACGCGTCGACTGGCACTCACGTACTTCTACGTTGAGATGCACTGGGTATTCGGTGGGAGTTATCCGGATACTCTGCGCCAGCTCGTGCAGAGCTCACCCCGGTTCCCACTTGGGCCGCTTAGTCCGGAGGTGATTGTGGATCCATATTCTGCATATGAAATCCCTCTGCGGTACCGCGTGACGGACAAGGGGCCGGAGATTGCAGGCATCGGCCCTGACGGTCGTTGGGGAGGGTGGCAAGATCACAGCCCATCGTTTTTCGGCACGGATGATGTCAGGATTGACCGGGCAAGCGCACCGGTATTCCTACAGAGATACATGCATGCTACCTATTGCTGTGGCCTATTGGAGGATCGAATACCGTTGCTCGGCATTCAGATCGACGGGCGGTGGCACCACAATAAGGAGATCGCCCGCCGCATGTCTGATCGGAAGCCCTCTGCAGAACTACAGGCGACGGATCCAGATGGGTTCCTTCAGCAGATGAAGGCGAAGCTCGACGTTAAGGTCATCAAGGACATTCCCACACAGGACCCGGCTGCGATTACGCAGCGCGTGCACACAGGTATGGACTCCTGGCTCCCGAAAGGGCCAAGACTTCAGGGGGTCAGGTGTTCACTCTGGGAGGCGTTTCTGATCTTGCAGGAGTCGACGTCCGCCGTGCTGGCAGTGGATTTGTGGGGGCGGCAGACGGCCATTCTGAAAGCTTACTTGCCCGAGGAGGGTGATTATCTTGCATATGTCGCCCTGCTTACGCAGGCCAAGTTCGACGATATGAGATGGTTCCTCATGGAGGAGCATGCTGTGCGCGATATCTCGGTAATTGTGTTCCCGCGGCAGTGGTTTGATGAAGACGGTATCGCCAGGTTACGGCAAGCGGTGGCTCGGCTTGTGCCGAGCAAAGTACTGACGGTGCGCGAAACTGAGGGCGGAGTTGTCATTGCCGGCTTTCCGTCGTACGAGTACCGGTTCTTTTTTGCTGATAATCTCATGAGATTCGTTAGCCGCGAGGAGCGCGTAGACAGGTGATCCAAATGCGGGAGGGCGTGGTACCCCGGGCATACCGATAGGACGGCAGACAGGTCGGGCAATCGGGGAACACCATACCTATTTCGTGTTTCTCGCTGGCCCGAAGCGGGCAACCAAGGATGGTGTGCGCCGAAGATGCAGTCGCCTAAGGCGCTCTTAGCACTTCCGGGTGGGTTCGTCCAGCCTTCTCAGGCGCGCGTTTTGTGGGCGCGCGCTGCTCCAGAAGGTTGCGGGAAAACGAAAGACGCGAGCCTCAACCGTGAAGCCCCGTTAGGGGCGTCTGGCAGTAGCCGCCGACGCTTCGCGTCGGACAGGCGCAAGCCCGTGGAAGCGGAACGCGACGAGAACCCGGAGCCCCTTGAGGGGCGATTGAGGCATTCTCGTCGAAGGGGCCGTATCAATCGCCCCTGAAGGGGCTCGAGGGTGTTGCGTGGCGACTTGTCCCACGGGCTTGCCCTCCTTCGCCAAGGCTTCGGAGGGTCTACGCCCGTGGCT
>CBDUSE010000130.1:0-8680 GCA_965369835.1 uncultured bacterium
AACGGCTTCTTGTGAAGGCAGTTCCATCGCATCGAGCGCCCTCGCGCGCTCGGCGCATGAGAAATGCGGGCTAGAATCGGGCTACGCCGCCCTGCGAGGCCCCTGCGCGGTCTCTTTGAGCACATCGTTCAGCAGACTGATCTCGATCTCGGTCAGCCCCGCGATGCGGCAGACGGTCAGCCACGGCATGCGCTTGGCGCGGTGCAGCTCGTTGATGGTGCGAAGAAGGTTGAACTGTCGCTCGCGCCGCAGAAGCCGGTCGAAGCCGGGCACAGCCTTTATGACCGTACCTGTGTGTATCTTGGCAGAAAGCTTGAGGCTTGTCATTGTCCCTGCCCCCTGTTCGGCGCTTCCTGTTCTTTCGCTTTCGGGTTCTCGTCTCCCGATCAATCTACAACGCCGGCCGGGACGAATAGTTCCATCGTCAACCGCTCTTTCGTCACCGGCAAGGAGCAACACGTGTGCCGGGGTGAGGCGACAGAGAAGGGGTGTGGCAAAGCGCGCGAAAGGTGCGCCATCATGACGCATCCCGCGCCCGCTCGACACATTCAGGCTGGGCGGCGTTGACGGCGCCCGGGGGAATGCGCGGATGGAATCAGCCGCTCGATGGGCCCTCAAGAAGCTTGGCAAACTTGTCCTGCAGCTCGTCGAGAATGAGGATCTCCACGTTGTAGAGCGTTTGCATCTTCTCTTCCTGGTCCGGCCGGTAGCCCTCCGAGATCGGCGTGATGCCGAAGACGCGCAGGGCCTTGTTCTCGAGGTATCTGGCGAGCTTGTCGGGCGGGATCTTTTCCATCGCGATTTTCATGGCGTGCTCCCTGTAGTGTCCTCGTGGCCACCCACAATCGTATGCCAGGCCGCAGGCGAACGCAATGCCGGGCGGCAGGCACGTTAGCCATTGTCTCCGTGGCCCTGTTCACCTACACTGCTTTTCCCTGAACGTGCGCTGCGGGCTCCAGAGTGCAGAGCGGCCGCAGCGCAACTGCGTGACAAGCAACACGATTCCGGAGTCCTGGTCACACCACCTTGGAGGGAGGAACCATGCTGCGCAAGGTCATCGTCCTCGTCGCGCCGCTCATTGTGCTGTGTTCGTGCCTGGCCTGGGGCGGCCCCAACTTCGACCGATTCGTCTCCGAGATCGCCGTGGACGACGGCTGCAAGGGCCGAAGCGGCGAGTCCATCTTCCGTGTCGAGATTAACGGGGAAGAGGTGCTCAAGTCGAAGGCGTTCCTGCCGGGCGATGCGCCCGAATCGGTCGAGATTGACCTCACCGATGCCGAAACGTTCACGCTCATCATCGAGGACGAAGGCGACGGGCATGGCGGCGACTGGGGCAACTGGCTCGACGCGCGCCTCGTCGACTCGAAGACGGGCGAGTTCATATTCGTCACAGACCTCGACCCCGAAGAGCTGCGCGTGTGGATCCGACCCAACCGCGATCGCAACATCGTGCATGCCAAGATGGCCATCAACGGCAAGGTGTACCTGCGCGGCTGGGGCGGCTTGAGCGGCAGCCACAACCGGTTCCGAGACTGGAACGACGTTGCCGCCAAGCACGAAGCCGAGCTCGACGCGCAAGCGCGCGAGGCGGCCGATCGAACCGGTGCGCTGAAGCTTGTGGCGGCCGTGTCGCTGCCGAAGGGCCTCACGCTTGTGCTCGACGGCGAGGAGCTCACGACCAAGGACCTTAAGCGGGGCGTCCCGCTTGAGCCGCAGTCGGTCCTTGTCGTGACGACCGACCTGACGAGCCCTGAGCATATCGAGTGGTGGAAGACGGGCGCCTGCACGGTGACAGGCGGAGTGGCGACGCTGCCGCTCGCCGATCTCGTCCAGCCCACCGACCGGTGGGTGCACACGGACGTGGCGCCGAGCCGTAACGTGCTCGTCGGTGACGCGCCGCCCGAGCCGCAGGGCACGTGGGCCGGCAAGCCGTTCCCGCCGGCCGGGCCGATCACGTTCAGCCTGCGTGACCTGCCGCTCGCGTTCGAGCGCGCGCAGGTGAAACAGGACGAGGGGGAATCGCTGCTCATCATCCGGGTCCGCCGCAAGGAGACGACCGAGATCGCCGATCCTGCCGCCATCACGAGCGCGCGGCTCACGGTCCTCGTCGACGGCAGAGAAGTGGTGTACGTCTTCACGGACAATCCGAAGACATGGAAGCAATCGCTCGCCATTGACGAGTGGCCCCAGCGGCTCGAATGCCGCACCGCGCCGGGTGCTGACGGTAGCCTGGGCGACTGGTTCGCCCTGGATGCCGGACTCACGTTCCCCGGCATGAAGGAGCCGCTCTGGATCCGCGACATGCAGTACACGTTCAAGCAGTTCGCCTACGGCAAGCCGAAGCAGCTCCTGGTCGGCGCAGCGTGGTCGGTCCCGGGCCAGGGCGTGATCTGGTGGGACGGCCTGGCTGAGGAACTCGGCAAGCGGCAAGCCGGTGCCGAGGCGCTTGAGAAGGCAAAGGAGGAGCTCAAGCTCGAGGAGTATAGGAAGCAGGTCGAGGAAGGCATCGCCAAGACGCTCGAGCTTGACAAGGGCAAACACGAGAAGCGGATCGGCGAGCTGGCCGACGAGCTGATCAAGAAGGACCCGAAGCTCCGTGAGCGCGTCGGCGCCATCGTCAAGGAGGTGATCGCCAAGGACCCGAGGCAGCCCGATATCCGCATGCTCGCCGCCGAGCGGCTCCGTGAGCTGGGCAACCTGTTCCAGGAACGGCGCCAGTGGGGTCTGCTCATCGAGGAGAGCCGCGCCGACCTGGGCCTTATCCAGAAGGCGCGCGAGCGGATCAACCAGATCTGGGAGATCCTCGATCCCGCGCCGATTCCCTACCCCGACGACGGCTCGCCGACGCGTTCGGCGCGGGCGCTGGGCAACGCATGGGCCGGCAGCGGTGATTTGCTCGGCACGATCTGGACCGTCACACTCGATAAGGACAAGGACTGGACGACGCCGCTGACCTTCCCGGCGCCGGACGCCAGGCGCCTCGGCATCATGATCAACAGCCGCGGCGTCGAGGTCACGGTTGTCGTGTCATCGGGCGAGCCACTGGCCGAGCGGACGGCCACGCACGCCCTGCTCGACGTTGACCTCGCAGACAAGGGCATCGAGCCGGGCACGCCCCTGACGCTCACGATCTCGCAGAATCCCGACGTAACCGGCTACCTGCTCACGCACACGATGGAGCTGGTGGCGTGGGAGATCGGCTCGGACGCGAACCTGCCGACCGAGGAGTGGGCGATTGCCATCAACCCGAACGGCACCGCAATCGTGAGCCGCACGAGCCGCGCGCCCGTGCTGGCCGCAATCCCACGCACGGCGACCGACCTCGTCGTTGAGGGCTGCTCCGGCTACACCGTGCAGGAGCCAATCACCGAGTACCTGGTCGACTGGGACCACCGCCTTGGTGGCGCCAACCTGCCGCTCTTCGCGGCGCCGGCGCCTGGCGAGACGATCCACATCAGCTACCGCTGGCCTGAGGCCGCCTACAACGTGCCGATGTCCAAGTACAGTTGGGGCCGCCGCGAGCGGACCTACCTGCACACGCCGCCGGGCATCCTGGACACCGAGAAGCTGAGCGTCTGGTACATCACCCAGGTGCCCGAAGGATGGGAGATCGAGGAATGGACGCCGGCGCCCGCGAACGCCGAGGAGACGCTGTTCTACGTGGCACCACGGGGCGGCTTGCACGCCCGGTGGCTGGCCGACGAGGTGCTCACCGCATGGATCAGCATGGAGCACAAGGGCATGATCATCACCGCGCCCGACAGCCCGAACAACCGCCGCTGGTTCCCCGTCTGGGCCGAGAACGTCAAGAAGGTCTACGACAAGCAGCTCGAGGTCACCGGTCATCGCCGCCCGTACGCGCTCTACGTCGGCGTGCAGGGCGCCTCGATGCTGTCGGGCTACGGCGGCGGCACGGCGGGAGACAAGTTCGGCTCGGAGACCTGGATCCCGTCATCGCATCGCCTGGCGCCGTGCATCTGGCGCCACGCCAACAACCCGTGCGCCGTTGACTCGCACGAGATGCACTGGATCACGCTCATCGCCCGGCCGCACCAGACGCCGACGTGGATCTGCGAGGGCTTCCACGTCTGGCTCGAGGACGCCGGCTGGCGCGCAACCGACCTGGCCAACTGCGACAACATGGTCCGCCACTACACGTCCAACGCGCTCGCCGCGATCGAGATGATCAAAGAGAAGCGCGTCAACGAGCTCCAGATGGACAAGGAGAAGTTCCGCCAAACGCTCCCGTCCGACACCAAAGAGAAGCTGATGGGCCTCGCCTGGTACATGGTCGAGCAGATCAGCCGGCAGTACGGCCACGATTTTTGGAAGAAGTTCTGGGAAGAACAGCGCCGCCTCTACTACGACGTCTACCCGGTCCTGAGCGTGCGGGCCAAGGAGATCCTGGTTGCCGACGAGCTCGTCCGGCTCACAGGCGACCCCGAGTTCCGCAAGCGGCTCACGGACGAGTGGCTGCTCGACCTGACGCCCGACCCGCAGGACGCGCCCGACCGGTTCCTCATCCTGCCGCGCCAGCCGAAGGTCATTAACGACGACAACGCAGAGTTCGCCGCCCCCGGATTTGATGACCTGACATGGCCCGTTGTCGCCTCACCTAAGATGTGGGATCGCGAAGGGCCAGGCCCCTGGGGTGAGAAGTCGGCCGACCTCCAAGGTCAGAGCGGCGTCGTCTGGTACCGCTTCACGTTCGACGTGCCCGCCGACTTCAAGACCGAGAACCTCGAGCTCGTCCTCGGCAAGATCAACTCGGCTGACGAGACCTACGTCAACGGCCAGATGGTCGGCGCCACAGGCGACTTCCCCCCGAAGAAGGAACAACCGCAGGACGGTGAGCAAGAGCAAAAACCGCACGAAATCGAGCGAGTCTACAAGGTCGGCGCCGGACTCCTCAAGCCGGGCGAGCGCAACGTGGTCGCCGTGCGCATCTACGCGCCACACGACAGCGGCGGCCTCGAGCAGCGCCCCGTGCTCGTCTCGAGACTGGAGAAGGCCGAGTAGGCGGCGAGCATACGGTCACGGACACGCTCGCGGCCCGGGAAGCAAGGCTCAAGTACTCCATGGACCGCGTCTTTACGCCGCAACCTGCTCATTCTTAGGGACTTGACGGGATAACAAGATGGACGAGATCAGGGAAAACCGCCTGATCCTGTCTGTCCTTTTATCCTGTCCATTCCTGGATCAGAATGACCCCACTTGGCACGGCCTTGGGAGTGGTGGGAGTGATTTTATATAGCTTAGTTGAATAAGTGTAGCCTCTTATGAGAGGCAAGTTCTCACAATGATAAACACCCACGCGCCTACTCGTCACTTTTCCTCTTGACACCGCAGGATCCTTGGCCCTACAGTGGAGGCGAAATGAGTCAGGCATTGATCGTGCTTTGGTGCGGTTCGGTGAGTCCCGGCATAGAGAGCATACCTCTTGGGCTCCCACCGCTGGCCTCGGGACGCGGGCCGCGCCGACTGTTTGCCGACTTAGGCTGACCTGCGAACAGACACAGAGACCTCAAACAGACCACCGCCCCTGGGCTGACGGTGCCGCGAAGAGTTCCGAGCGATTCGGGACTGAGGGAACTTCGCCAAGATCGGCTGAATCTCGCGGCTGCGGTCCAGGCGGATGAGTTCCCTTGGGGCAGTCTCTTCTGAAGCGAGACTGACGCGGAAGGAAACCGGCCGCGCGAGCCAGAGGAGGAAGGGCCAGCTTCCGAGTCTGAGCCAGTGACGCGCCAGGGGTTTCGGGGCCATTGCGTGGCGGTAAGGACTGACACCCAGTGTCGGTCCGAGGTACGCCGGTCAGCCGGACGCAAGGCTTCCGCAGCGAAAGGACTCAGGAACGAGCGGAGAAGACCATGGATGATATGACCTCCTCTAGAACCGACAGGACCGACCGCATCCGTGCGGCTTTCATCGGTAACTTTCTCCCCCGCAAGTGTGGGATCGCCACGTTTACCACCGACCTCTATCACGCCGTCGCCCGGGAGGTCTCACCAGAGAACCTCGGCGTGGTCGCCGTGAACAACACGGAGGAGGGCTACGACTACCCCGACGCCGTCACCTTCGAGATCCAGCAGGATTCTCTGGGCGACTACCACCGCGCCGCGCGCTTCATCAACCGCTGCGGCGCCGACCTCGTTTGCCTGCAGCACGAGTTCGGCATTTTCGGGGGCGATGCGGGCAGCCACCTCGGCGCGCTGCTCGCCGACCTCGACAAGCCGGTGGTCACCACGCTGCATACCGTGCTCGAGCGGCCCAAGCCGGCGTACCGCCGCTCGATGCTTGACCTGATTCGCTACTCGGAGCGGCTGATCGTCATGAGCGATCGGGCGCTGCGGATCCTTCGTGATGTGTACGAGGTGCCCGAATCGCAGGCGGTGCTTATCCACCACGGCACGCCGGACGTGCCGTTGACCGACCCGGACTCATGCAAGGAGCGGTTCGGCGTGGCGGGCCGGCCCGTTATTTTCACCTTCGGCCTGCTCAGCCCGAACAAGGGAATTGAGAACGTGCTCGAAGCGCTCCCGCCGGTGGTCGAGCGCTTCCCGAAGCTCGCCTATGTCGTGCTCGGGGCGACGCACCCCGAAGTGCGCCGGCGCTACGGTGAGGGCTACCGCGTGTACCTCGAGCAGAAGGTGCGCGACTTCGGGCTCGAGGCGAACGTGATCTTCGACGACCGCTTCGTCGAGATCGACGAGCTGCTCCAGTTCCTTTCGGCGGCCGACATCTATCTGACGCCGTACCTGAGCCGCGAGCAGATCGTGAGCGGCACGCTTGCCTACGCGGTGGCGATGGGCAAGGCGATCGTCTCCACCCCGTATTGGTACGCCGAGGAGCTGCTCGCCGACGGCCGGGGCGTGATCGTCGAGTTCGGCGACACCAACGGGCTCACCAACGCTATCGGGCGGCTTCTCGGCGACGAGGCGTTGCGGAACCGGCTCCGCGAGCGCACCTACGCCTTCGGCCGGCAGATGACCTGGAACGAAATCGGCCGGCGCTATGTTGAAGAGTTTGGGAAGGTCCTTGAGGAGCAGCGCGAGCTCATGGTTGCCCGGGCCGCGCAAAAGATCGTGTTCAGCCCATCGGGGCTGCCGAAGCTGAAACTGGACCACCTGTTGGCGCTTACCGACGAGAACGGCCTGGTCCAGCACACGCACGGCAGCATGCCTGACCTGCGCTACGGCTACAGTGCCGACGACGTCGGGCGGGCGTTGGTGGTGCTCGTCCAAGCACAGGACCATCACGACGGCGAACTTTCCGATGTGATCACCGGCTACCTCGAGTTCCTCGAACGCGCCCAGACCGAGGACGGCCGCTTCCGCACCTTTGCGGACGCGAACGGCCGCTTCCTCGATGAGTGCGGCAGCGAGGACACCTTTGGGCGCGTGGTCTGGGGGCTCGGCGCAGTGCTGCGCCTGGCCGAGGACGAGCAGGTCCGCACGCGGGCGGCCCACATCTTCGAGAGGGCGGCGCCACACCTGGGCAGCCTCACTTGCCCGCGCGCCAAGGCGTACGCGATCTGCGGCCTCGCCGAGATCCTCAGGCGTTTCAAGAACGCCCATGTGCTTCAGCACGTTCTTGAGCAACTCGCAGCCGACCTTGTGGAACTCTACACCGTCAACCGGGACGACGGGTGGCACTGGTTCGAGGACATCGTCACCTATGGAAACGCCGTGTTGTGCGAGGGCCTGCTCTCGGCCTACAGCCTCACCGGCGACGAGGCGATGCGCGAGTGCGGGCTCGAGAGCCTCGACTTCCTGATCCGCAACCAGTGGCATAACGACTACTTCGACTTCGTCGGCAACGAGGGCTGGTGGGTCAAGGGCGGCACGAGGGCCATCTTCAGCCAGCAGCCGATCGAAGCCGGTTACCTGACCGCTGCCTGCGCCGCCGCCTACGAGACGACCGGCGAGGAGCGCTACCTCATTTCGGCCCAGCGCAGCTTCGACTGGTTCTTCGGGCGCAACCGGCTCAAGGTCGTACTCTACGACAGCCCGACCGGAGCCGTCGCCGACGGCCTCGACCCGGGCCGGATAAGTCGGAACCGGGGCGCAGAGTCTGTAATTGCTTTCTTGTTGGCACTCCTTTCATTGACTAGACTGAGCTTGGAAGAGTCGGAAAAAGTCTCGGCATAGGAGGGCCATCCATGGGAGCGGACGAGACGCCGCAGCGCACGGCCTCGCGCAACAGCCCGATTGTGATGATCTCGAGCTACCCGCCTCGGCTGTGCGGGATCGCCACCTTTTGCGAGGAGGCGCGCGAGTTTATCCAGAAAGCCAACCCGGACCGCGAGGTCCTCGTCATCAGCCACACCGACGGCGCCGGCGACGGCGTGATCCCGATCATGGAGATCAACCGGCCGGAATGGTGGACGCCCGTGGCCAAGGAGATCGAGCGGCTCAAACCGTACGCGGTCCACATCGAGCACGAGTACGGGCTCTACGAGTATCGCGATGACCGCGGGGTCGGCGACGGCAACGAGGGGTTCCTCAACATGATCGAGGCGATCAGCGACTACCCCATCGTGGTCGAACCCCATACCGTGCACGGCCGGCTCGACGATTTTGAGGCGAATTTCGTCTACAAGCTCTGCCAGCGCGCCGACGTCGTGCTCTTCAAATGCCACTACCAGAAGTGGCGCCTGCGTTGGACCTTCAACGGCAGGGGC
>CBDUSE010000131.1:0-8599 GCA_965369835.1 uncultured bacterium
CTGATAGGCTCCTACTAAACGCCCTTGAGGGCTCAACGATTCAACCGGACGTCGGTCTTTTTCAGCAGCCTGCTAGTGCTTCATTTCATGAGTTCGGTAGCGTATCGTGCCAAGGCACGTGATCGCCGATCGGCGCAGGAAGTTGAGACAGGCCCGCTGGGTGGCATGGGCATCTTGCCCATGATCCACGGGCGGGACGCCCGTGCCACTCGGCGCCCACGGCCACGGAGGCCAACAGGCGCCGCGCTCCGAGCAGAACGTCCCATGCACCCCGGCTCGTCACTCCCCGCCGATGCAGGCGTGATGGCGACACTGGCACAATGACGATACGCCATCGTACTTGCGAATCGGTGTACTAGGAGACGCTTGAATCGCCGTGCAGCTCGTTCCAGGTTGGGTCGGCATGTTCCCATTTCTGCCCCGTGCTCGTCAGGAAGTCGCACACTGTAGGCAGGTCAACTCCGGGGGGAACGTTGACGCCGATGTACTTGCGATTCGCTCCCTCGTAATCGCAGCCCAGTTGGACGAGCCTGTCCAAAATGCCTCGGGATTCCTCCGATTGATCTGCTGGTGGCTCAAGGATGAGGCGAACAGTCCGGTTGCCGGACTTGCTGACGACGCGGATGAACTCCGGGAGACCGCCTTCTTCAAGGGCACGTGCCTCAACAACGTCTTCGCATGACACGCTGTACGCAAACCATGGGATGTTGTCGAGCCGGTAGAGATCGTTGCCTACTCGTATGGTCCAGAGAGACTCAATATTGCCGTCATCGTCAGACAGCAGGACCTTCGCCTGTTGACTTTCGTCACACACGCCCCGACCAACCTTAGCTAGACCCTTATGGCTCGACCCCCCATCGTCTTGCGAGGCGCGACTAACCACGCAACTTCGGAAGTCGGCTCCCAACACCAAAGGTCACTACGTCGCCGATAGAAGCAAAAAAGAGAGGGAACAGCAAGCGAGCGCTTGCTGTTCCCCTGTTCCGAATGTTGACACGCGAACCTCGAAGAGGCCCACGGCCTATAGCTTCAGCCTGTTGCCGGGACTACCAGCGATCTTCCCTGCGCGGCGGGCGCCCACCGCCGCCGCTACGGCGATCAGTTCTTTCCCGGGCCTGATCCGCCTTGATCGCACGCCCGTCAACGTCTGTGCCGTCCACCGCAGCGATTGCAGCGCGTGCTTGCTCGTCGTTCGGCATTTCGACAAAGGCGAAGCCGCGAGCACGTCCAGTCTCCCGGTCCTTGATGACATTGACCGATGACACCTCGCCGTGCGGCTCGAACAGTGTCCGGAGAGCATCCTCCGTAGTGTCATAGCTCAAGTTACCCACAAAAATGTTCATCTGTTGACCTCCCGGATCCTTTTTCTCTCGTTAATTACTCTGTTCAACCACAACCGGGATGTCCTCCGGCTCATGACATTCGATAGAGCTGCTCTTCTGCTCGAGCCGAGTCGCAGACTTCATTGGAACACCAGTGCAGAAGGAACTGTTCCTGGCTCTGATTCTTACCTGCGGCCTCAATCGGGCCGCGACGTCCGCGTCGCGCAACTTGCGACGTCCTTGTTGTTTTGCACTTCTGGGTAACGCGTCTCCAATCCTCTGTGTGCTGGGCCCGTGGGGAGGACTACCAGCGATCTCGCCTCGGCGGGCGCTCACCGCCGCCGCTACGGCGATCAGTCCTTTCCTGTGCCTGGTCTGCTTTGAGCGCACGCCCGTCAAGGTCTTTACCGTCCACCGCAGCGATTGCGGCGCGTGCCTCCTCATCGTTCGGCATTTCGACAAAGGCGAAGCCGCGGGCACGTCCGGTCTCGCGATCTTTAATGACCTTGACCGACGAGACTTCACCGTGCGGCTCGAACAGTGTCCGGAGAGCATCCTCCGTTGTGCCATAGCTCAGGTTACCCACGAAAATGTTCATCTGTTGACCTCCCGGATCCTTTTCTCTCGTTAATTACTCTGTTCAACCACAACCGGGATGTCCTCCGGCTCATGACATTCGATAGAGCTGCTCTTCTGCTCGAGCCGAGTCGCAGACTTTATTGGAACACCAGTGCAGAAGGAACTGTTCCTGGCCCTGATTCTTACCTGCGGCCTCAGTCTGGCCGCGACGTCCTTGTCGTTTTACACTTCCGGGTAACGCTTCTCCAATCCTGAATGTGCTGGGCCCGTGGGGAGGACTACCAGCGGTCTTGCCTGGGAGGACGTCCGCCATCGCGGCGTTCTGTCCTCGCCTGGGCCTCGTTTACCTTGAGCGGGCGCCCGTCGAGCTCCGTGCCGTCCAGCGCCCCGATCGCGGCTCGCGCCTCGTCGTCGTTCGGCATCTCGACGAACCCGAAGCCGCGGGAACGCCCGCTTTCCTGAGATGTGATGACCTTTGCCGACGCCACCTCCCCATGCTGCTCGAACAGTGTCCGGACGGCATCCTCCTGTGTGCTGTAGCTCAGGTTACCCACAAAAATGTTCATCCGTTGTCCTCCTGGATCGTTCTCTCCTGCACGTTTCCTCGTTCAACCGCAGCCGGGATATTTCCCAGCTCGTGGCATTCCGTAGCCCTGCCATCCTGGTGGAATCAAGTCGGAGACTTCGTCGGCATGCGAGTGCGGAAGGAAGTGTTCCTGACCCGGATTCCCGACCACAGCCCCAATCGGGCCGCGACGTTCTCGTCGTCCGGTACTTTGGCCTAGAGCTTCTTCACCTCTCTGTGCGCCGGCTTCGCGGGCAGCGCTCGAACCTGCAACGCGGTGGGGACACCCACCCGCTCGGCCAGTTCAACTCCCGTGGAGCGTCTAATCAACATGTCCGTGTCCGAGTGCCCCAGAACCTCACAGAGCTCCAGGAACCCGGCATATACTTGTTCGTTCCGGCAGAGCCGGTGCCCGGGCGCTCCTCGTCGCCCAAAGGCGTTTCCTCGAGATCGCGCCACAAAAGGGCGGGACTACCAACGATCTTGCCGGGGAGGACGCTCCCCCCCGCCCCGGCGATCGGTCTTCGCGTGAGCCTCGCTGACTTTCAGCGGACGCTCCTCTAACTCTTTCGCGTCGAGCGCCGCTATGGCGGCTCGCGCCTCCTCGTCGTTCGGCATTTCGACGAAACCGAAGCCCCGGGAGCGTCCGGACTCCCGAGACGTGATCACTTTGGCCGACGTCACCTCACCGTGCTGTTCGAAGAGTGTCCGGAGGGAATCGTCCGTTGTGCTATAGCTCAGATTACCCACGAAGATGTTCATCCGCTGGCCTCCCAGTTTCCATGTCCTGCCCTTTGCTCTGCCCGTTCCTCCATCAGGTCGCAGCCGGGACAGGCGCCGACGCACGACATTGAATCAGAGCAAAGACTCCGCTGGAGTCAAGTCAAAGAGTTCGCTGGTCTTGCGGGATCAAGGAACTGTTCCTGGCCCGTGTTGCCATGTTTGGTCTCCGGCAGGCCGCAGCGTTCGTGCCTCGTTCGGTCGAGCTAGCGCCCGGACCCAGCCTCGAAGCAGCGTTTATATCCTCCTGAGCCTCTTCGCCGCAAGCTTTCTTATTTTTTTGTACGAAGGGGGCGGACCGGTTCGAACCGCTTTATCGTCGTTGAAAAGGGCGTCCGGGACTCCCCATTCCAACAAGGTCTCTTGCTCGGAAGTATCAATCTCGCGAAACACTACTCTGTCACCAAGCTCGGCCACAGCCCTTCGCGCGCGTTCGCACACGATGTTCTGGACTGGGCACCACCCGTTTACCAGCGCCGTGACCGACACCCTGCCGGGTATTGACTCCGGTTTCTTCTTCCGTTTGAGCCACCTGGGCGGGGTTGCATCGTCGGTGAACGGCTTCCAGAGCAGGACGGCCATCCCGTTTCTGTCGGCCTTGACGTATCCCCGCTTCTTGAACCATGACGCTTTCATCCAGAACGGCAGCAGCAGGCCCCATGCGGCGATGCCTTTGGCGCCAAGGCGCTTCACATCGTCCTCGGCCGCCGCCAAGAGCGCCTTGCCCATCCCCTTGCGCTGGAAATTGCCCCGTCCCTTCTTGTGTCCGTGGACCCATATGCACGGGATGAAGTAGAGGTCGTGCCCGTCCACGAACGACTGCTCTATAGGGAGGTAGTGGATCATTCCGCCGACCCGGCCGTCGTCATCCAAGGTGAGCTTGACGCGCAGGCCGCGGGGCCTCAGTCTGTTGAGCATTTCCCGGACGTGCTCCTGCGATGCCTTCCGACCAGTGATCCCCGCGATGCCCGGCATAGGACTATTCCCCTTTCAGCAAGCCGTGCTCGTCGAGAAACGTGCGAGCGACCTCGGCGGGAGCGCGCTTGTTCTTGTCTACTTCGTAGTTTAGTCGTTGCATGGTCGCATCATCCAATGCGCCGGCGAGAAGCTCGAGCGCATCCCGGACTTCTGGGAAAGCTCGGAGAACCTCCATCCGGACAACCGGCGCCGCATAATACGGAGGGAAGAAGCCGCGGTCATCCTCGAGCGGTTTCAGGTTGTACGCTGCAATCCGGCCGTCCGTTGCAAACGCGCAAATGACGTCCACCTCGCTCTTGGCGACCGCGTCGTACATGAGGCTTGGGTCGAGATCGTGCACCTTCCGGAATTCGAGCGCGTACGCTTTGCGGAGCCCTGGGTAACCGTCCTCCCGCTCCATGAATTCAGCGGTAAAACCGGCGCGTAGGTCCGCCGCGCCGCCCCGCAGATCGGAAATCTTCGTCCACCCGTTCTGCGCCGCGTCCGTCTCGCGGACCGTGATTGCATAGGTGTTGTTGAAGCCGAACGGTCGAAGCCACTCCACGTCGAATCGTTCGCGGTACGCTTTCGCCACCTGGCGAAACGCCTCGTCGGGGTCGCCCACCACCGGGGCCTTCAGGATCGCTGTCAACCCCGTTCCCGTGTACTCCGCGTAGACGTCAATCTCCCCGGCGTCAAGGGCGCCGTGGCAGATCATCGTCCCGCCGAGATTGAAACGCCGCTGAACGGCCAGGTCTGTCTTCGCCTCGATCAGTTGCGCCATGAGCTCGCCGATGATGAGCTGCTCGGTGAAGTTCTTCGAGCCGATGCGAATGGTCCCGACCTTGCCTTGCACAGAGGGTTTCCCCATGTGCACCGCGATCCCAAGCCCAACCAAAAGGAAGGGTAACGCGACGGCTAGGGGACGCAGCCTTGCTTTGCGCGCGGCCTTCTTTCCTGCCTCGCGGCTTGGACGCATGCCCCATTCCGCCGCGCTGATAACGAAGTTGACAAGCACCGCCAGCAATGCCGCCGGCACCGCGCCCAGCAGAAGAAGCGAAATATTGCGCATCGCGAGGCCACGGTTAATGAACACACCTAACCCGGGTGCGCCGATAAAGGCCGAGAGCGTTGCTATGCCCACGCCGATGACCGCGGCCGTCCTGACGCCCGCGACGACGATGGGCATTGCAAGCGGCATCCTGACCATCCAGAGTTGCTGGTGCTCGGTCATGCCGATGCCGCGGGCGGCTTCAACAGCCTCGGCCGGGACGCCCTGAAGGCCAGCGAGCGTGTTACGCACGATCGGCAGAAGGGCATAGAGCGTCAGGGCGATCATCGCCGGCAGCGCGCCGATCTTGCGTGTCGCCGCCAGCAGAATCGCCAGCATGGCAAGGCTCGGGATTGTCTGCAGGACGCCGACCGCGCCGACCACCGGGCCGCGTAGCCAAGTCTTTCGAAAGACGAGGATCCCGAGTGGCAGCCCTATCAGGATTGCGAATCCGGTCGAGACCCCGACAAGCATCAGATGCGCGCCGGTCTGTTGCCAGAGCTCGGGGAGCCGGTCCGTCAGCCAACCTGCGGCGACCATCAGAGCATTTCCTTGAACGCGGCCAGCTGCTGGGCGGGCTTGCCGAACAGCTCGCGGACAAAGGGAGTCGCGGGCCTGCTGAGCACTTCGTGTATCGTGCCCACCTGCTCGAGGCGGCCTTCGTGCAAAATGGCGATACGGTCAGCAAGCGTCAGCGCTTCGAAGATGTCGTGGGTGACGAAAACGATCGTCTTCTTCAGCCGTGCCTTGAGTGCCAGCAGCTCCTGCTGCAACGTGTCCCGTGTGAGGGCATCCAAAGCGCCGAAAGGCTCGTCCATAAGGAGGTAACCCGGATCCGCCGCAAGCGCCCGCGCAACCCCAATGCGTTGTTGCTCTCCGCCGGAGAGTTCATGCGGATAGCGATCCGCGTATTCCATAGGTTCGAGACCAACAAGCTCCATAAGCTCCCTGGCTCGGTCCCGCTGCCGAGCTCTTGGCCAGGCAAGCAGTCTCGGTACAATCGCCACGTTCTTCTCGACGGTCATGTGCGGGAAGAGACCGATTTCCTGGAAGACGTAGCCGATCCGCCGCCGGAGGGAAACAGGATCCTGGCTCATTACGTCCTCATCGTCAACTTCGATCGTGCCGCCCGTTGCCTGAATGAGGCGGTTGATCATCTTGAGTGTGGTAGTCTTGCCGCAGCCGGACGAACCGAGGAGGACAAGCGTCTCCCCTTCCGCGACATCAAGGGAAAGGTCCCTGACGGCGTACGACAGGCCGCCGTCGAAGCTCTTGGATACTTGAGAAAGCCTTATCATCGAGCTGTGCTTACTCGCCCGTGCTTAGGACGACCTCCTTTCCTCGCCTGCGGTGGGGCTTGAGTCCGTCCGGGAGCCAGAGGGCCATGTGACATAGCTGACACTCCCAGAGACGGGCCTCCCATACGTAGCCGTCGGGCGACTCTCGCCTTTTCGGCTTCCCACGCCTTCGCGGACCACAAAGGAAAGCTCGTTGACTGCAAAGTGCTTCCCGCCATCGAAGGATTTGGATACGCGCTCGAATGAGATTATGGCTCGTCATCACTTCAGTAGGTCAACGATGTATGTACGACGTCGCTCTCTCCTCTGAGCATTCCAACTTGACCAAAGCCATTCTCTCCAACAGTTCAGGAATCTGCTCGGCTGGAGCACCAACGAACAGGTCGGCGAAATGTTTTCCTCTGTCTTCCCGCCCAACGGTATCAATCCCCTTGTCGTGCAGGATACTCAGTACCTTGCTACGTTCTTCTTCATTGACAAAATTCCTCTGCGGCAGGCAAGCCCCTGGCACAGGCTCAAATCGGAACCCAAACTGCTCGAAGGAGCGGATAATCGGCTTGGCGTCAAACATACGCAAGATAGTCACGACTGCATACGGACCGAAGTCAGCCGGATGATCATTCCCAAAATGCGGAAGCACCTTGGTCAGTGTATGTTCGGTAACGTATCCGATGGCGCCCGTGCTCACCAGCAGGTTGCAGCTCCGAAACCAAGCACGCTCTTCTTCTGTTGGGTCGGCGTTCGGTTGCTCAAGGTCACGCGCAATTCCCCCATCCAGAAGCCCCGCATTCAAGGCAAAGCGGATCGCCGGTGCAGAGCTGTCGAGACCGACACACCGTATGTCGCAAACCGGAGACGTGACGCTGAGCCACATCCGCATCACTTCACAGCACGACGAGTAATTCTCTGGAGCACGCGACGAGAAAAAGGCAACGATCTCGTCAAACGAGCAACCATACTTCACGAATGCTGAGCCAATGCCATATGAACACCCAATATCCAACATCTGAACCGGCCAGGCTTCGCCATTTTGCTCCCTCAGAAGCTCTGCTGCTGCAGTGCAATAGGGACGCGCCTGTTCCCCGATCTGGAAACCGTGCTTCGCCATTTCCGCCACGTACGCGTGTGGTGTAGGGGCAACATAGATGTCGTCAAAAGTGGCTTTCGCCTCGTTTTCTCTGTGATAACGCATAGTCTCCTCCCCTTGTTGTCTGGCTGGAGGACGAATCCTCGTCACAGCACGCCGTGCGTAGATACGCGCAGCGTCAGATTACCTGCGGTGCCCGCCGCCAGCCGTCAATGGTCCTTCCTCTTCCGCCTCCTTTTGCGTCGAAACCAAGGGACCGGTTTCCAAGATCGGAGCGGCATCAACATGCCGTGCTTCCATCAGCTCCACGATCCGTTCAAGTGATTCGGTTATGGTCGCTTGTTCTGGCTCTGGGAGGCTATTCATCGCGTCGGCTAACGTGTCTTGAAGCGGAGACGGCGCTCTCTGGATGAGTTCTCTTCCGGGCTCGGTGAGCGAGACGTTCACCAACCGGCGGTCTTTGAGATCACGGTTCCTACGAAGGAGTCCTTTGCTCTCGAGCCGGTCGAGGATCCCTATCAACGTACTCGGACTGAGGTGAATGTCCTTTGCGATTGCGCTAACGGTCAGAGGTTCGTGTTCTTCAATGGCCAGTAGACAAACCAGTTGCGGCGATGTGATTTTGTGGAGGGCCGCAAGCTGGCGAGAATGCAAATCCACTGCTCGAATGATCCGGCGGAGAGCTTTCAGCACACGCAAGCCGTAGCGAGCAGGGTGAACCGCGAGGGGAAGCTCCTCCGGGAGCATGTCGCCCTGTTCATGATCCGGCCATTGTAGTCCGGGTTGCTCTGCCACGGAGCCTTGTGACAGAGTTACACCGTCTGGAATCCGGCCGCTCTTGTCTTTACTACTCATGCAAATCACTCCAGATTGTGAATCAGGGTGAATGATCCCAACACAAAACACTTCAGGCCAAACCACCATTACCATTATTATAGGAAAGATCAGATCGAAGTCAAC
>CBDUSE010000132.1:0-8597 GCA_965369835.1 uncultured bacterium
GTTCATCCCGTCGGTGGACAAGGGGTTCCACAAAGCGTTGGCGGAAGGCCCGCTGGCCAGCTACCCCGTAGTGGACGTGCAAGCGACCGTGTTCTACGGCAAGGACCATCCGGTGGACTCGTCGGACATCGCCTTCCAGATCGCGGGCGCACAGGCGTTCAAGCACGTGATGATGGAGGCGAACCCGACCCTGATCGAGCCGATCATGAACGTGGCGGTGACCGTCCCGTCCGACTACATGGGCGACATCACGGGCGATCTCAACAGCCGACGGGGCCGCATCCAGGGCATGGAGCCGGACGGGAACCTCCAGGTGGTCAAAGCGCAGGCGCCGCAAGCGGAGATGTTCACGTTCGCGACGAGCCTGCGTTCGATCACCGGCGGCCGGGGCTCGTTCGAGATGAGCTTCTCGCACTACGAGGAGGTGCCTGGGCAGCTCATCCCCAAGATCGTCGAGGCGGCCAAGAAGGCGAAGGAAGGCAACTAGGGCGAGGCGCCGATCGGTCGTCCGGTTTGTGATGACGCATAGTAGGTGGTGAGAGGCCGTGTCGGGACATTCGAAATGGCACAGCATCCGGTTCAAGAAGGGCATCGTTGACGCGCGGCGCGGAAAGCTTTTCAGCCGCCTTGCCAAGGAGATCATCGTGGCCGCCAAGATGGGCGGCGGCGACCCGGATACCAACCCAAGGCTGCGTACGGCGATCGCGAACGCGCGCTCGGTCAGCATGCCCAACGATAACATCACGCGGGCGATCAAGCGCGGCACGGGCGAGGTCGAGGGCGCGAACTACGAGGAGATCCTCTACGAGGCGTACGCGCCGGGCGGCGTGGCGCTCCTGATCGAGGTGCTCAGCGACAACCGGAACCGGACCGCCGGCGATATCCGCTCGTTGCTGACCAAGCGTGGCGGCTCGCTCGCGGGGAGTAACGCGGTGCTCTTCCAGTTCGACCGCAAGGGGCAGATACGAATTTCGGCGGACAAGACGACCGAGGACGACCTGTTCATGATCGCCACCGAGGCGGGCGCCGAGGACCTCGAGAATGAAGAAGGTACCTTTGTTGTGACGACGTCGTTCGAGGGCTTCGAGTCGGTGCGCAGCGCGATCGAGGCGGCCGGCATCGAGATGGAGTCGGCCTCCCTGGTGTACGTGCCGCAGAACACGGTACCGGTCGAGGGGGCCGCCGCGAAGAAGGTGCTCGACCTGATGAGCGTGCTCGAGGACCAGGACGACGTGCAGAATGTCCACGCGAACTTCGACATTCCAGACGAGATCCTGGCGGAGCTCTCCGATAGCTAGCAGATTGCCTCACGCCCAGTTGAGTCATTGAGCCCCAGGGGGCCGTTTGGGAGTAGCCACGGGCGGAAGCCCGTGGAACAGGGCGAGAGAAAGAACAGAGCCCCTTTGGGGCGATTCAGCACGGGGTGGCGTCGAACTCAGTCGCCCCTTTCGGGGCTCAGGTTTTGTCAGGGTACCCGATACCACGGGCTTGCGCCCGAGGCTACTGCCAGTCGCCGCTGCGCGGCTCTCGGCGCGGCCCTTCGACCCGGCTCAGGCCAGGTAGGGGGCCCGCCCTACAACGTGTTGTCGGTGCGCGGCTCGCGCGGTGGGCCAGTCGAAGGAGATCTTTCGAAGCGAGCAGAGGCATCTAGGCTTTCGAGGCTCTGGTTTTCTTCAGCACCCTGGTGGGCCGCCAGGAGCAGGGAGGTTCCTTGGGGAGAATACTTGGGATTGATCCAGGGTCGCGGGTCACGGGTTACGGGATCGTCGAGGAGGCGCGGGGCGAGCTGCGGGCCGTTGACTGCGGCGTGATTCGGCTGGATGTTGCTGCGCCGGCCTCGCAGCGATACCTGGCGATCCACGCCGGCCTCGAAGCGTTGATCGGGCGCCACCGTCCGGACGTGATGGCGGTGGAGAGCCTTTTTTTTTGCAAGAGCGCCTCGTCGGCCATTAAGCTGGCACAGGTGCGCGGCGTGGTGCTGCTCGCGGCGGCTCAGGCCGGGCTCGAGGTGTACGAATATGCGCCGCGCCGGATCAAGCAAGCGGTGGTCGGCCGGGGCGCGGCCTCGAAGGTGCAGGTCCAGCAGATGATCAAGGTGCTGCTCGGCCTGCCCGAGGCGCCGCAGCCCGAGGATGCGGCGGACGCGCTCGCCGTCGCCATCTGCCACGCGCAGGCGGTGGGCTCCGTGCGCGGCGGCGAGCGAACGTAGTCTAATGTCTCGCAAATGACCTGACACTTGCAGGAGGGCTATCGTACAGACCGGTCTTGGTTGCCACCGGCTTTAGCCGGTGGTTTGCTGGGGGGCGAGTTATCCTTCAGCCCGCTTCCAGCGGGTTTCTCGACAAACTGGCTTTAGCCACGATCCGATAGGTAAGGTTACTTCGTGTGTAGACACAACGAAGGAAGAATCGGATGATCGCGCATTTGCAGGGCAGGCTCGTCGAGGCGACGCCGGGACACGTCGTGCTCGATGTGGGCGGCGTCGGCTATGGGGTTGCTGTGCCGCTGAGCACCTACGACCGCCTGCCGAAGGTGGACGAGACGTGCCGCCTGCTGACGCACCTGCACCACCGCGACGATCAGATGGTGCTCTATGGCTTCGCGACCGAGGCCGAGCGCGAGCTGTTCCGCATGCTGATTGGCGTGTCGAACGTAGGCCCTCGGCTGGCGCTGGCGGCGTTGAGCGGGCTCTCGGTCGAGGATTTCAGAGAGGCAATTGCCACCGGGGACG
Source organism: uncultured bacterium (assembly GCA_965369835.1). Classification (GTDB taxonomy): domain Bacteria; phylum Auribacterota; class JABMQX01; order JAFGEW01; family JAFGEW01; genus CBDUSE01. Next base: position 2,732 of record CBDUSE010000132.1, read on the forward strand.
TGAAGCTCATCAAATCCATCCAGGGCGTTGGCACGCGGACGGCCGAGCGGATTATCGTCGAGCTCAAGGAGCGCGTCGGCACGCTGCCGGCGATCGAGGCGTATGCGCGCACGGCCGCGGCGGCTAAAGAGCCGGACGTGGTGCGCGACGCGGTGAGCGCGCTGGTCACGCTCGGTTACGGTCACGCGGCGGCGCACACGGCGGTGCGGCGCGTGCTCGAGGCCGCCGAGGGGCTCGGTGGCGCCGACGAGAAGCTCGATACCGAGGACGTTATCACGCAGGCGCTGCGCGCCGAGGGGCTCGGTAGGCATGTCTGAGCGGTTCATCACCACCACGCTTCGCGAGCGCGACCCGCAGCTCGACGCCACGCTGCGGCCGCAGTGCTGGGCCGACTTCATCGGTCAGGAGAAGGTCAAGGAGCGGCTCGAGATATTCATCGCGGCGGCGAAGCAGCGCGGCGACTCGCTCGATCACACGCTGCTCTACGGCCCGCCCGGGCTCGGCAAGACGACGCTCGCGCAGATCATGGCGCGCGAGATGGATGTGAAGGTCGTCAATACCTCCGGCCCGGTGATCGAGCGGCCGGGCGACCTGGCGGGCCTGCTTACGAATCTGCAGGAACGCGACGTCCTCTTCGTGGACGAGATCCACCGGCTCAACCGCGTCGTCGAGGAGTACCTCTACCCGGCGATGGAGGACTACCGGCTCGACATCGTGATTGACTCAGGCCCGAGCGCGCGAAGCGTGCGGCTCAATCTGAGCCGGTTCACGCTCATCGGGGCCACGACGCGGAGCGGGCTCCTAAGCTCGCCGCTGCGGAGCCGGTTCGGGATGACGGTGCGGCTCGATAATTACGCGGTGGCCGACATACGCCGCATCGTCGAGCGGTCCGCACGCATCCTCCAAGTAACGCTCGACGACGACGCGGCCGAGGAGCTCGCGCGGCGTTCGCGCGGCACGCCGCGGATCGCCAACACGCTGCTGAAACGCGTGCGCGACTACGCGCAGATTCGCGCCGCCGGGCGGATCACGCGGGCGGTGGCCCAGGACGCGCTCAAGCTGCTCGACGTGGACGCCGAGGGGCTCGACGAGATGGACAAGCGGCTCGTGCGTACGGTGATCGAGCAGTTCGCCGGCGGGCCGGTGGGCCTGAACACGCTGGCCGTGGCGATCGGCGAGGAGGCCGACACGATCGAGGAGGTCTATGAGCCGTATCTGATCCAGGCGGGGTTCCTGAAGCGCACGCAGCGCGGCCGCGTGGCGACGCCGAACGCATACGAGCATTTCGGGATCGCAAACCCGCAGGGCCCGCAGAGCGAACTCTTTTAAGTTGGCAAGCAAGGGAATGAAGGGAGGTGGCATTATGGATGCTGACGTCATCGAGAAGGCAAAGAAGCTCATCGAGGAAGTGGTGGTCGGGAATCTCGCGACGATCGCGGAGCATCAGCCCCGTGTGCGACCGGTCGCCATAAAATGGGTTGGCGAGCGGGAGCTGTGGTTTTCCACGCACACCGGATCGCGCAAACTGGATCAGATCGAGCACAACGCAGCGGTCGAGGTCTGCTTCAACGACGCACAGTGGAACCACGTACGGCTAAGCGGGCGGGCTTCGATAACGAAGGACAACGCCGATCGCGAGAAGCTCTTCGGAATGATTACGGAGCTCGAGAAGCATTTCTCAGGGCCGACCGACCCGAACTTCATGCTCGTCAAGATCGAGATCAACCGCATCGAGTACATGCAGATGGGTGCGGTCGAGTACCAAGTGCACGAGTTCTAGGGATCGGGTTGGCTTCTGGTGAGCGATGGTCTGCTCAGGAGCCGGCCTTGGCCGACTGCCTGCCTTTCGCAAGGAAGGCGCCTTGCCACCGGCTGAAGCCGGCAAATACTTAGCGTGGTCAATGAAGGGGCGTGGCGTCGTCTCCGGGAGCGACACGAGGTCACAATGAGGGTATTGCTCCACATTTGCTGTGGGCCGTGTGCGACGTTTCCGGTCGAGGAGCTGCGCGGGGCGGGGCACGAGGTGACCGGCTTCTGGTACAATCCAAACGTGCACCCGTACCAGGAGTACGAGCGGCGGCTCGAGGCGGCGCGCTCGTACGCCGAGCAGGTTGGACTCGAACTGATCGTGCATGACGAGTACGGCCTCAAGGAATTCGTGCGGGCGGTGGCGTACCGCGAGGCGCAGCGCTGCCCGATCTGCTACGAGATGCGACTGCGACGCACGGCGGCGGTGGCGAAGAGCGGTTCTTTCGGCGCGTTTACCTCGACGCTGCTCGTGAGCCCGCACCAGCAGCACGAGACGATCCGCGAGATCGGCGAGCAAGTGGCCGCTGAAGTCAGCGGTGAGGCCGCCGAGGTCGGCGTGCCGCTGCATTACGAGGACTTCCGCCCCGGTTACAAGCGGGAGTACGAGCTCTCGATGAAGTACGGCTTGTACCGGCAGCAGTACTGCGGCTGCATCTATAGCGAGTACGAACGCTTCGGGCTGAAACGGAAGAAGGATTCGCCCGACTGATGATGCGCGCGTTGCCACGACATGCTCAGAATATCCGCGCCCGGGCGTGGTTGGTCGTCGCGGTGCTTGGGCTTGTCACGCTGCTCGGGTGCAACTGCGGCTCGACCGGGGCGGTCCGCAAGGGCGAGATCCGCGTGGCACTGCTCGTCGGCGTGCCGGAGGTGAAGATCGGCGGCTCGAAGCGGGTGACGATCCGGGCGCAGCCCGGCGGCCGGACGGTGTACTCGGGCACGCCGGGTCGAAGCGGCGTGAGAGTCAGGCACCACTCCCGCGGCGTGCTTGTGCGAGGGAAGCGCTACGAGGCGGAGCGGATCGAGGCGCGCATCGAGGGGGACGCCGGTATCGAGGTCAATGGCCGCCCGTACCGCGGGCACGTGACCGTGCTGCGAAACAAGCGCAACCTAACCGCGGTCAACACGCTCTCGATCGAGGATTACACGCGCGCCGTCGTGCCGGCGGAAATGATGCCGTCGGCGGGCCGGGATGCGCTCGCGGCACAGGCGATCGCGGTGCGCTCGTTCGGCGCGTACCACGTTAAGCGAAACGGCGAGCGGCCCTTCGACATCCCGACGAGTCGGATCATCTATGAAGGGATGGACCGTGAGGACCCGCGCACCAACAAGACCGTAGACGCCACGCGCGGGATGGTGCTCACGCATCGCGGCCGGCTGATGCTGCCGTACTTCTCCGCCTGTTGCGGCGGGCACACCGAGTATGCGCACAACGTCTGGGCCGGCGAGCAGCGCACGACGCGGCCGGTGAAGTGCCCGTACTGCAAAGGCACGCCGCATTACGAGTGGAGCGCGAGGTTCTCGGGCGATGCGCTCGGGCGCAAGCTGCGGTCGCTCGGGGTGGCGAAGGTGCTCTCGATTCGCGTCGTCAAGCGCAGCCGCGCCGGGCGAAGGATCACCGAGCTGCGGATAACGCACACGGCGGGCGCAACCATCGTGCCGCTCAACAAGTTCCGCCTGCTCGTCGGGCCGGACGTGATCCGCAGCGGGCTGTTCAAGCTTTCCGTGCGGAACGGCAAGTTCGTCTTTTCCGGCCGCGGCTGGGGCCACGGCGTCGGGCTGTGCCAGTGGGGCGCCAAGGTGATGGCCGACAAGGGCAAGTCCTACCGCAAGATCCTCTCCTTTTACTTCCCCGGCGCGAAGCTCAAGCGGATGGCGTGGTGACCGGCACGAGGAGCGCGGGGCGGCGCGTCACAACTCCTTCTTCTCGCGGGCGGGTTCGAAGTGCTGGAGGCGGCAGGCGTACCTGCCGCCGTGACTGTTCTTGGTGATCGGCCGGGTGCTGGCATCCATCATGGTCTCTTTCGGGCGGGTTCGAAGTGCTGGAGGCGGCAAGCGATCGGCATGCGGCGGCCGAAGCCGAACGCCTTGCTCGTCACTTTGAGCACCGGCGCCGCTTGCCGGCGCTTGTACTCATTGCGATCCACCATGCGGATCACGCGCTCAACGAGCGCCCGCTCGTGGCTGGCGGCGACGATTTCCTCGATGCCGCGGCCTTCCTCGATGTAGGCGCGGAGGATGGGATCGAGCACCTCGTAGGCGGGCAGCGAGTCGGTGTCCTTCTGGTCGGGCCGGAGCTCGGCCGACGGCGGCTTGGTGATCGTGCTTTGGGGAATGACCTCGCCGTTGTGGTTGATGGAGCGCACGAACTCGTAGACCATCGTCTTGGGCACGTCACCGATCACGCCGAGGCCGCCGACCATGTCGCCGTACAGCGTGCAGTAGCCGACGGAGACCTCGCTCTTGTTGCCGGTGTTGAGCACGAGCCAGCCGTGCTTGTTCGAGAGCGCCATGAGGACGTTGCCGCGGGCGCGAGCCTGCAGGTTCTCCTCGGTGATGTCGGCCGGAAGGCTGCGGAACTCGTCGGCGAAGGTCTCGAGGTAGGCCGCCATCACGCGCTTGATCGGGATGACCTTGTATTCGATGCCGAGGTTGCGCGCGAGCGCTTCCGCGTCGTCGAGGCTGCCCGGCGATGAGTATTTCGACGGCATGCCGACGCCGTGGACGCGTTTGGGGCCGAGCGCTTCGGCCGCGATCGCGGCGGTAAGCGCCGAGTCAATGCCACCGCTCAGGCCAATGACCACGTCGGAAAAGCCGCACTTGCGCACGTAGTCGCGCACGCCGAGGGCGAGCGCTTTAAGTATGCGCGGCAGGTTGTTCGATTCGATCTCACGCACGTCGCCCGCGCCGGTCTCGGTGTCAAAGAGGACGATATCCTCTTCGAACTCGTTGGCCTGGGCGACGACCGTGCCCTCGGCGCTCATAACGAGGCTTGCACCGTCGAAGATCAGATCATCGTTGCCGCCGACCTGGTTCACGTAGAGCACGGGGCGCCTGTGCTTTGTGGCGATGGCGCGGAGCATGTCAAGCTTGAGCGCGCGCTTGCCGATCGAGTAGGGCGAGGCGTTGAGGCTCACGATCGCTTCAGCGCCCGCGCCGACGAGCTTTTTGGGCGGGTCGTCGTGGTAGAGGGCGGTGTTGAAGAAGTCCTTGTCGTTCCAGATGTCCTCGCAGATCGTGATGCCGAGCGTGTGGCCGTCGAGGGACGCTGCCTCGACATGGGACGCCGGTTCGAAGTAACGGCCCTCGTCGAACACGTCGTACGTCGGCAGGAGCGACTTGTGGTGGCGCGACGCGATTCGGCCGCCGGCGAGCAGCGCGGCGCTGTTGAAGAGGCGCTTGCCTTGCTTGGCCGGGTTGCGGTCCACGTAGCCAACGACCATGGCGATCTCTTTGGAGGCGTTCGCGAGCTCATCGAGCGCCGCGAGGTTGTTCTCGATGAACCAGCGCTTCTCCAGCAGGTCCTTGGGCGGATAGCCGGTGATGGCCATCTCGTGAAAGACCGCGAGGTCGGCGCCGAGCCCTTTTGCACGGGCGGCCGCCTCGCGGATTGCGCGCACGTTGTCCTGCAGCGCCCCGACGGTCGTGTTGATCTGCACCAGCGCAATCTTCATTCGGCCTCCTCGCTCTATCGTCGTTTTGCGCCATGCCGGCGGCGGTAGAAGACGAAAATAATCGCGATCCAGCACAAGATACCAAAAATAAATACAAGTGCCGGCCACGGGGTGGCAAAAGCGATGGCCCCTAGGACAAGGGCTCCCGGTATTGCGGTCAGGCTCCAGGCGACGTCTCTTGGTGAAATCCACATAACGCAAGGACGATAGCGCACGGCAGCTATGGGCGCAAGGTGGGCGCACAAGGCATCTTCCGCCCTTGGAGCTTCTATGTTGGCCACAGTAACAACTGGCGAGGCGGCGGGCCGAGGGCGACCCGCCCTACAACGCTGTCGCGCACCTCGAAGGCGCCGGATGTAGGGCGGGTCGCCTGGGTCCGTCCA